>DATBIO010000243.1:0-14475 GCA_036556965.1 Vicinamibacteria bacterium
GACGCGCGGACGCGCTGCTCTACCGCCGCCTGGCCCGGCTGCGCACGGACGTGCCCCTGCCGGAGGCGCTCGACGACCTGCGCTGGCGCGGCGCGCGCCGCGACGCCCTGCGGTCCCTGTGCGCGGAGATCGGGGAGGACGAGATCGCCGCCCGCATGCCCCTCTTCCGCGACGGGGTCTGAGCCCTCAGCTCCTCCGCCGCTCCAGCGGATCCCCCTGCGTGCGGTGGGGCTTGAGCAGCCAGCGCAGGAGGATGCTCTGGAAGGTGTGCTCGCTGTAGATGCCGTGATGGTCCGCGGCCCCCACGAAGATGTGGGTGGCCTCGGGCAGGCCGCACCCGTGCTCGTCGTGGTCGGCGCCGGGGAGGTGCGAGGCGAGCAGGCTGGCCCGGGTCACGCGCCCGTCGCCCGCCTCGAACATCGACTGGGCGTCGGTGCGGTTGACGGTCTCGAACCGCGGCGAGGTCCCCGGGCGGTCGCTGACCACGGCCCGGGCCAGCGTGGGCAGGGTGTCCCCGCCCATCACCGCCACGCGCACCGGGCACCGCTCCTCGGGGGGTCGGCCCAGGGCCTCGTGCAGGGCGCGCGCGCGGGCGAGGGCCGCGGCCAGGAAGACGCGGTGCGCCTCGCGCTCCGCCTCGCTCGCGTAGGCGCGGCGCGCGCCGTTGGCGGCGTACGGTCCCCATCCGAAGCGCTCCCAGGTGGCGGGGTCGTGCAGGTCGGCGGGCACGTCCTCGCCGGCGGCGTCCACCAGGCTGGGCACCTCCCGGGGCGGGAGGAGCTGGTACACCGAGGGCATCCGCGCCACCACCATGGCCGCCAGCGTCGTGTACGAGAAGCCCAGGCGCGCGCCGTTGAGGAGGACGTCGAGGGCGTGGATCCCGCCTCCGCTGGGCACGGCCACCAGGGCCAGCTGGCGGATGCGGCGGGCGCCCGCCCATGTCACCGGGCCCCCCGGCTCGGCGCCGCCGTAGCGGAGGTAGTACCGTGCCACGAGACCGCCCATGCTGTGGCCCACGAGGTCGAAGCGCGCCTCCGGGTTGCCCTCGCGCGCGGCCAGCTCCTCGAGGGTCTCGTGCAGCCGCCGCGCGGACTCCACGAGGTCGCGCCGCCAGTCGTAGGAGAAGACGTGGAAGCGCAGGGCGGCGTCGTCCGGCGCCGCCGTCGCGTCCTCGAAGCCGGCCGCGGTCAGCAGCTCGAGGAGGTCGTAGTACTCGGTGAACCCGAACAGGCGCGGGACGCGCGTCTGCGCGCCGAGGAGGCCCTTCGGCACGAGGTCGTCGCGGCTCTCGGAGAAGGGGACGGTGAAGGGAAGGCTCAGGTTGTAGTAGCCGACGGCGTTGCGCACGTTGAGCCAGACCGGGGTGCCGTTCTCGCGGAAGAGGCCGCTGCCGAGGATGCCGGGAACGATGACCGCGGTGGGGTGCTCCGCGTGCTGGAGGCGGCCCTTGACGAGGAGGGGATCGATGCTCCGGCGCCGCGAGCTGGCCAGGGCCTGCGCCACGGCCAGGGCGCCGCCTCCGGCGGCCAGTCCCGCCGCGAACGGCGCCCACCAGCTCCTGCGCCCCCTCACCTTGCTCTCCTACTTTCTATTATGGGTGTGACCGTCTTACACCGGGGCATGCCGCGGCGACGTGGTTTCACGGACTTGGGGATGGCACGCCGATTGCTCACACGCAGGCATGCGGCGCGCGGCGAGGGGCGTGACGTGCGTCACGCCGCCGCGCGGGTTGCCAAGGATTCGCCGCGTCCGGTCCGCGCCGGCGCGCCTCCACTGAGGAGACGCCATGCTCTGGACGATCTTCGTGATCCTGCTCGTGCTCTGGCTGCTCGGGATGGTGAGCTCGTACACGATGGGCGGGTTCATCCACATCCTGCTCGTCATCGCCATCGCCGTGGTGCTGATCCAGCTGATCAGCGGCCGTCGAGTCGTCTGACCGCCGTACCGTAGTCGGCGCGCGTCCGTCTCCCGGGCCGGGGCCCGACATGAGAGCCGTCGTCATCCTGAATGCCTCGGCCGGCGGCGCGGGAAACGATCAGCCCGCGCTGGCCGGGCGCATCGCCGGCGCCTTCCGGGAGCGCGGCCTCGAGGCCGACGTCCGGCGGGTGGCCGCCGCCGACCTGACCGCCGCCGCCCGCGAAGCGGGAGAGGCGTCCACGCATGCACTGGTCATGGCCGGCGGTGACGGGACGGTGAGCGCCGGGGCGGCCGCCCTGGCCGGGAGCCCTCGCCCCCTGGGGGTGCTGCCCTTGGGCACGCGCAACCACTTCGCCCGCGACGTGGGGATCCCCCTGGATCTCCCCGCCGCGGTGGAGGTGATCGCCCGGGGCAACGCGCGCGCCGTGGACGTGGGCGAGATCGAGGGGCGCACGTTCATCAACAACTGCTCGATCGGCCTCTACCCGGAGATGGTGGTCCTGCGCGACCGCCTGCGGGAGGAGCAGGGGTTGCCCAAGCGTCTCGCCACCCTGAAGGCCTCGTGGCGCAACCTGCGCCGCATGCCGCTCCAGCGCCTCTCCCTCGTGCTGCCCGGCCGCACCTGGACCCTCACCACCCCGCTGGTCTTCGTGGGCAACAACCGCTACGGCACGGCGGCCTTCGGCCGGCGGGAAGGGCTCGACCTGGGCGAGTTGTGCCTGTACGTGGCCCGCCCCGCCGGCCGGTGGGGGCTGTTCGGCCTGGCCGCGCGCGCTCTGCTCGGCCGCGTGGAGGCGGCGCGCGACCTGGAGAGCGTGTGCCTCCCGGCGCTCGAGGTCCGCAGCGCGCGGCGACACCTCCGCGTGGCCGTCGACGGCGAGGTCCTGGACCTCGGCCGCCACGTGCGCTGCCGCGTGCGCCCGCGCGCCCTGCGGGTGCTGGCGCCCGACCCCGCAGGGGCCTGAGCGCGCGTGCGCACGCTGGCCCACCTCTCCGACCTGCACTTCGGGAGCGAGGACCCGGAGGTCGTGGCCGGCCTCCTGGAGGACCTGCGCGCGGAGGCACCCTCCCTGGTGGTGGTGAGCGGCGACCTCACGCAGCGGGCGCGGCGCGCCCAGTTCCGCGCCGCGCGTGCCTTCCTCGAGGCGCTGCCGGCGCCGTGGCTGAGCGTGCCGGGCAACCACGACATCCCGCTCTTCGACCTCGCGCGGCGGATGCTCAGCCCGCTGGGCCGCTACCGCCGCTTCGTCGGCCACGAGGACCAGGCCTGGTTCCGGGACGAGGCGCTGGCCGTGGTCGGGTTGAACACGGCGCGGGCGGACCGCTGGAAGCACGGCCGGGTGGAGGAGGAGCAGGCGGAGACCCTGCGCCGCCGCCTCCGCGCGCTGCCCGACGAGGTCTTCAAGGTGGTGGTCACCCACCACCCCTTCGTCCCGCCCCCGCGCGAGGACGCGCCGCCCATCGTGGACGGGGCCGCGCACGCCCTGGCCGCGGCCGAGGCCTGCGGCGTGGACCTGATGCTGGCCGGCCACCTGCACGAGGGCTACACCGCGGACGTGCGCGACCACCACCTCCTGCGCCGCTCCATCCTCGTGGCCCAGGCGGGCACCGCCACTTCTCATCGCCGGCGGATGGAGCCCAACGCCTACAACCTGATCGCGGTGGAGCCCGCGCGCGTGCGCTTCGACGTGCGCCGCTGGACGGGCGAGGCCTTCACCGTTCACCAGAGCACCCTCTATCTCCGGAACGGCGAACGATGGCAGCGCGCCCACTGAGGTGGGAGTGCGTGGTGGTGGGAGCGGGGCCGGCGGGGCTCTCCGCCGCCCTGTACATGGGCCGCTTCCGGCGGCGGACCCTCGTGGTCGACGACGGCCGGGGGCGCTGGAGCTACGGCCAGCGGACCGACAACTACCTGGGCTTCCCGCGCGGCCTGAGCGCGCGCCGGTTGCAGTCCCTCGGGCAGGCGCAGGCCGCGCGCTTCGGGGTGAGGTTCCGCGCGGGTACCGTGCGCGGCCTCGCGCGCTCCGGCCGCGGCTTCCGCCTGCGCCTGGCGCGCGGGAGCGTGGCCGCGCGCACGGTGATCTGGGCGGCCGGCGTCCAGGACCGGTGGCCGTCCTTCCCCGGCGCGCGGCGGCTGGTGGGCAAGCGCCTCTTCTGGTGCATCGTGTGCGACGGCTGGCGGACCCGGGACCGGCGCGTGCTGCTGGTGGGGCGCGACGACGCCGCCGGGCGCGTGGCCCTGCAGTTCCTGACCTACACCCGCGACGTGGCCCTGGTGCTGGACGGGGGGCGGGTCTCCGGCCGCTGCCGGCGCAAGCTCGACGCCCAGGGCCTCGCCGTCTGTCCCGGCCGGATCGAGCGCGTGCGCGTGCGCGACGACGGCCTGCAGGTCGCCCTCGCCGATGGGCGCGTGCTGGAGGTCGACTACATCTTCAGCCTGTTGGGGCACACGCCGCGGACGGAGCCGCTGCGCGCGCTCGGCGTGTCGCTCGGCCCCCGCGGCCACGTGCGCGCCGACGACAAGGGACGCACGAGCCTGCCCGGCGTCTTCGCCGCCGGCGACGTGACCGACGCCCACGCCCACCAGGTCGTGAGTGCCGTCTTCGAGGGGGCCGAGGCCGCCCTCGCCGCGAACCACGCGCTGTACCCGCCCTCCCGGAAGGTGCCGAAGTAGCTGCGGCCGTTCCCGCTGCGCACGAGAAGCCCTGGCCTCTTGCGAGGCCAGGGCGGGGAGGGAATCGCCGTTGGTTATGAAGGGGTGCCGTTACTCGTAGCGCGTCTTGTTGCGGGTGGCCAGGTCGTACACCGTGCCCGCCACGCCACCGATCACCGCGCCCTTCTTGGCGCCGCTGCCGCCGTCGATGACCGCGCCGAGGCCCGCGCCCGCGGCCGCGCCGCCGCCGATGATGAGCGCGCTCTTCTTCCAGGAGCGGGTGGTCTGCACCGGCCGGGGCTCGTAGGCCGCGGTCCGGTACGTCGGGCTCGAGGTGCGCACGGTGCGCGGGGTCACGACGCGGTCACGATAGACCACGCGCTCCTGCACCGCCGGCGCCGCCGTGGGCAGGGGCTGGAAGGCGGCCACCGTGCCGAAGGGCTGGAGAGCCAGCGCGCTGCTCACGCACTCCACGACCTGCGGCTGGCCGAGCGCCACCGGCTTCACGAGGGCCTGGCGGCCTTCGCCGCAGTTGACGAGCACGGGGCCGGCGGGTGCGTCGGTGAGGGTCGTGCCGGCCTGCAGCTTCGAGGCCTCGACGGTGGGGGTCTTCATGGCTTGCGCCGTGAGGAGTCCGCCCAGCGCAAGCGCCCCGATGGCGGTTCCGATCAGTGTCTTCATTTGCGTCCTCCTGTGGGCCGAATGCCTCGAAGGCATTCAGAAGCCAGGGAAGCAACCGACGTACCAGCCAACCGCGCCCATAAGCGCCTGATAAGAAGCCGCTTGCAGCGACGGGCGCCGGAGCCCCGGCCGCCGGCCGTCATCGGCATGAGACAGGGCGACACCCCACGGGCACAGCGGTTGCACCGGCACCAGCGCATGGACCGAGCAGTGCTCCGCCGGGCGCTGGTGATCCAGATCACGCTGGGCGCGCTCTGGGCCTGCGCCACGCTGGGCGGCCTGGGCGGCCTCGTCCAGATGCCGCGGTTCGAGCGCGACGAGAGACCGGCCGAGCTGCGGCTCTTCGGCTTGACCCGCGCGGGGGTGCGGATCCACGCGCGCGTGGAGAACCCCAACGCCTTCGCCCTGACGCTGTCCACGGTGCGAGGCACCCTGCTGCTGGACGGCCGGGAAGCGGCCGACGTGGACCTGCCGCTCGGCCTTCCCCTCCAGGCCAACGAGCAGACGGAGTTCCCCATCGACGTGTCGGTGAGCCTGCAGCGCCTCCCCGACCTGGCGGACGTGCTGGCGCGGGTCGCCACCGGGTCCAGCGTCGACTACGCGCTGGACGGCACGGTAGGAGTGGACGCGGGCCCCCTCGGCACGCCCACCTTCGGCCCCCTCAACCTCCTGCGGGGAGAGGTGCAGGTACGGCGCTGACGCGGTTGGCCAGCATGCCGCAGGCCGCGTCGACGTCCGGCCCCCCCGAGTAGCGGCGCACGAAGCCGACGCCGCGGCGCGCGAGGGCGTCGAGGAAGCGGGACCGCGCGGCCTCTCCGGCCCGCGCGAAGCGGCCCGTCGGGTCGTTGACGTCGATCACCGACATCCGCACGGAGACGCCGGCGAAGAGCCGGCCGAGCTCGTGCGCCTCGTCCTCCCCGTCGTTGACCCCCGCCATCAGGACCCAGGCCAGGTGCACCGGGCCCCCCCGGCGGGCGGCGTGGCGGCGCACGGCGGCGGCCAGGTCGGCCACCGGGTGGCGCCGGCCGGAGGGGACGAGCGCCGCGCGCTTCGCGTCGAAGGCCGAGGTGAGGGACAGGATCAGGCGGTAGGGATGGCCCTCGTCGGTGTAACGCTCGATCACGGGGACGAGGCCGACGGTGGAGATGGTGATCCGCTCTCCGCGCAGGCGCAGGCCGCAAGGGTGGCTCATCACCCGCGCCGCCTGGATGACGTTGTCGTAGTTCTGGAAGGGCTCGCCCTGGCCCTGGAAGACCACGCCCGTCACCGGCCGCTCCGGCGAGGTGCGGCGCACCGCGAGCACCTGTTCCACCATCTCCCAGGCCTCGAGGTTGCGCGCGAAGCCGAGCCGGCCCGTCGCGCAGAACACGCAGGCCAGCGCGCAGCCGACCTGGGAGGAGACGCACACGCTCCAGCGCGGCCGCTCCAGCGGGATGCGCACGGTCTCGAAGCGCGCGCCGTCCGGGCCCGCCAGCAGGTACTTCACGAAGGGGTCCACCGTGCTCAGGCGCCGGTCCACCACGCGCAGGCGGTGGCGGCGTCCGTGCGCCTCCAGGCACGCGGCTCCTTCCCGCGAGAGGCCGGGCACCCCGCCCAGGTCGTCCACGTCGGCGCCCACGACGCGCGCGCACACCTTGCGGGCGACGGCCAGCGGGAGGCCGGGGAAGGCCGCGGCCAGGCTTTCCGGGGTGTGTCCCCGCAGGTGCGTGTCGCTCACGGCACACTAGCTTACGGTGTATGCTCCCCCGTTTCGCGTACCCGGAAAGGAACCCTCCATGCCCTCTCGCCGTCTCCTGACCATCGCCACCGCCTCGCTGGTCCTGGCCTGCCGCGGCGCGAGCACCGCCCAGACCTCCCCGGCGCCGATGACCGAGGAACAGAAGACCTTCTACGCCATGGGCCTCATGGTCGGCCGCAGCGTGGCCCCCATGAAGCTCAGCCCCGAGGAGATCGCCCTCGTGGCGCGCGGCCTCTCCGACGCCGCGGCGGGGAAGACGGAGGAGGTGGACCTCGAGGCGTTCGGGCCCAAGGTCCAGCAGATGGCCGCCCAGCGCACGCAGGCGGGGGCGGAAGGGGAGAAGGCGAAGGGCCAGGCCTTCGCGGACACCGCGGCCGCGGAGGGCGGCGCCGTGCGCACGCCCTCCGGCCTCATCATCAAGACGATCCGCCCGGGGACGGGGGCGAGCCCCGCCGCCACCGACACCGTGCGCGTGCACTATCGCGGCACGCTGGTGGACGGCAAGGAGTTCGACAGCTCGATCAAGCGCGGCCAGCCGGCGGAGTTCCCCCTCAACGGCGTCATCCCCTGCTGGACGGAAGGGGTGCAGCGCATGAAGGTGGGCGAGAAGGCCCGTCTCGTCTGCCCGGCCTCCATCGCCTACGGCGAGCGCGGCCGGCCGGGCATCCCGGGCGGCGCGACGCTGGTCTTCGAGGTCGAGCTGCTCGGCATCGGGCCCGCGAAATAGGCAATAGAATGTCGGGCCCGCCCGCCGGCGCGTCGGCCTCTTCTCCCGGGCCCACGGCCGACCAGGGCGCGGGCGGAGGTCGCCGATGAAGGTGCACGAGTACCAGGGCAAGGCCCTGCTGGCCGGGTTCGGCGTGCCCGTGCCCCGGGGTGCCGTCGCCTACAGCGTGGCGGAGGCGGTGGCCAACGCCAAGCAGCTCGGCTTCCCGGCGGTGGTCAAGGCGCAGATCCACGCCGGCGGCCGGGGCAAGGCCGGGGGCATCAAGCTGGCCCGGTCGGAGGACCAGGCGGAGGAGCACGCCAAGGCCCTGCTCGGCGCCACCCTGCGCACGCACCAGACCGGGCCGGAGGGGCGGGTGGTGCGGCGCCTCCTCGTCGAGGAAGGCCTGGACCTCGAGGGCGCGCGCGAGATGTACCTCGCCGTGATCGTGGACCGCGCCAGCGGCCAGCCCGTCTTCATGGCCTCCGCCCAGGGCGGCATGGACATCGAGGAGGTCGCGGCGCGGGACCCCAAGGCGATTCTGAAGGAGGGGGTGGACCCCGTGGCCGGCTTCCAGCCCTTCCAGGCGCGCAAGCTCGCCTTCGGGCTGGGCATCCCCCCGGCCCTCCTGCCGAAGGCGGTGGCCTTCATGCAGACCCTCTACCGGGCCTTCGAGGCGCTCGACGCGTCCCTGCTCGAGGTCAACCCGTTCCTGCAGACGCGGGCCGGCGACCTGATCGCCCTCGACGCCAAGCTCAACCTCGACGACAACGCCCTCTACCGCCATCCCGAGCTCAAGGAGCTGCGCGACTTCGACGAGGAGGATCCCCTGGAGGTCGAGGCCAGCAAGCACGGGCTCAACTACATCAAGCTGGAGGGCGGCAGCGTCGGCTGCATGGTCAACGGGGCGGGGCTGGCCATGGCCACCATGGACATCATCAAGCTGGCCGGCGGCGCGCCCGCCAACTTCCTCGACGTGGGGGGCGGGGCCAACGCCGAGCAGATCCGCAACGCCTTCCGCATCCTGCTCGGCGACAAGGACGTGAAGGCCGTCCTCATCAACATCTTCGGGGGCATCCTGCGCTGCGACGTCCTGGCCGAGGGCGTCATCGCCGCCGTGAAGGAGCTCAAGGTCGAGGACCCGGTGGTCGTGCGCATGAAGGGCAACAACGAGGAGAAGGGCCGCCAGATGCTGAAGGCCTCCGGCCTCAACTTCGAGACCGCGGACGACATGACGGAGGCGGCGCGCAAGGTGGTGGCCGCGGCGGCGGCGGGAGGCGGCCGGTGAGCGTCCTCGTGGGCAAGGCATCGCGCGTGCTCGTCCAGGGCATGGGCAAGCACGGGACCTTCCACGCGCAGGGCTGCCGCGACTACGGCACCAACGTGGTGGGGGGGGTGACCCCGGGCAAGGGCGGCACCACCGTCGAGGGCTTTCCCCTCTTCGACGGCGTGGAGGAGGCGGTCCGCAAGACGGGGGCCAACGTGAGCATGATCTTCGTGCCCCCCCCCGGTGCCGCCGACGCCATCATGGAGGCCGCCGACGCCGGCATCCCGGTGGTGGTCTGCATCACGGAGGGCATCCCCACCCTCGACATGGTGAAGGCCGCGCGCTACGTGAGCGAGCGGCGCACGCGCCTGGTGGGCCCCAACTGTCCGGGCATCATCAGTCCCGCCGAACGGTGCAAGGTCGGCATCATGCCCGGCCACATCCACCAGGGTGGCCGCGTCGGTGTGGTGAGCCGCAGCGGCACGCTCACCTACGAGGCCGTGGCCCAGCTCACCGCGCTCGGCATCGGCCAGTCCACCTGCATCGGCATCGGCGGCGACCCCATCATCGGCACCAACCACACCGCGGCCCTTGCCCTCTTCAACGAGGACCCGGGGACCGAGGCCATCGTGATGATCGGGGAGATCGGGGGCAGCGCCGAGGAGGAAGCGGCGGACTACGTCAGGGAGCACGTCCGGAAGCCGGTGGTGGGGTTCATCGCCGGCCAGACGGCGCCACCCGGCCGCCGCATGGGTCACGCCGGCGCCATCATCGCGGGAGGCAAGGGCACCGCCGACGAGAAGATGAAGGCCATGAGCGAGGCCGGGATCCACGTGGTGAAGTCGCCGGCCGACATCGGCGCCGCCGTGGCCAAGGCCCTGAAGGCGTGAACGGGACGGATAGGGTGGGGGTCAGGCGACGGAGCGCGGGGCCTCGCGGTGTTGCCCTCCCCCTGCGTGGGGAGGGATAGGGTGGGGGGTCATTGAACGAACGAACGCTGTCCATCGTGAAGCCCGACGCGGTGAAGGCGGGGAAGGCGGGCGCCATCCTCTCCCGCCTGGAGAAGGAAGGCTTCCGCATCGTGGCCCTGCAGTTGCGCCACCTCAGCCGCGAGCAGGCGGAGGGGTTCTACCACGTCCACCGCGAGCGGCCCTTCTTCGCCAGCCTCACCGCCTTCATGTCGCAGGGCCCCTGCATCCCCATGGTCCTGGAGCGCGAGAACGCGATCGCGCACCTGCGCGAGGTGATGGGGGCGACCGACCCCGCCAGGGCCGCGGCGGGCACCATCCGCAAGGAGTTCGCCGCCTCCATCGAGGCCAACGCCATCCACGGCTCCGACGCCCCGGAGACGGCGCGCTTCGAGATCGGCTACTTCTTCCCCGGCCTCGACCTCGTCGGCTGACGAAACGCCGCGCTCGGGCCTTCCGCCCCGGCCCAGGCTTGGTACCTTAGCCTTGGCATGAAGGTCCTGGTCGCCGGCGCCACGGGAGCGCTGGGCCGCCCCGTGGTCCGTCGCCTGGCGGCCGGTGGCCACGACGTGGTGGGCCTCACGCGGTCGCCGGAGAAGCGTGCGCTGCTGGAGGGCCTCGGCGCCCGGCCCGTGGTGGTGGACGCCCTGGACCAGGTCGCCCTTTCCCACGCCGTGCGCGACGCCTCTCCCCAGGCCGTCCTCCACCTTCTGACCGCCATCCCCCAGAGGGGCGCCTTCCGGGCCTCCGACCTCGAGGCGACCAACGTCCTCCGCGCGCGGGGCACCGCCAACCTCATGGCCGCGGCCCTGGCCGCGGGCGCGCGGCGCTTCGTGGCGGAGTCGATCGCGCTGGCCTACCGGCCAGCCCGGGATGCTCCCGCCACCGAGGAGAGCGCCCTCGAGACGCGCGCGCCGCACCCCGACTTCCAGCCGATGCTCGACGCGGTGGCCTCCCTGGAGGAGCAGGTGCTGGGGGCCAGCCGGCGCGGGGTGATCGAGGGCGTCGCGCTCCGCTACGGCGTCTTCTACGGCCCCGGCGTGGGGTCCACGGACTTCATGGTCGGCCTCCTCCGCCGGCGGATGATGCCGCTGCTGGGCGGGGGCCGCGCCGTCCTGCCCATGATCCACATCGAGGACGCCGCGTCGGCCACGGTGGCCGCGCTGGAGGGCGGGCGGGCGGGCGAGGTCTACAACGTGGTCGACGACCAGCCGGCCACCCTGCGCGAGTTCGCGACCGCGGTGGCGGAGGCCGTCGGCGCCCCGCGCCCCTTCTCCCTCCCGCTGTGGGTGGCGCGCCTGCTGGGGTCGTACGCGGCCATCGGAGCGCGCATGCAGCTGCGCGTCAGCAACGAGAAGGCCCGCCGCGAGCTGGGCTGGGTCCCCGCGTACCCCACGGTGCACGAGGGCGCGGCCACCCTGCGCGCCTGACCGTGCCGGAGATCGGCCGCGTCCTCCTCGTGCTGGGCCTGGCCATCGCCGCCCTGGGCCTGGTCCTGACCCTGGGGGGCCGCGTGCCCTGGCTGGGCCGCCTCCCCGGCGACCTGGTGCTGCGCCGGGGCAGCTTCACGGCCTACGTTCCCCTGGCCACCTGCCTCCTCCTGAGCGCCGTGCTCAGCCTCGTGCTGTGGTGGTTGAGGCGCTAGCCGCCGTCCGGTTGTGCCAGTGCGCGCGGCGGTGGGCGGTCCAGGCCGCCACGACGTGGCAGACCCAGCCCAGCATCCCGCCCGTGCCGATCCAGAGGCCGGGCGTCACGATCAGCCAGAAGAGCGCGCGGAGGAAGTCGCCGTTGTAGATCTGCCCCGCCCCGGGCAGGAAGAAGCTGAGCACGGCCGCCAACCCGGGCTGCTTCATGGCTCCTGTTCCCGCGCTCCCGCGCCCTGACGCGCGGCCACGGGCGCCCGCCGCGCGGACAGGATGGGGACGGGCGGCGTCAGCGACTGGCCGTCGGCGGGCGCGGCCTGGATGCGGCGCACCACCTCCATCCCCCGTACCACCCGTCCGAAGGCGGCGAAGCCCTGGCCGTCGGGGTTGCGCGCGCCTCCGTGGTCCAGCGAGGGCTGGTCGCCCAGGCAGATGAAGAAGTCGGAGGTGGCGGTGTCGGGCCCGTCGCGCGCCATCGACACCGTGCCGTCCCGGTGGCGCAGGCCGGTGGCGGTGGTGCGCTCGAGGGGGATGGCGGGAAAGCCGTCGCCCTCCCGCTCCGGCCCCACCCCCGCCTGCACGACCTCGATCTTCACGCGGTTCTGGGGCTGGTTGTCCAGGCGCACGGTGCGGTGGAAGCGGCCGCCGTCGTAATGGCCCGCGTCCACGTAGCGCAGGAAGTTGGCCGCCGTCACCGGGGCGTGGCCGGCGTCCACCAGCATCTCGATCTCGCCCAGCGGCGTGCGCAGGACGACGGGCACGGGGGAGGCGGAGGGGGCGGCCAGGAGGAGGGCGAGGGCCCACGGCATGGCGGCACCGTACGAAGGCGCGGGCAGGGGTGTCAAGCGCCGTCGCCGCCCGACGTGCCGGGGGCGGGCTCCCCGTCGTATGCTGAGGGCCTTCAGGGGGACCCTTTGGCCATCAAGTCCGACCGCTGGATCCGCCGCATGGCCCTCGAGCACGGGATGATCGAGCCGTTCTCGGACAAGCAGGTGCGCGACGGGATCATCTCGTACGGGGTGTCCTCGTACGGCTACGACGTGCGGATCGCCGACGACTTCAAGATCTTCACCAACATCAACTCCACCACCGTGGACCCCAAGAACTTCGACTCCCGGTCCTTCGTGGACTTCCGCGGCGACGTCTGCGTGATCCCGCCCAACTCCTTCGCCCTCGCCCGCACCATCGAGTACTTCCGCATCCCCCGCAACGTGCTGGTGGTCACCCTGGGGAAGTCCACCTACGCGCGCTGCGGGATCATCGTCAACGTGACCCCCCTGGAGCCGGAGTGGGAGGGCATCGTCACCCTCGAGGTGTCCAACACCACGCCCCTGCCCGCCCGCATCTACGCGGGGGAGGGCATCGCGCAGATGCTGTTCTTCGAGAGCGACGAGGAGTGCGAGATCTCCTACGCGGACAAGAAGGGGAAGTACCAGGCGCAGAAGGGCCTGACCCTCCCGCGCCTCTAGGGGAAGCGAAGGCGATGGTCGAAGAGACGGTCACCATGGAGGGCCACCTGATCGACTCCGACATCCTGCGCCGCGGGTTCGCCCGCATCGTGGAGGAGGGGGGCGACTTCGAGGTGCTGGAGTTCCGCGTGGGCAAGACCAACGCCGACGTGTCCTTCGTCCGCCTGGCGGTGAAGGCCCCCGAGCCCGACACCCTCGACCGCATCCTGGAGCAGCTCAACTACCTCGGCGCCTCCACCCTGCTCGCCGACGCCCGCTTCGGCGCGGCGGAGCGGGACGGTATCCTCCCCGACGAGTTCTACTCCACCACCAACTTCGACACCTTCGTGCGGCGGGACGGCCGCTGGCTGCCCGCGCGCGACCAGAAGATGGACGCGGCGCTCGTGCTGCGGGGCGGGGAGCCCTGCTGCGTGAAGCAGGGCCAGGTGAAGGAGGGCGAGCCGGTGGCCCTGCGCGGCCCCGGCATCCGCGTGCGCCCGCCCGAGCGCAGCCGCGGCTTCTCCGTCTTCGGCTTCATGTCCAACGACCTCTCCGCGGAGGTGAACAAGGGCATCGTCATCGCGGGGGTGGCGCGGGAGCTGCGGCGGGCGCGCGCGGAGGGCGAGCGCGTGGTGGTGGTGGCGGGGCCCGCCATCGTCCACTCGGGGGGCGACGCGGCCCTGGCCCGCCTGGTGCGCGCGGGCTGGGTGGACGTGCTGCTGAGCGGCAACGCCTTCGCCGCCCACGACCTCGAGAAGGCGATCCTCAAGACCAGCCTCGGCGTCTGCCAGCTCAGCGGGCGCGCCGTGGAGGGGGGCAGCCGCAACCACCTCTTCGCCATCAACGCCGTCAACCGCGCGGGCGGGGTGGCGGGGGCGGTGTCCGCGGGCCTGGTGTCCTCGGGGGTGATGTACGAGCTGGTGCAGCGCGGCGTGCCCTTCGTCCTCGCGGGGTCCATCCGCGACGACGGCCCCCTGAAGGACGTGATCACCGACACCGCGGCCGCCCAGAAGGCCTACGCGGAGGCGGTGCGCGGCGCGGGCATCTGCCTCATGCTCGCCTCCGCCCTCCACTCCATCGCCGTGGGCAACCTGCTCCCGGCGCGGGTCAAGACCGTGTGCGTGGACATGGCGGAGTCCGTGCCCGTGAAGCTGGGGAACCGCGGCAGCATGCAGGCGGTGGGCCTGGTCACGGACGTCGGCTTCTTCCTGGAGAAGCTGGAGGCGGAGCTGGCCTGACCGGCCGCCGGGGCCGCGATCAGTAGGGCCGGTCCGGGTTGAGCTTGCGGTGCGTGTTCAACGACTTCCGCAGGCCGGCCGCGGCCTGGGCGAGCTCGGCGTCGGCGTCCTTCTCCACCCTCTGGAGCGTGTCCGACGCGTGGTCCCAGTCGAAGAAGGCCACGGCGTCGAGCGCGGCGCGGCGCACGCGCGGCGGCTGCGCGAGCGGCTGGAGGC
>DATBIO010000244.1:0-10320 GCA_036556965.1 Vicinamibacteria bacterium
TCACCAGCCCGCCCTGGGTCAGGCACGACTCGTAGGCCTGGTTGAACTCGAACCGGTGGCGGTGGCGCTCGGAGATGGTGCTGGCCCCGTAGATGCGCTCGGCCTGGGAGCCCGGCCGCAGCTGGCAGGGATAGGACCCCAGCCGCATGGTGCCTCCCAGCGCCTCCACCCCGAGCAGGTCCTGGAGCTTGTAGATGACCTTGTGCTCGGCCTCGGGGTCGACCTCGGTGGAGTTCGCCCCCGCCAGCCCGCACACGTTGCGCGCGTACTCGGTCACCGCCCACTGGAAGCCGTAGCAGATGCCGAAGTAGGGGATGCCCGTGCGCCGGGCGTACTCGGCCGCGGCCAGCATGCCTTCGGTGCCGCGGGTGCCGAAGCCGCCCGGCACCAGGATCCCGTCCACGCCGCCGAGCTTGGAGCCCGCGTTCTCGCGCTCCAGCTCCTCCGCCTCCACCCATCTCCGCACCACGCGCACGTCGTTGGCGATCCCGCCGTGGGTGAGGGCCTCGTTGAGGCTCTTGTAGGAGTCCTCGAAGGAGACGTACTTGCCGACGATGCCGATGACCACCTCGCCCCGGGGCCGTCGCACCTTCTCCACCAGCGCCTCCCAGGCGCTCATGTCGCGGCCCCTGCTCTCCAGGCCCAGCCCCTTGAGCACGATGGCGTCCAGCCCCTCCCCGGAGAGCACCAGGGGGACCTCGTAGATGGACTCCACGTCCTTGGCCGTGATCACCGCCTCCTCGGCCACGTCGCAGTAGAGGGCCAGCTTCGACTTGATGTCCTGGGGCAGGAAGCGGTCGGTGCGGCAGAGGAGCACGTCGGGCTGGATGCCGATGGCGCGCAGCTCGCGCACGGAGTGCTGGGTGGGCTTGGTCTTCAGCTCGTGGGCGGCGGCGATGTACGGCACCAGGGCCAGGTGGACGAAGAGCGCGTTGCCACGCCCCACGTCCTGGCGGAACTGGCGCACCGCCTCCAGGAAGGGCAGGCTCTCGATGTCGCCCACGGTGCCGCCGATCTCCACGATGACCACGTCCGCGCCCTCGGCCACCGCGCGGATGGACGACTTGATCTCGTCCGTGATGTGGGGGATCACCTGCACGGTGCGCCCCAGGTAGTCCCCGCGCCGCTCCTTGGCGATGACCGAGCCGTAGACCTTGCCCGTGGTGATGTTCGACTCCCGGGAGAGCACGGCGCTGGTGAAGCGCTCGTAGTGCCCGAGGTCGAGGTCGGTCTCGGCGCCGTCCTCCGTCACGTAGACCTCGCCGTGCTGGTAGGGGCTCATGGTGCCGGGGTCGACGTTGATGTAGGGATCGCACTTCATCATGGCGACCTTGAAGCCGTGCCCCTCGAGCAGGCAGCCGATGGACGCGGAGGCCAGGCCCTTGCCCAGCGACGACACCACGCCGCCCGTCACGAAGATGTACTTGGTGGGCTGCACTGCGCCTCCTTGGCTCAGGAAACCGCGCGGCGGGCCATGAGGCTCCGCACGCGCTCCAGGTCTTCCGCGGTGTCCACCGCCGCGGCCTCGTCCGCCTCCACCGCCACCACGCGTATGCGGATGCCGTTGTGGAGCGCGCGGAGCTGCTCGAGGCCCTCCGCTTCCTCCAGCGGGCTGCGGGGAAGGGCGGCCAGGCGGAGGAGGGTGGAGAGGCGATAGGCGTAGATGCCCAGGTGGCGGCGGGCCAGGGCGAGGGCGGCGGCGGGGCCGCCCCGCGCCGCCGGCACGTGCGGGATGGGGCTGCGGGAGAAGAAGAGCGCGTCCCCCGCGGCGTCCGTGACCACCTTGACCACGCTGGCCGCCTCCCGCTCCGCGAGGTCGCGCAGAGCGGTGGCGGCCGTGGTCATCTCCACGGAAGGGTCCTGGAACGGCGCGATCACGGCGTCCACCACGCGCGGGTCGATCATGGGCTCGTCGCCCTGCACGTTGACCACGATCTCCGCGGCGGTGGCGGCGGCGGCCTCGGCCAGGCGGTCCGTGCCCGACTGGTGCGCGGCGGACGTCATGAGGGCCTCCCCCCCGAAGGCGCGGACGGCGGCGGCGATCCGCTCGTCGTCGGTGGCCACCAGCACGCGGTCGGGCAGGCGCGCGCGGCACACGCGCTCGTGGACGTGCTGGATCATGGGCTTTCCGTTGATGTCGGAGAGAGGCTTCCCCGGGAGGCGTGTGGAACCGAAGCGCGCGGGGATGATCGCTACGATGGCCAAATCCTGGGCGGCCCTCGTGTACGACGGATGGTAACGGCCCCGGCGCGGCGCGTCAACCGGCCGCGCGGCGTCGTCGTCGCCCCCGCCGCGCTTGCGTCGGGGGAGGCTTCCGGTAGCCTACGTGGCCCATGACCGCCTCCGCGCGCAGGGTCGCCGCGCTCCTCTTCGGCTCCGGCTTCTGCGCCCTCGTGTACCAGACGGTCTGGCTGCGCGAGTTCCGGCTGGTGTTCGGCGCCTCCACGGCCGCCTCCGCGGCGGTGCTGGCCATCTTCATAGGCGGGCTGGGGCTGGGCGGCCTGCTCATCGGCCCGCGCGCGGACCGGCACACGCGGCCCCTGTGGCTCTACGGGCGGCTGGAGTCGCTCATCGCCCTCAGCGCCGCGTGCACCCCCGTCCTCTTCGCCCTCGTCCGCGAGGTCCACCTCCTGGCCGGCGGGACGCCGCGCCTGGGCCTGGTGGGGGGGACCGTGGTGCGCCTGCTGCTGGCGGCGGCGGTGCTGGCGGTACCCACCCTGCTCATGGGGGGCACCCTGCCGGCGGCGGCCCGCGCCGTGGCCACCACCGGGGACCGTGACCGCCGGAGCGTGGCCCTGCTCTACGGCGTGAACACGCTGGGCGCGGTGTGCGGCGCCTTCCTGGGCACCTTCTTCCTCCTGGAGGCGTTCGGCAACCGCCGCACGCTCTGGCTCGCCTGCCTGCTCAACCTGCTGGTGGCCATCGTGGCGCGCCAGGTGGCGGTGGGACTCGCGCGTGACGCGGCCGCCGAGCCCGCGCCCGAGGCGGAGGCGGCCGCTCCCCCCGCCTTCGTCCTCGCCGCCTCCGCCGTGGTCGGCTTCGCCTTCTTCCTGATGGAGCTCGTCTGGTACCGGATGCTCGGGCCGATCCTCGGCGGCACCGTCTTCACCTTCGGGCTCATCCTGGCCGTGGCCCTCCTCGGCATCGGCCTCGGCGGCACCGCCTACGCGCTGTCGCCGCGCACGCGCCGCCCGACGCTGGCCGGCTTCGCCGCCACCTGCCTCCTGGAGGCCCTCTGCCTGGCCGTGCCCTTCGCCCTCGGGGACCGCCTGGCCGTGGGCGCCCAGCTGCTGAGGCACCTGGGCAGCCTCGGGGTGTTCTGGGGTCACGTGCTGGGATGGACGGCGATCTGCTCCATCGTGATCCTGCCCGCCGCCATCGTGGCCGGCTATCAGTTCCCCATGCTGCTGGCCCTCCTCGGCCGGGGCAAGGAGCAGGTCGGGCGGCAGACCGGCCTTGCCTACGCCTGGAACACGGGAGGCGCCATCGCGGGGTCGCTGGCAGGCGGGTTCGGCCTCCTGCCCCTCCTCTCGGCGCCGGGGGCCTGGCGCGCCGTCGTCCTGCTCCTGGTGGCGCAGGGCGCGGCGGCCATCGCGCTGGCCACCCGCGACCGCGCGACCCGATGGCGGCTGGTCGTGCCCGCGGCCGTGGGGGGCCTCGCCCTCCTCGCCCTGCGCGCACCCGGCCCCAGCGCCGCCTGGCGGCACAGCGGGATCGGCGCCGGCCGCGGCCCTTCCCTCGCCTCGCTGAACGACCTCGAGGAGTGGCTGCGCTATCAGCGGCGCCGCATGAAGTGGGAGGCGGACGGCATCGAGAGCAGCGTGGGGGTCCAGGCCACGGGCGCGGGCCGCGCCTTCGTCATCAACGGCAAGATCGACGGCAACTGCCGCGGGGACGCGTCCACCATGATCATGAGCGGGCTCCTGGGCGCCCTGCTGCACCCGGAGCCGCGCCGGTCGCTGGTGGTGGGCCTGGGCACGGGGGGGACCGCGGGCTGGCTGGCCGCGGTGCCGACCATGGAGCGGACGGACGTCGTCGAGCTGGAGCCGCGGGTGCTCGACGTGGCGCGCGACTGCGCCTCCATCAACCACGGCGTCCTGGGCAGCCCCAAGGTCCGTTTCGTGCTGGGCGACGCGCGCGAGGTCCTGCTCGTGTCGCGGGACGCCTACGACCTCGTCGTCTCCGAGCCCTCCAACCCCTACCGGGCGGGGGTGGCCAGCCTGTTCACGCGCGAGTTCTACCGGGCGGTGGCGCACCGGCTGGCCGAGGGGGGCCTCTTCCTCCAGTGGGTGCAGGCCTACGAGGTGGACGCCCAGACCGTGCGCACGGTGTACGCCACCCTCGCCTCCGTGTTCCCGGAGGTGGAGACCTGGCAGGCCAGTCGCGGCGACCTGCTGCTGGTGGCCTCCATGGGGCCGACGGTCTACGACGCGCGGGCGCTGCGCGAGCGGCTGCGACACGAGCCCTACGCCAGCGGCGTGAGGGTGGCGTGGCGCGCCACGGACCTGGAGGGCGTGCTGGCCCGCCTGGTGGCCTCCTCTTCGCTGCCACGTGCGGTGGCCCGCGCGGAGGGCGACGCCCTGAACACCGACGACCGCAACCGCGTGGAGTTCGGGTTCGCGCGCGGGGTCGGGCGCATCGGCACCCTGACCATCAACGAGATCCGGGAGACGGCGGCGGGGCGTGGGGAGCACCGGCGCGCGGTCGCGGGCGTGGACTGGGACCTGGTGGAGGAGCAGCGCATCCCTTCCTACCCGCGGCCGGAGAACGCCCCCGGGATCCACCAGGGCTTCAGTCCCTCCCAGCGGGCGCTGGCCGCCGCCTTCGCCCAGTTCAATGCCGGCGCCGCCGGCGCGGCCCTGAACACCTGGCGGGGCCTGGGCCGCGAGCCGCGGACGCTCACCGAGCTGGCCCTCGTGGCCAGCGGGCTGGCGGAAGGAGGCGACGAGGGCGCCGTCCGCTACATCGACCAGGTCCGTGCCTGGGAGCCGCTGGAGGCCGAGGCCCTGCTCGCCTACCTGCGGGCGCAGCAGGGTCGCGAGGACGAGGCGGCGCGCGTGCTCGCGGCGCTCTTCACGGCCTACCGCAGCGACCCGTGGCCGCCGCCGGACGTGATGAGGGACGCGCTCTCCCTGGCCCGGCAGATCGGGGAGCGCCGTCCGGGCGTCGCGCGCCCGCTCTTCGAGGCCCTGTCACGGCCCTTCGCCCTCGATGCCTTCGAGGCCGAGCGGGTGGAGGCGCAGGGCGTCCTGGCGCCCAGCGTGGGCGACGCCTCCACCTGCCGCGACCTGGTGGCCTCGCTGGAGCCGAACGTCCCCTGGACGGAGACCTGGCTCGTCCTCCGCCAGAGGTGCTACGCCGCGGCCGGGGACGGGCGGCTCGCCCAGGCCACCGCCGACCTGAGGACCTTCCACCGGCGCCTGCCCGCCCGGTTCCAGGAGGGGGTCCCGAGCGCCGAGGGCGCGCACGCCGGCGACGTGCCCGCGGCGGCGCCGGGCGGGCTCGCCGCCGCTCCCGCCCGCTAGCGCGCGAGCAGGCCCCGGATCCAGCCGCGCGAGAGGGGCGCGGCCAGGGCGGCGGCGCCGAGCGCGCACACGAACACCGCCGCCAGCGCGGCGGCGGCCCAGGGTCCTCCCTCCGCGGCGATGGGAAGCCGGCGCGCGAGGCCGACCACCAGCACCGACGCCCCCGCCACCGGCGCGAGGTCGCGGAGCAGCCAGTCCCGGCTGGCCCCGGGCAGCAGGCGCCGGTGCGTCAGCGGGACGTGGAGGAGCAGGAACGCCACGTTGAGGGCCAGCCACACGCCCGCCGCTCCCCGTGCGCCGTAGCGCGGGGTGGCCAGGAGCAGGGCGGGGACCATGAGGGCGGTGAGCCCGAGGTTGACGCGCAGGCTGAGCGAGGTCCAGCCGTGGGCGAGCTGCAGCGCGAAGGGGACGTGCAGGAGTCCGTTCAGCGCGGTGCCCGCCACCAGCAGCTCCACGAGGGGCGCCGCCTGCCGTGCCGTCTCCGCGCTCCGCGTCCAGACGCGCACGGCGTCGAAGGCGAAGGAGCACAGGGTCGCCGCGAGGGGCACGGTGAGGAGGGCCATGATCTGGGCTCCCGCGTGGTAGTCGCGCCGCAGGGCGTCCGCCTCGCCCCGGGCGCAGAGCGCGGAGAGCCGGGGGAAGAGGGCGTTGAAGGTGGGATTGATGACGACGTACAGGCCGTTGCCGACCATGGCGGCGAGCGCGTAATAGCCGAACCGGTCGAGGGGCAGCAGCCGGCTCAGCACCACCTTGTCGAGGTTGGAGAGGGCGGCCCCGGTCAGCAGTATCCCCGTCATCCCTGCGCTGAACGGGAGCAGCTCCCGCCCGAGCCGGGCCCTGACCCGGGCCCGTCCATCGCCGCGCGGCAGGGCCCGCCACAGCCCGAGGGCGTAGGCCGTGATGAGCAGCGCGCCGGCCAGGATCTGCCAGGCCAGCAGCGCGACGATGGTGGCGGAGACCCAGGTCAGGACGGCGACCGCGCCCGCGGCGGTCACCGTCGCGCCGGTCACGCGGAGGGCGTTGAGCCGGGCGTGCCGCTGCAGGCCGAGCAGGCCGCCCTGGTACAGGCTGGCGGGCCACTGCAGCGCGAAGAGCGCTCCCATGAGGCGGAGGGCGCGCTCCACCAGCGCGGGGGGCAGGTTCCCGGCCTGGATCCAGCGCGCGGCCAGCCAGGGCGCGGCGGCGGTGACGGCGAGGCCCAGCAGGAGGCCGAGGGTCCAGTACCAGGCCTCCAGCGTGCGCACCAGGTCGCGGGCTCGGGCGGCGTCGCCATTCCCCCCGCCCCCGCGCGCCAGCTCGCGGTTCACGGTGGTGCTGAGGCCGAGGTCGAGGACCACCGACAGCGCCTGCAGGCCGAGGTAGAAGGCCAGCAGGCCGTAGGCCTCGATGCCCAGCACGCGGAGGTAGAAGGGGACGAGGGCCAGCTGCAGCAGCGCCGACCACGCCTGCGCGCCGAGGTTCCAGGCCACGCTCCCGCGGAGCGCGCTCAAGGGCGTGGGCGGGCGGGCGGGGGCCGCGTCACCGGACCTCGTCCAGCAGGGCGCACTCCGCGTCCACCATCATGCGGACGAGGTCGGGGAAGGGAGTGCGGGGGGCCCAGCCCAGGGAGCGCCGCGCGTGCGAGGCGTCGCCGCGCCGTTCCGTGCGCTCGGCCGCGCGCGGCGCGAGGGGTGCGCTCTTCACGTGGTCGCGGTAGTCGAGACCGGCGTGGGCGAAGGCCAGCTCGCAGAACTCGCGCACGCTGTGGGTCGCCCCCGTGGCCAGCACGAAGTCGTCGGGGTCGTCCGCCTGGAGCATCCGCCAGAAGGCGTCCACGTAGTCGCCGGCGAAGCCCCAGTCGCGCCGCGCCTCGAGGTCTCCCAGCACCAGCTCGGTCTGGCGGCCGGCGCGGATGGCGGCGACGGCGCGCGCGATCTTGCGCGTGACGAAGGCCTCGCCCCGGTGCGGGCTCTCGTGGTTGTACAGGATGCCGTTGCACGCGAACAGCCCGTGGGAGCGGCGGAAGAGCCGCACCATGCCGAACCCGAAGAGCTTGGCCACCCCGTAGGGGTTCTCGGGGCGGGCGGGCGTCTCCTCCGTCTGCGGAGCGCCGGGGGGCTCGCCGAAGATCTCGGAGCTGGCGGCGTGGAAGAAGCGGACGCCGCCGGCGCGTCGCGCCGCCTCCAGCAGGTGCACGGTGGCCAGTCCGCCGACCTGGGCGGTGTGGGCGGGGTGCTGGAAGCTGTGCGGAACCTGCGTCTGGCCCGCCAGGTGGTAGAGCTCGTCGGGCCTCGCCCTGTCCACCACCTCGGCCAGGCTCCGCGCGTCGCCCAGGTCGCCTTCGTGGAGGACCACGCGCGCGGCGGCGTCCCGAACCTCGTCGAGGAGGTGCGCGAGGGAGCCGCGCGGCACGGCGGGAGGCCGCGCGAGGCCGTGAACCTCGTAGCCCTTCTCCAGGAGGAGGCGGGACAGGTAGTAGCCATCCTGGCCCGTGATTCCCGTGATCAGAGCGCGTTTCATCAGTTGGCGGGAACGCGCCCACCGCGCCCACCAGGTTGGTGAGACGCATGGGATGGCGGGGGAGGGTAACGGACTTCCGAAGCGGTGTCGAGAAGAGACCCTCGTGGCCGAGGCCTTGGAGCGGGCGGGGCCAGGGGTTAGCCTTGGCCGGCGCCCCGATGCCCCCGGACGGGGCGCCGCCGCCGGAGGTGGAGATCGGGCATACGCGCATCACCGTTCCCGTCCCGCGGGTCCTGACGCCGGCGGAGAGGCTCTGGCTCGGCGTGCGCGGAGCCGCCCTCCTGCCGATCGCGCTCGCGCGCGCGCGCCGGCTGAACGTGCCCGGGCTCCGCTGGCACGCGGTGGCCATGCGCCTCGGGCTTCGCCTGCTCGCGCGCCGGACGGTGCGCTGGCAGTCCCTGTATCGCCTGATGTTCTTCCCCCTCGACTCCACGCGGTACTTCGAGTTCGATTTCCTGGGCGGCGCGGCGGAGGCCGGCGCGGCGGAGGCCGGCGCGGCCTGCCGGTACCTGGACGTCTCCTCGCCCCGCCTGCTGCCGCTGGGGCTGCTCTGGGAGCGGCCGGGGTGGTCGGCGACGCTGCTGAACCCCCACCTCCCCGACCTCGAGCTCACCAAGGCCATGGCCGAGGGCCTGGGCTTCGGCGCGCGCTGCCGCACGATCTCCTCCTCCATCGCGGAGGCCCCGCTGGAGCCCGGCTCCTTCGACCTCATCACCTGCATGTCCGTCCTGGAGCACATTCCCCGCGACGGCGAGGCCCTCGAGGCGATGTGGCGGCTGCTGAGGCCGGGGGCCCGGCTCCTCCTCTCCGTGCCCTGCGCGGCCCGCGCCTTCGAGCAGTCCATCGACCGCAACGAGTACGGGCTCCTGGCGCCCGAGGCCGACGGGTTCGTGTTCTGGCAGCGCTTCTACGACGAGGACGGCCTGCGCGCGCGCATCTTCTCCGTCACCGGACCCCCCGTGCGCCAGGCCGTCTACGGCGAGACCGAGCCCGGCGCGTTCGCCCGCAACGCGCAGGCGAAGCGCAGCGATCCCGCCTATCCCTTCTGGCGGGAGGCGGTCATGATGGGCCGCGAGTACGCCGTGTTCCCGTCGGTGCCGGCGCTGCCCGGCGAAGGCGTGGCGGCCATGGAGCTCGTGAAGAGGTGACGCCCGCGCTCTCCGTGTGCCTGGCCACCCTCAACCGCGGCGCCTTCATCGGGGCCACGCTGGAGAGCATCGTCAGCCAGGCCGCCGACGACGTGGAGATCGTGGTCGTGGACGGGGCCTCCTCCGACCAGACCCCCGAGGTGGTGGCGTCCTTCGCCGGCCGCGCCCGCATCAACTACCAGCGGCTGGCCGCACCCGGCGGGGTGGACCGCGACTACGACCTGAGCGTGCGCTGCGCGAGCGGGGAGTACTGCTGGCTGATGTCGGACGACGACCTGCTCAAGCCCGGCGCCCTCGACGCGGTGCGGGAGGCGGCGCGCGGCCGCCCGTCGCTGGTGGTGGTGAACGCCGAGGTGCGCAACGCGGACCTCACGCGGGTGCTGGAGGAGAGCCGGCTCGGCCTGGACGGGGACCGGTCCTACGCACCGTCCGAACGCGACCACCTCCTGGCCGCCACCGCGGCCTACCTCTCCTTCATCGGGGGCGTGGTCATCCGCCGCGACGTCTGGCTTGCCCGCGACCGCGAGCGCTTCATGGGCTCGCTCTTCATCCACGTCGGGGTGATCTTCGCGGAGCCGCTTCCCGGGGCGGCGCTGGTGCTGGCGCGGCCGCTGGTCGTGATCCGCCTGGGCAACGCGCAGTGGACGGCGCGCGCGTTCGAGATCTGGATGTTCAAGTGGCCGGAGCTGGTGTGGTCCTTCGCTTCCTGCACGGAGGCGGCCCGGGCCGCGGTCACGCCGCGGGAGCCGTGGCGGCGCCTCCGCGGCCTCTTCGTCCAGCGCGCACGGGGCGCCTATTCCCTCGCCGAGTACCGTCGGTGGATCCGGCCCCGCCTGGCGTCCCCCTGGCGGCGCGGCCTGGCGCGGGGGGCGGCGGTGGTGCCGGCGCGGGTGGCCAACGCCCTCCTGGCCGCCTTCTACTGGGCGTTCTACCGTGGACCAAGGCGGCGCCTGCTGCTCAACGCGCTGGAGGGCCGGTACCATTTCCGGACCTGGGCCCGGTGGCGGGTCCCCGCGCGCGCGCCGGGCGCCGGGGCGGCGCCGCCCGCCAAGGAGGGTCGCCATCATCACGCGTAGCACGTGCCGCGTCTGCGGGGACGGCCTCACCGCCGTCCTCTCCCTGGGCGAGCAGCATGTGTCCGACTTCCC
>DATBIO010000245.1:0-24252 GCA_036556965.1 Vicinamibacteria bacterium
CCGCTTCCTCGACGCGCTAACCTAAGGGGCGTGGAGCTGGCGGCGCTCGGCCTGTCGGAAGGATGCCCGGTCATCCTCTACCTGCAGTCGCCCACCGAGAAGGTCTGGGGCCTCCTCCTCTCCTTCAGCCCCGCCGGGATCCTGGTGCGCGGCCTCGATCTCGTGATCTTCGACGACTGGATGCGCCAGGAGGCCCGCGGAGAGGAGGAGATGCTGGGGCTGACCACCCTCTTCTATCCGATGCACCGCGTCCTGCGCATGGAGCGGGACGAGCGGGTGGGCCGGCTGCCCAGCTACGCCGAGCGCTTCGAGCGCCTGGTGGGCCGCACCGTGCTCGAGGCCTCGCGCGGACCGCTGGTCAGGCAATGACCGTGGGCAAGCAGCTCTACGGCCTCAAGGTGCTGGTGGTGGACGACGATGCCGACACCCGCGAGCTCCTGGAGTGGGTGCTCAAGCGGGTGGGGGCCGAAGTCCTGGTCGTGTCCTCGGCCGCGGAGGCCCTCGCCGCGCTCGACCAGGAGCGCTTCCACGTCCTGGTCAGCGACATCGCCATGCCCGAGGAGGACGGCTACTCGCTGCTGCGCAAGGTCCGCGCGCGGCCGGCGGAGCTGGGAGGCAAGGTCCCCGCCATCGCCCTCACGGCGCACTCCCTGGTCCAGGACCGGCTGCAGTCGTTGCGGGCGGGTTACCAGAGCCACGTGCCCAAGCCCGTGGTCCCGGAGGAGCTGGTGGAGGTGGTGGCCAGCGTCATCCACCTCCGCAAGTCCGGCTGAGCGGCCGCCCGCCCCCGGCGGAGCCGCCGGTCCTAACGGCCGAAGACGTTCGTGAGGGGGCCCAGCGGGGCGAGGAACGTCGGCGCGATCAGGAACAGGTCGCCGTGCTCGCCGATCGAGCGCCGGAAGCCCAGGACCAGCCCGCGGCGGTCGCGCTCGCCGTACCCCATGGACCAGAACCCGCCGCCGTAGCCGGGACCGTAGCCGGGTCCATAGGCGGCGCCGTACCCGGGGCCATAGCCGGTGCTCTGGCGGTTGCGGTAGAAGCCGGCGATCGGGTAGGGCTCGCTGCGGGGGTCGTAGGAGAAGAGGTTCCCGCCGCGCGCGCGATAGAACGACGCGATCTGGTAGGGGTCGTGCAGCACGCGGATCTGGCGGCGCGGGGCCGGCGCCGCCTCCTCGTCCCCGGTCTGCTCGGAGACGGCCGCCTCCTCCTCCGCCGCGCGGTCGGGCGTCTCCTGGGCCCACGCCGCGACGACCGGCCCGCCCAGCACCATCAAACCCGCCAGCAGCCAAGGCTTCATGACACGCTCCCCGTTCGGGAGGATTATACGGTCCCCGCGGGCCGGCGGCTGTGAGGCTCGACACAGGGCGCCGCCGGTCCCGAACCGCGGCATGATACGGACGTGCGGCCTCCGGTGTACCTGGACTGCCACGCCACCACGCCGGTGGACCCGCGCGTTGTCGAGGCCATGCTGCCGTACTTCACGGAGCGGTTCGG
Source organism: Vicinamibacteria bacterium (assembly GCA_036556965.1). GTDB lineage: Bacteria > Acidobacteriota > Vicinamibacteria > Fen-336 > Fen-336 > DATBIO01. Next base: position 1,495 of record DATBIO010000245.1, read on the forward strand.
CAATCCCTCCTCGCGCCAGCACGTCTTCGGCCAGCAGGCGGAAGAAGCCGTCGAAGTGGCCCGGGAGCAGGTGGCGGCCCTGGTGGGGGCCACGCCCGCGGACATCGTCTTCACCTCCGGGGCCACGGAGTCGGACAACCTGGCCGTGCGTGGCGTGGCCCGGGGCATGGCGGGACAGCGGCGCCACGTCGTGACCACCGCCGTCGAGCACGCCGCCGTCCTCGAGCCCTGCCGCACCCTGGAGCGCGAGGGCTTCGAGGTCACGCGCGCGGAGGTGGGTCCCGACGGCCTCGTGGACGCGGAGCGCGTCGTTTCCCACATGCGGCCCGATACGTTTCTCGTTTCCGTGATGGCCGCCAACAACGAGGTCGGGACGATCCAGCCAGTGGCGGCCGTCGGCGCCGCCTGTCGACAGCGCGGCGTTGTCTTCCACTGCGACGCCGTGCAGGCCGTCGGGCGCATCCCCGTGCGCGTCGACGACTGGGGCGTGGACCTCTTGAGCCTCTCCGCGCACAAGATGTACGGTCCCAAGGGAGTGGGAGCGCTGTATGTGCGCAAGGAGCGTCGGCCCCGCATGAAGCTGCAGCCCCAGAACGAAGGCGGAGGCCAGGAGAAGGGCCTCCGCTCGGGAACGCTCAACGTCGCCGGGATCGTCGGCTTCGGCGAGGCGGCGCGCCTGGCCGCCTCCGCCCTCGCCGAGGGCGAGCCGCAGAGGATCGGCCGCCTGCGCGACCGGCTGCTGGCCGGCCTCCGCCGCGAGATCCCCGACCTGGCCGTGAACGGCGCGCTCGAGCCGCGCCTGCCGGGCAACCTCCACCTGTCCATCCCGCGGGCGGAGGCGGAGACGCTCATCCTCTCCCTCGGCGGCCGCATCGCCATCTCATCCGGCGCCGCCTGCGCCGAAGCGGGAGGCAAGGGATCGCACGTGCTTCGCGCGCTGGGGCTGGCGGAGGAGCGGATCTACACCGCCGTGCGGTTCGGGATCGGCAGATATAATGATGACGCCGAGATCGACGTCGTGATCGCCGCGCTCATCGAGGCGGTCGCCGTTGCGCGCGCCCGATCCGCAGCCGCTTCCGCGTGACCCGCTTCTTGCGGAAGCGGTGGGACTTTCGCGGGGAAGTTTCACGAAAGCCCATCACGCAAATCGCATGCCCCGGTCATGGTGCTGTCACAGAGTGCAGATCGCTCCAAGGAGCGTGGCCAGAGTGAGTTAGCGCACGAACTCCGCAGGTTTCCACAAGGTTTTCCACAGAAACTGTGGATGGCCGCGCGGGCTTCTCGGGCCACGATCGAATGCTGAAGAAACGACGCCTGTTCACACCCGGTCCGACGCCCCTGCATCCCGTCGTGCAGGAGGCCATGGCGCGCCCGATCCTCCACCACCGCACCGAGGAATTCCGCGCGGCCTTCCAGGACTCCGCCGCCGGTCTGCAACGGTTCCTGAAGACGACGCAGCCGGTGCTGATCCTCGCGTGCTCGGGCAGCGGCGGCATGGAGGCGGCGCTCGTGAACCTGCTCTCGCCCGGGGAGGAGATGCTGGCGCTGGTCGCGGGCAACTTCGGCGAACGGTGGGCGGCCATCGGCCGGGCCTACGGCATGACCGTCCACGAGCTGGAGGCGAGCTGGGGCGAGGCCGTGGCCCCGGAGCGCGTGGACGAGGCGCTGGCCGCACGTCCCGGCGTCCGCGCCGTCTTCGTACAGCACTCCGAGTCCTCCACCGGCGTGCGCCACGACGTCCGGCGCCTGGCCGAGGTGGCGCGCCGCCGCGAGGCCCTCCTCGTGGTGGATTCCATCTCCGGGGCCGGGGCCATGCCCCTCGAGACGGACGCCTGGGGCGTGGACGCCGTGGTGGTGGGCAGCCAGAAGGCGCTCGCGCTGCCCCCCGGGCTCTCCTTCGTCACCCTGGGCGAGCGCGCGTGGGAGCGCGCGGCCTCCGTGACCAGTCCCCGGTTCTACTTCGACCTCCGCCGCGAGCGGGCGGCCCAGGCCGCGGGGGAGTCGGCATTCACGCCCGCCATCGCCCAGGTCGTCGCCCTGCGCGCGGCGCTCGCGTTCGTGGACGAGATGGGGGGCGTGGACGCCCTGGTCCGCAACGCCGCCACGCTGGCCGCGTGCACCCGTGCCGCCGCGGGCGCCCTCGGGTTGCCCCTGGTGGCGCCGCGCGACCACGGAGACGCCCTCACCGCCCTCAAGCCGCCGCCCGGCATCGAGGCGGGCGCGGTGGTGAAGGCGCTCAAGTCCGAGTTCGGCTCGACGGTGGCGGGGGGCCAGGGGAAGCTGAAGGGGCAGATCTTCCGCGTGGCCCACCTGGGCTACTACGACCCCACGGACATCCTGGGCCTCCTGGCCACGCTCGAGGTCGTGCTCAAGCGCCTCGGCCACCCCTTCGCGCTGGGGGCGGGCCTGGCGGCCGCGGAGGCCGAGTACCTGGGGCGCGAGCACGCATGAGGGCCAGGGGACGCCGGCCCGGAGGCCGCCGCCGCCTCGGGGGACGTCCATGAGCTACAGGATCCTCGTCCTCGAGGGCATCACGGAGCGGGGCCTGGAGCTGCTCCAGGCCGAGGGCTGGCAGGTGGACCAGCGCAAGGCCATGCCCCCCGCGGAGCTGGCGGCGGTGGTCGGGCCGTACCACGCCATGACCATCCGGAGCAGCAGCCGCATCACGGCCGAGGTCCTCGACGCGGCCCGCTCCATGCGGATCATCGGCCGGCCGGGCATCGGCGTGGACAACGTGGACCTCGAGGCGGCCACCCGCCGCGGCATCGTGGTCATGAACTCGCCCGGAGGCAACATCGCCTCCACCGCGGAGCTGGCCCTGGCCCTCCTGCTCGCGTGCGCCCGCAACGTGCCCCAGGCCGACGCCTCCATGAAGTCGGAAGCCTGGGACCGCAAGGCCTTCACGGGGGTGGAGCTGCAGGGCAAGCGCATGGGCGTGGTGGGCCTGGGCCGCATCGGCCGGGAGGTCGCCGCGCGCTGCCGCGCCCTGGGCATGGAGGTCGTGGCCTACGACCCCTTCGTCTCCGCGGCGGTCGCGGAGACCCTGCACGTGGAGCTGCTGCCGCTGGACGAGGTGCTCCAGGGGTGCGACTTCCTGAGCCTGCACACCACCCTCACGCGCGAGACGCGCCACCTCCTGGGCAAGGAGGCGCTGGGCCGGGTGAAGCCGGGCGTGCGCATCGTCAACGCCGCGCGGGGCGAGCTCATCGACGAGCCCGCGCTGCTGGCCGCGCTGGACAGCGGCCGCGTGGCCGCCGCCGCCCTGGACGTGCACGCCGAGGAGCCCCCCCGGGACTGGAAGCTGGCCCGCCACCCGCGGGTGGTGGCCACGCCCCACATCGGCGCCGCCACCGTGGAGGCCCAGGAGCGGGTGGGCACCGACATCGCGGTGCAGGTGCGCGACTTCCTCAAGGGCGGCCTGCTGCAGCACGCGGTGAACTTCTTCTCCCTGACGGGGGACCTCTACGACCAGGTCAAGCCCGCCATGGACCTGGCCGAGCGGCTGGGCGCCTTCCTGGCCCAGGCCTGCACGGGGGCCCTCGAGCGCATCGAGCTGGGGCTCTACGGCGAGCTGCGCGAGCTCGACACCGGCCCCATCCTCTCCGCGGCGGTGGCGGGCGTGCTGCGCCCCGTGGCGGCGCCCAACGTCACCATCGTCAACGCGCGCGCCCTGGCCGAGGAGCACGGCATCGACGTGCTGGAGTCCACCTCCTCCGTGAAGCTGGGCTTCTCCAACCTCATGGTCCTGCGCCTGAAGACCGGCGACACGGACATGTCGGTGGCGGGCACCCTCTTCGGCCGGAACCACCTGCGCCTGGTGGACGTGGACGGGATCGAGGTCGACGCCATCCCCCAGGGCCACCTGCTCATCGTCAAGAACGACGACACCCCGGGCGTGGTCGGCCACCTGGGCACGCTGCTCGGCACGCGCTCCATCAACATCGCGCGCATGACGGTGGGCCGCCGCCCGGGCAGCGGGCGCGCGATCATGCTGATCGAGGTGGACAACGAGCTGCCGGCCGCGCTGCTGGCGGAGGTGCGCGCCGTGCCCGGCGTCCGCGAGGCACGGGCCGTCCGTCTGGGCTGACCGGCTAGGCGGCCCTCTCCGTCCTGGACAAGGCGCGGCGCGCCCGCCGCCACCACCTCTCGGCGTCGGTGACGGTGGCCGCCTTCTGCCGCCCGTAGAGAGCGCGCCGCTCCGCCGCCGGGAAGCGCGTGCCCCACACCACGTCCCAAATGCCGCTGGTCAGGCCGTAGCCCAGCTCCTGGCCCTTGGGGCTGTGATGGAACATGTGGTGGCGCCTGATGTAGCGGAAGTAGGGGTTCTTGAAGTTGTAGAAGTGCACGGACTGGTGCACCCACTCCTCGACCACGTAGGCCTGCAGCAGGCCGGCCACCACGACGGGCCCGATGTGCAGCGGGAAGAGGCAGGAGATGCCCACGAACAGCGCTGCGAAGTGGAGGGTATCGTGGAGCTGCCCGCTGATGTGGTTGCCGTCCCAGGGCCGCTTGTGGTGCTCGATGTGCAACGGGTCGAAGTACTTGTGGGTGAAGCGCCGGTAGAGCCCGTTCCCGTCGGGGAAGCGGCCGTGGAGGATGAACCGGTGCACGAAGTACTCGAGGAGGGTCCAGGCGGCGACGCCGGCCAGGAAGCTGGTGGCCACCACCCCCCGGCGCCCGGGGCGCGCGGCGAGGGCGAGGACGGACACGGAGTACGCGGTGTAGACGAAGGTCGCGGGATAGAAACGCCGGCGAGCCTTGCGCGCTTCCACCTTCCACCGGATCGCTCCGGCAGGCTCGAGGAGAAGAGACATGGTTTCAGACATCTCAAACGTTAGGCCGCCGAAAGTTGTTCCCGGGCGGCTCGCTGTCGGGTCCCTCCAAATCTAGCAGAACCGCCGTTCAGCATCCAGGCCCCACCTGCCCTTGGAGTAGACTTCGCCGGATGTCGAGCTACAGCCCCCTGCCGCCCGCCGGCGAGACCATCCGGGTGTCCGGAGGGATCCTCCAGGTGCCCGACCGGCCCATCGTCCCCTACGTGGAAGGGGACGGCACGGGCCGGGACATCTGGCGGGCTTCCGTGCGCGTCTTCGACGCCGCCGTGGAGAAGGCCTTCGGGGGCCGCCGGCGCATCGCCTGGTTCGAGGTCCTGGCCGGGGAGAAGGCCAAGAACCAGACGGGGGAGTGGATGCCCGCCGCCACCCTCGACGCCTTCCGCCGGTACCTGGTGGGGATCAAGGGCCCCCTCACCACGCCCGTGGGGGGCGGCATCCGGTCGCTCAACGTGGCCCTGCGCCAGGAGCTCGACCTGTACGTCTGCCTGCGCCCGGTGCGCTGGTTCGAGGGCGTGCCCTCGCCCGTGAAGCGGCCCCAGGACGTGGACATGGTCATCTTCCGCGAGAACACGGAGGACATCTACGCCGGGGTGGAGTGGGCGGCGGAGACGCCCGAGGCGCGCAAGGTGATCGCCTGGCTGCGCGACGAGATGAGGGTCCAGAAGATCCGCTTCCCGGAGACCAGCGGCATCGGCATCAAGCCCGTGTCCCGGGAAGGGACGGAGCGGCTGGTGCGCGCCGCCATCCGCTACGCCCTGGAGTTCGGGCGGCGCAGCGTCACCCTGGTGCACAAGGGCAACATCATGAAGTTCACCGAGGGCGCCTTCCGCGACTGGGGGTACGCCCTGGCCCGCCGCGAGTTCCGGGGCGAGACCGTCACCGAGCGCGAGAGCTGGGTGCTCGGCAACCGCGAGAAGAACCCCGCCATCACCGTGGAGGAGAACGCGGAGGCCATCGAGCCCGGCTACGACCTCATGACGCCCGACCAGCGCGCCAGCGTCTGCCGCGAGGTGGAGGAGGCCCTCGCCCTCTGGCCGACGCACGGCGAGGGCAAGTGGAAGTCGAAGGTCCTCCTGCGCGACACCATCGCCGACATCACCCTCCAGCAGGTGCTCACGCGCCCGCGGGACTTCGACGTGATCGCCACTCCCAACCTCAACGGCGACTACATCTCCGACGCGCTGGCCGCGCAGGTGGGCGGCATCGGCATCGCCCCCGGCGGGAACATCAACTACGAGACGGGCCACGCCATCTTCGAGGCCACCCACGGCACCGCGCCCAAGTACGCCGACCTCGACAAGGTGAACCCGGGCTCCGTCATCCTCTCCGGCGGCATGATGCTCCGCTACATGGGCTGGCGCGAGGCCGCGGACGCCATCGAAGCGGCCCTGGCCAGGACCATCGGGCAGAAGCGCGTGACCTACGACTTCGAGCGGCAGATGGAGGGCGCCACCGTCCTCAAGACGTCGGAGTTCGCGTCGGCCCTCATCGAGAACCTCTGACCGCCGCGCCGGCTTCCCCGGCCCGCCGAGGGCGGCCGCCGTGGTGGCTGGCGGTCTTCGCCCTCGCGCTGGCGGCGCGCGCGGCCCTCCTCCTCACCGAGGAGCCGCTGCTCTATCGCCACCAGTACACCTACTTCAACGGGGCCATGCTCGTGGCCGGGCATCCCGACCCGCTGGCCTACGTGCTCACGAGCGAGGAGTGGCGGAAGTCGCTCGGCTTCTGGACCATCGCCCCCCTCTACTACCTGTTCGCGGCCGTCGTGCTGAAGGTCTCCGGGGGGAGCCTGCTCGCCCTGCGGCTGACGCAGTACGTGGTGGACGCGGTGGCCGCGGTGCTGGTGGGCCTCCTCGGCCGCCAGGCATCCGGCCGGCGCGGGCACTGGGCGGGGGTGGCCTACGCGCTGTGCTGGCCCTTCCTCGAGCTCACCCACAGCACGATGACGGAGAATGCGCACACCCCCCTCCTGCTCGCCGCCTTCGCCACCCTGATCGGCGCCGTCGGCCGGTCCTCTTCGCGGCCCGCCGTGGCCGCCCTCGCCGGCTTCCTGCTGGGCCTGTCCGTCCTCGCCCGCTCCGTCGGGCTCCTCTTCGCCCCCCTGGCCGCGCTCCTCCCCATCCGCGAGCTGGGCTGGCGCAAGGGGCGGCTGCCGGCGGCGCTGTTCCTGGCGGGGACGGCGGCGGCCGTCCTCCCCTGGACCGCGCGCAACGTCTTCGTGATCGGCGATCCCTCGCCGGTGGAGTCGCTCTCCATCTTCAACTTCTGGACGGACAACGCCTTCGTCAACGAGAACCGGCTGGCCGTGCAGGCCGCGCGCATCGCGGCGGAGCCCACGCCCGCGGCGCGGCGCGCCCTGGCCATGGAGTTCGCGTGGCGGGGGATCCGCCGCGAGCCGGGGGCCTTCCTCCAGAAGAGCTACGACAACCTCCGGCACTTCGTGCGCCCGGAGGGCCTGCACTACCTGCTGCTGGTCGAGGAGCCGCGCCCGCTGTGGCGCCACCTCGTGGAGATCGGGCTCGGCGACCTGTGGCTGGTGCTGGCCCTCGTCCTCTTCCCCGTGTTCCTGCTGGCGGGGCCGCGCAGCCCCGCGCGCACGCTCTTCGCGTGGTGGACGGTCTACTACGTGGGCATGGTGGTGGTGGTCTTCCACAACGACGTCCGCTATCGCAGCGCCCTCCTTCCCTTCGCCCTGGCCGCGCTGGTGGGCGGTGGGGACGCGCTGCGGCGCGGGGCGGGGCGCCGCTCCGCCGTGGCCGGGCTGGCTCTCGGAGGCGCCCTGGTGGTGTGGCGCTTCTGGCCTTACGGAAGCCCCGCCCTGGCCGGCGCGCGCGCGTGGTGGGCGCAGCGTCCCGTGGCGCAAGCACTGGCGGAGGGACGGCTGTCCGAGGCCGAGGCCACCGTGCGCGAGGCGGCACGCCGCGCGCCCGTCTCCGCGCGGCCGTGGCTGCGTTACGGCCGCCTCCTCCACCACGCGGGCCGCCCCGCGGAGGCGGCGCGCGCCTACCGGCGCGCGGCCGAGGTGCGGGCGGACCACTGGACGCCCATCGTGGTCCTCCCCCGGATCCTGTCCGAGGCCGGCGAGTCCGCGGCGGCGGAGGCGGCCCTGGCCCGCGCCCACCGCTTCTCGAAGCAGGTGGATCCGTGGCTGGCCCTGGAGACGGCATGGCGCGAGCTGGCGGCCCCGCAGGGCGCCGTGTTGGCCCTGGGCGAAGCGGACTACGGGGCGGTGCGCGGGTTACTGGAGCCGCAGGGGCACTACCGCTGGTCCCTCCGCCGCGCCTGGCTGCGCCTCCGGCCCCCGCCGGCGCCCGCCTACGACGTCACCCTCGAGATGAGCTCGCCGGAGCCGTCACCCTTCGCGCAGCCGGAGGTGGAGGTCCGGGTGGAGGGCGGCAGCTCCGCGCGCTTCGTGCTCGCGCGCGCGCCGCGCCTCTTCACCCTGCGCACGGGGGCCCCCCCATCGGGGGTGCTGATGGTGCGCGTCTCCTCGCCGGTGTGGTCCCAGGCCTTCCTGGCCGCGGAGCAGGGCGTGCGCGTGCACGGCCTGACGGTGGCGCCGGCCGCGGTAGTACAATCCCGCGCTCCGCGCCACGCGGACCACTGAGGAGCAGGCATGAACAGGAAGGTCACCGTCGTCGGGGCGGGGAACGTCGGCGCCACCCTGGCCCAGCGGCTCGCCGACCGCGAGCTGGCCGACGTCGTCCTCATCGACATCATCGAGGGCATGCCCCAGGGCAAGGGCCTCGACATCATGGAAGCCACGCCCGTGGAGGGCTCCGACAGCCGCGTGGTGGGCACCAACGACTACCGCGACACCGCGGGCTCCGAGGTGGTGGTCATCACCGCCGGCATCGCGCGCAAGCCGGGCATGAGCCGCGACGACCTCCTCAACACCAACTACAAGATCGTGAAGGAGTGCACGGAGAACGCGCTCAAGCACTCGCCCGAGGCCATCCTCATCGTGGTCAGCAACCCCCTGGACGCCATGTGCCAGGTGGCCTTCAAGGTCTCCTCTCTCCCCAAGCACCGCGTGTTCGGCATGGCCGGGGTGCTGGACAGCGCGCGCATGCGCACCTTCATGGCCATGGAGCTGGGCGTGTCCGTGGAGAACACCCACGCCTTCGTCCTGGGCGGGCACGGCGACACCATGGTGCCCCTCCCGCGGTACTCCACCGTTTCCGGGATCCCCATCACCGAGCTGCTTCCGCCCGACCGCGTGGAGGCCATCGTCAAGCGCACCGCCAGCGGCGGCGCGGAGATCGTCTCCCTGCTGAAGACGGGCTCCGCCTACTACGCGCCCTCCTCGTCCACCGCGGAGATGGTGGACGCCGTGCTGAAGGACAAGCACAAGGTCCTGCCCTCCTGCTGCTACCTGGAGGGGGAGTTCGGCATCCGCGACCTCTACGTCGGCGTCCCCGCCCAGCTCGGGGCCCGCGGCGTGGAGAAGATCTGGGAGATCGAGCTCACGGAGCAGGAGCAGGCCGCCCTGCACAAGTCGGCGGCGGCGGTCAAGGAGCTGGTGGACGTCCTGAAGATCTAGGGCGTCGCCGTGAGGTGGGGCCGCAGCGGGCCCGGGAAGGGCTCGCGCCCGCCCACCTCGAAGTGGGCGGTGCCGCGCCCGGTCAGGTGCTCCTCGCCCGCCTTCGTGCGCACGACCACGCTCAGGTCGCCCACCTCGGTGTTCGCGCAGAAGGCCGCGTCGCCGTCCGGGTCGTGGTACCGGGCCTCCACCATGTCGTCGCGCCGGCACGAGAAGAAGCCGCTGACGGTGGCCGCGCCCCCGCCGGCGCGGAAGGCGTAGCGCGTCCCCTCGCCCTCGCCCCGGCCGCGGAGCCCCTCGAGGAGTCCGGTGAAGCGGTGCTCGGCGCCGCGAAGCCTGAGGGAGAGGAAGGTCAGGGCCGGGAGGACGACGCCCAGCCGGCGCACGCGCACGGTCAGCGTCTCCAGGTAGGCCTCGTCGGTCTCGGCGAAGGCGTTGCAGCGTCCCCAGGCCCAGGCGTGGGCGTGCTTCCGTCCCCAGAGGTGCGTCTGGCCGCCCGGCTCGTCCTCCAGCCGCAGGGTGCGGCCGTCCACCTCCACCGACCCCGTGAGGCGCACGTCGGGGTTGGGGCTCAGCACCAGGGTGTCGGGGAGGGAGGAGCGATAGACCATGTCCGGCAGGTGGCGCCAGGTCTCCGGCGCCGGCGTCCAGGCCAGGTCCCAGGCCGCGCGATGGCCCGCCCCCTCCAGCGCGCCGCGAGCGCGGTCGTGGCCCAGCTCGGCCCCCGCGATGGCCACCGCGAAGGGATCGGCCCGGCCCTCCACGGCGGCCATGGGGAAGCGCCGGTTGAAGGCCACCGTCCGCCCCGGATCCGCGCGGTCGAAGCACGCGAACCAGAGCTGGCCGTAGGGCTCTCCGGCCGTGGGCCATTCCGTGGTGTAGCGGATCCAGAAGCCGGCGCCGCTCGGGCGGTGGTTGAAGGTGAGGTACCAGACCTCGTAACGTCCGCGCCGGCCGAGGGCGCGCGCGACGTTGTCGGCCGCGCTCACCGCAAGGCGGGGACCCTCATCACCAGGGGCCGCGCCACCCGTGCGCGCAGCGTGCCGAGGAGGCCGTCGGACAGCTTCTCCGCCATGGCCGCGATGGTGAGGGCCGGGTTGACGCCGATGGCCCCGGGCATGATGGAGCCGTCGATCACGTAGAGGCCGGGGTAGCCGAAGACCTGCCCGCGCGCGTCCACGACGCCCGCCGCGCTGCTGGTGGCCATGCGGCAGCCGCCCAGGGGATGGACGCCGAGCATGCGCCGGTTGTCCGACCACTCCTTCTCGTGCAGGAGCTCTCCGCCCCCCGCCTGGGCGATGGTGCGGCAGGCGGCGCGGATCCCTTCCATGAGGTCGAAGGTGCGGTCGCCGGGCACGAGGGCGCGCGTCCACTCGATCTGCGCCTTGCCGTCGGCGTTGATGGTGACGCGCCCGTCGGCGGCGTCGATGCCCATGCCGCCCAGGCCCACCACGTTCTTGCCGTAGTGGCTGCGCAGCAAGGCCTTGAGCTGGGGTCCCCAGTAGCGCCCGTCCCCGCCCTCCCGGCGCACGGGGAACTTGGCCACGCCCAGGGGGGCGGTGCCGGTGTCCTCGATGATGAACCGCTTCGAGTACCACCAGTGGTACGACACGATGGAGAAGACGTGGCCCTTGAAGACCTCGGCCTTGAAGTCCGCGGGGAGGTTCGGGAAGAGGACGCCGAAGGCGGCGTCGCCGTTGCCGGAGAGGTGCCGCCCGACCTGCGCGGAGACCCCCGGCAGCGAGCCGTACATGTTGCGCGCGCGCAGGAGCAGCTCGGGCGAGTTGATGGCGCCCGCGGCCAGCACCACCGTGCGCCCCTCGTCCCAGTGCCAGCTCCCGGTGCGGTAGTCGAACCAGTGCACGCGGTAGCCGCCGGTCACGGGCTCCACGTTCCAGGCCACCGCGTCCGTGCGCACGGAGAGGCGGCCCGTGTCCTCCGCCACCGCCAGGTAGTTGAGGGTCAGGTTCTGGCGCGCGTCGAAGATGCAGCCGAAGGTGCAGAAGCCGCACCCGTTGCACGGCTCCACGGGCCGGCCCCAGGGGTTCATCACGGGCGGCCGCCCGCGGTCGGCGTCGGTGGCGATGCGGAAGTTGCCCAGACGCGCCGGCTCGCAGCGGACGCCCGCGCGGGCCATGGCGTCCGCGATGACGGCGCCGCGCCGCGGCACGTCCTCCCAGCCCTGCTGGAAGGTGAGCAGCATCTGCTCGGCGCGGTCGTAGTAGGGGTCGAGGGTGGCGCGGTCGAAGGGCAGCCCCTGCCAGGCCGGCTCCTGGAACGTCTCGGAGGGCGCGCGCAGGTTCACCTGGGAGTAGACCAGGGACCCCCCGCCGTAGCCGCGGCCGACGGTGACCATCATGTGGTCGCCGATGTAGTCCTCGAAGAGCCCGCCGCTGCGGGTGCCGTTGCGCGGGTTCTCGAAGAGGACGTAGCGCAGGTCCGTGGACTGGCGCACCACGTAGTTGGGGTTGCCGTAGCGGTCGCGGTCGCCGGGCGAGGTGGGGTAGCCGCGGAAGTCCACGAGCTTGGGGCCGCGAGGGTCCGCGCCCAGGTGCAGGTTCTCGGAGGGGTCGCCCGGCCGCGGGCGCCGCCAGCGATGGCCCTTCTCCAGGACCAGGACCCCGCGACCGGCCCGCGTCAGCTTGGCCGCGGTGACGGCGCCGCCGAAGCCGGATCCGACGACGATGCAGTCATACATGGCGTGGCCTCGCGCCTAGGGCAGGTTGCCGTCGTGGGTCATGGTCAGCGGCTGCTGCCAGCGCCAGAGCGGGTGCTTGCCGCCGTCGTAGTAGCCGCCGTTGGGCCCGCCCCAGCCGATGACGTTGGTGACCGCGCGGTTGCGGGCCGCCCCCAGGGTGGCGGCAAGGGCCAGCGAGGCCGCGTTCACGACGTCCTCGCCGCCCACGGCCATCCGGCTCAGGTCGTCCACCACCCGCAGCTGCTGGCTCTGGCTGGCGCGGTAGAAGTACAGGGCGTAGCCCTTGAGGCGGGTGCACCAGTCGAGGGCGGCGGCCAGCGCGTTCGAGCTGAAGCCGGCCACCCCGAAGTAGGGGTCGTAGAACACGTCCAGGGCGCAGGCCTCGTAGGCACCGGCCGTGATGTCGCCGCCGCTGCGCAAGGGGTAGCCGTCGCCGGAGAAGAGCGCCTGCCCGTTGTCCCCGGGCATGACCGTGTTGAGGAAGTGCATGATGGTGCGGTGCTCCCAGCCCGTGATGGACGGCCAGCCCGCGCCGCTGATGGGGGTCTGGCACTGGGCGAGGAGAGCGCGGGGGCCGAGGGCGAGGAGCCCCGCCCCCCCTACGGCCGCCTGCCTGAGGAAGGATCGCCGGCCCGACTTTTCCATCCGTGCCTCCCCGCGTGAAGGGTCACGAAAAGGCGTGCCGCACCCCCGAAGGGCACGACCCCTTGTCTGTCTGCTTTGCTTGGGCGGAGCCTAGCGAAAGGGCGCGGGGGAAGGCAAGAGAAAAATGAATGAGGGCTCAGTCGGGGTGAGGGAAGGGAGAGGCGGCGGCAGGGGCCGCCGCCCTCCCCTGGCCCCGGGGGGCGGTCAGGGCCGAGGCCGGGGCCGCCGCTCCATCCGCGCGCCCAGCCGGGACTCGATCTCGGCGAGGGCGGCGGCGGCGCTCCCTCCTCTCGGCCTCCCGTCCTTGACCTTGCACTTCACCTTGGGAAGGGCGTCGAGGTCCCCGAAGACGACGGCGGTGTCGTCACAGGCGATGGCCTCGCCCCCGTTGCCGGAGACCGCGGTGTCGGCGGGTATGGTCTCCCCCGTCACGGCGAAGGCCCCGAACTCGGCCGTGGAGTTGTGGAGGACGCGGATGCCGTCGCCGCTGTTGCCGCTGATGCGGGCGGTGGCGAAGTTCCCGTAGGCGGCGGCGTCGAGGAGCACCCCGGGCCCGATGTTGTTCGAGACCTCCAGGGAGCGGGCGAGGAGGGCTCCCGGTCGGATCACCAGGACACCGGCGTCGGTGGTGACGGGGTCGCTGCCGTTGTTCCGGACCAGGTTGAAGATGCCCGCGGGGGCCGAGGACAGGAACGTGCTCGACGACACCAGGACGCCGTTCTGCGTGTGGCCCTGGATCGTGGTGAAGAGAGGCGTTCCTCCGACGGACCGGCCCGCGAGGCTCACCTGGGGTACGCGCGAGGCCAGGATCCCGTAGGGGCCGTTGTCCTCGATGGTGACGAGGCCGCTGAAGCCGGCCGTCCCCCCCGCGATGATCGCGATGCCGAAGCCGTTGTTGCGGAACACGTTGCCGGCGGCGGCGCTGGGGCCCGAGACGGTCAGGGTGCTGTCCGTGGAGACCAGGGCGTCGAAGTCGTTGTCCTCGACGGTCGTCCGTCCCTGGATGCGCAGGACGGCCCGGTTCGCGAGCGGTCCCGCGGCGTTGTTGCGGATGGCCACTTCCTGGCCCGCGCTGGGGCCGCCGATCACCACCTCGGAGTCGACGTCGGCGAAGACGGCGGTGTCTCCGCAGTTCTCGATCGTCCCCCCCTGGTAGCGGACGTCCGACTCGAAGGCATAGAGGCCGATCGCGAAGTCGTGGCTGGCGCCGTCGAGGTTGAGCCCGCGCACCTGCATCGACGGGGACGCGTTCGCGAAGAGCACGACCCCGAAGGCAGGATCGGCGCTGCGGAGGGTCGCCCCGCCGCTGCCCTGGAGGGTCAGAAAGGAGACGCCGTTGACGGTGACGTTCTCCACGCAGGTGCCGAGCACGTTGATGGTGTGTGGCCCCGTCGGAGACGACAGCCCGTTCACGGCCGCCTGGAGGCCGGTGCCGCCCGCGCCGCAGTCCACGTTGACGACGTCGGCGTGAAGGAGGCGCGGGACGAGCACGGCCAGGAGGAGGCCCAGACACTTCGTTTTCGCAAGAGTCATGAACAGATCTCCCTTGAAGCGAGGCGCCGGGAGGCGGCGACACCTCTACGTTCCGGGGAACGGAACGGCTGGTTGGACGCTGGTTGCCCGCGAAGATAGGCAGGGCTGTGAATGGTGTCAAGCGGGCGGCGGCGCTCCGTCGGCGTCGGGAGGAAGCGGAGCAGAGGTCAGTCGGCGCTGAGCCGGTAGCCCACGCCGACCTCGGTGCGCAGATACTGCGGGCGGGCGGGGTCCTTCTCCAGCTTGTGCCGGAGCTGGGCCATGTAGACGCGGAGGTAATGGCTGTGCTCGACGGAGCCCGGGCCCCAGACCTCCTTGAGCAGCTGGCGGTGCGTGAGGACCTTGCCCGCATGCCGGGCGAGCAGGGCCAGGAGGTTGTACTCCGTGCGCGTCAGGTGCGCTTCCGTGGCCGCCACCCACACCCGGCGGGCGCCCAGGTCCACCTTGAGGTCGCCGACCTCGACCACCGGCTCGGGGCTGTCTCCCCGGGCGCCGTGCCGCAGGGCCACGCGTATGCGGGCCAGCAGCTCGCCCATGGCGAACGGCTTGGTGAGGTAGTCGTCGGCCCCGGCGTCGAGGGCCTCGATCTTGTCCGCCTCCTGGCCCCGGGCGGAGAGGACGATGATCGGGGTGTCGCTCCACTCGCGCAGCCGCCGCGTGACCTCGACGCCGTCCATGTCGGGCAGCCCGAGGTCGAGGAGGATCACGTCTGGAGTGCGCGTGGAGGCCTCCACCACGGCCTGCGCCGCCGTCTCCGCCTCCGTGACGCGGTAGCCGTGCGCGGGCAGGGTGGCGCGGAGGAACCGGCGGAGCTGGGGCTCGTCGTCGACCACCAGCACGAGCGGGGGCTGGCCGCGCTCAGGCGTGGTCGAGCTCATCGGCCCCCTCCGCGGGGGGCGGTGGCGCGCCTCCCAGGGGCAGCGTGAACCGGAAGGACACGCCGCGCGGCGCGCGCTTCTCCGCCCAGATCCGCCCGCCGTGCGCGCCCACGATGGCCTGGCAGATGGCGAGGCCGAGGCCGAACCCGCGTCCCGTCCGCGTGTCGCGGTAGAACTTCTCGAAGACGCGGTCCTCGGTGCCCGGCGGGAGGCCGGGCCCGTCGTCGGCCACCTCGACCTCCACGGCGCCATCCGCGAGGCGGGCCCCCACGAGGATGGTGGTGGCGGGCGGCGTGTACTTGATCGCGTTCTCGAGGAGGTTCACCAGCACCTGCTGCAGGAGCACGGCGTCGAAGGGGACGAGGGGCAGGTCCTCGGGCAGGGCCGTCTCGATCCGGCGGCCGTCCAGCAGCTTCTCCAGGAGGCCGATGGAGGCTCCCACCACCTCCTCCAGCGGCTGCCACTCGCGCTCCAGGCGCACCCCTCCCGCCTCCAGGCGCGACATGTCGAGGAGGTTGGTGACCAGCCGGTTCAGGCGCACGGCTTCCTCGTGGATGGTCTCCGTGAGGTCGCGGCGCGCGTCCGCGGGCAGCGAGGGCTGCTCGAGCAGGCTGCTGGCGGCGCCCGTGATGGCGGAGAGGGGCGTGCGCAGGTCGTGGGAGACGGAGCCCAGCAGCGTGCCCCGCAGGCGCTCGCGCTCCGCCTCCAGGCGCGCCCGCTCCGTCTCCGCCGCCAGGCGGGACCGCTCCAACGGCGCCGCCACCTGCCGTGCCATGGTCTCCAGGAGGTCGAGGTGCTCGGGGGAGAGCGGGCGCAGGTTCTCGTGGGGCCGCACGCCCAGCACGCCCAGCGGCCCCTGGGCCTCCGGCAGCGGCAGGTACAGTCCGGAGGCGCCCGGGAGGGTGTCCGTGCCCAGCCCCGCGGGGCGGCCGTGGCGGAAGGACCACTCGGCCACCGCGCGCTCGCGCGCGTCGTCCGGGAACTCCGGCGCGGGGGAAGCGGGCGCGAGGCGGCCCTTTCCGTCGGGGAGGTACACGATGCCGGGACCCTGCATCACCTCGGAGACGTGGCGCACGGCGGCCCGCGCGATCTCCTCGGGGACGCGGAGCGAGGCCAGGTCGCGGCTGGTGGCGAACAGGATCTGCGTGCGCCGCTCGCGCTGGCGGGCCGCCTCGCCCTGCTCGCGCACGCGCACGGCCAGGGTGCTGATGAGAAGGCCCACCAGCAGCATGACGGCGAAGGTGAGGACGTACTGGGTGTCCGTCACCGCGAAGGTCAGGTGGGGCGGGACGAAGAAGAAGTCGAAAGCGGCGACGCTCAGCGAGGCGGCGAGCGCGGAGGGGCCGCGACCGAAGCGCGTGGCCACCACGGCCACCCCGAGGAGGTAGACCATGATGAGGTTGCTCTTGTCGAAGTGGGGGAACATGGCCCAGCTCACGAGGGTGCAAACGAGCACCGCGCCCACCGCCCAGCCGTAGGCGTGCGGGGGCACCGGCTGCCTCCGCCCGGGCGCGTGGCGGGGAAGCCGGTCGTCCGGCTCGCCGGAGATCGCGTAGACGTCGATCTCGCCGCTGGCGCGGATGATGGCCTCCACCGGCGAGCCGCGCAGGCGCGCGCGCCAGCCCTGGCGGGCGGGCTTGCCCACCACGATCTTGCTGACGTTGCGCTCGCGCGCGTGCTCCAGCAGCGCCTCGCCCACGCTGGCGCCGCTCAGGACGGCGGTCTCCGCCCCCAGCTCCTCCGCCAGCTTGAAGGCAGCGGCCAGCTCCTGCCGCTCCTCGGCGGTCAGCGCGGGCTGGGAGGGGCTCTCCACGGAGGCGACGATCCACTCCGCGCGCAGGCTGCCCGCCAGGCGGCGGGCGGCGCGGATCAGGCGGCCGCTCTCCGGGTTGGGGCGGATGCACACCAGGATGCGCTCCGCCACGGGCCAGGTGTCCTCGATGGCGTGCGCCCTGCGGTAGTCCCGAACGCTCTGGTCCACGTGGTCGGCCGTCCGTCGCAGCGCGAGCTCGCGCAGGGCGGTGAGGTTGCCCTTGCGGAAGAAGCTGGACACCGCCCGCTGCGCCTGCTCCGGCACGTAGACCCTGCCCTCGCGCAGGCGCTGGAGCAGCTCCTCGGGGGGCAGGTCGACGAACTCCACCTCGTCCGCGCCCTCCAGCAGGTGATCGGGCACCGTCTCCCGCTGGGCCACCTCGGTGATGCGGGCCACCACGTCGTTGAGGCTCTCCAGGTGCTGCACGTTCAGGGTCGTCCAGACGTCGAGGCCGGCGTCGAGGAGCTCCTGGACGTCCTGCCAGCGCTTCAGGTGCCGGGAGCCGGGGACGTTGGTGTGGGCGAGCTCGTCCACGAGGAGCAGGCCCGGGCGCCGCGCCAGGGCGGCGTCGAGGTCCATCTCCTGGAGCACCACTCCGCGGTGCTCGACGGAGCGGGGGGGGAGGCGCTCGAGGCCCTCCAGCAGGCGCGCCGTCTCCGCGCGCCCGTGCGTCTCCACCCAGCCCACCACCACGTCGCGGCCGGCCGCCCGCGCCCGCTGGGCCGCGTCCAGCATGGCGTACGTCTTGCCGACGCCCGGGGAGGCGCCGAAGAAGACCTTCAGGCGGCCGCGCGTCCGGGGTCTGTCCTCCGCCCGCACGCGCTCGAGCAGGGCGTCCGGGTCGGGGCGGCGCTCGTCCATCACGCGCGAGGATAGTCCTCCACCGTCGCGGCCGTCATCTGGACGGCGGGGCCGCGGCGTGGCCGGTGCGCCACGGTGCCGACGACGCGTCCTGCGCGCTTCAATCGCCGGAGAGCGCGGGCAGGGTGAGCCTCACCGATGTCCCGTGGTCCGGCCCGCGGGTCTGGCTGCCGATCTCGATGGTCCCGCCGTGCGCCTCCAGGACTTCCCTGGCCAGGGAGAGGGCGAGCCCGACGGCATGCGCGGCGCCGGGCGCGCGCGTGAAGAGCCAGGGGAGCTGCTCGGCGGGGATGCCGGGACCGTCGTCGTCCACGGACACGGCCACGCGCGGCGCGCCCTCCAGGCGCCGTGCGGAGACCTGGATGGTGCCCCCTGGGCGAACGCGGCTGCCGGGGCGAACGTGTCTCAGGGCGTTGCCGACCAGCGTCACCACGACCCACGCCAGCTTCTCGGCGTCTGCGACCACGCGGGGAAGGTGCGGCTCCACGGCGAGGGTGAGGGTGACGTCCTGGCCCTTGGCCTGCCCCTGGAGCGTGACCAGGGCGCTGGCCAGCAGGTCCCCGAGGTCCAGCGGCTCCGCGCGCAGGGGAAGCACGGCGGCGGCCACCATCTCGTATGAGGTGCCCTGGGGACCGGCGACGAAGGCGTGGCGCAGGCGCCCCGGCCGCACGGATCCCGCGAGGTCGTGCGCGGCCTGCCGCACGGCGGGCGGGGCCTCGAGAGCGTCCACGGGGGAGCCGATCCAGGACTCCGGCGCCCCGGACACCGAGGCCACGACGCCCGGCGGCGTCAAGAGGAGACGGCGGGTCTCCTCGCTCACGGCCCGGGAGTGCCCGGCGTCGCCGCGGGAGGCCCGAAGCGGTGGTCGAGCGCGAGGTTCAGGAGCAGGACGTTGACCACCGGCTCGCCCAGGATGCCGAGGGTCCGCGGCTCCACGCGCTCCGCCACCACCGCGCGGACCTCCTCCACGGCGCGTCCGCGCGCGGCGGCCACGCGCGGCGCCTGCCAGAGCGCCGCCTCCGGGCCCAGGTGGGGATCGAGGCCGCTGGCAGAGGCGGTCACCAGCTCGGCGGGTACGGGCCCGGGCGCCCGTGGGTTCTCGGCCCGGAGGCGGGCCACGTCGGCCGTCGCGCGGTCACGCAGCTTCTGCGAGGAGGGTCCCAGGTTCGAGCCGGACGACGCCCCCGCGTCGTAGCCGGCGCCGGCGGCGGACGGCCGTCCCTGGAAATACGCGGGGTTGGTGAAGGCCTGACCGATCAGCTCTGACCCCACGACGCGGCCGGCCGGCCCGGTGACCATGCTGCCGTCGGCGCGGCGCGGGAAGAGGGCCTGGGCGGCTCCCGTCAGGGCCAGGGGATACAGAAGGCCGGTCAGGACGAGGGTGGCCACCGTCATGCGCAGGGCGACGAGGACTTCGGACATGGTTTTCTCCTACGCCAGCCCGGCGGCCTGGAGGACCAGGTCCACGAGCTTGATGCCGGCGAACGGCGCCACCACCCCTCCCAGGCCGTAGACGAGCAGCGAGCGGCGCAGGAGGGCGGCCGCGCCCATGGGACGGTAGGCCACGCCCCGCAGGGCCAGCGGTATCAGGGCCACGATGACGAGGGCGTTGAAGATGACCGCGGACAGGATCGCGCTCTGCGGGGAGGCCAGGCGCATGACGTTGAGGGGCGCGATCTCCGGGAACACGGCCATGAACATGGCGGGCAGGATGGCGAAGTACTTGGCCACGTCGTTGGCGATGGAGAAGGTGGTCAGGCACCCCCGCGTCATCAGGAGCTGCTTTCCGGTCTCCACCACCTCCAGCAGCTTGGTGGGGTTGCTGTCGAGGTCCACCATGTTGCCGGATTCCTTGGCCGCCTGCGTCCCCGTGTTCATGGCGATGGCCACGTCGGCCTGGGCCAGGGCGGGGGCGTCGTTGGTGCCGTCCCCGGTCATGGCCACCAGCTTGCCCTTCCCCTGCTCCTCACGGATGAGCCGCAGCTTCTCCTCCGGGGTGGCCTCGGCCAGGAAGTCGTCCACGCCTGCCTCCGCGGCGATGGCGGCGGCGGTCAGCGGGTTGTCGCCCGTGATCATGACCGTGCGCAGGCCCATGGCCCGGAAGCGGTCGAAGCGCTCCTTCAGGCCACCTTTCACGGTGTCCTTGAGCTGGATGACGCCGAGGACGCGCGCGCCCTCCGCCACCGCCAGGGGCGTGCCCCCGGACTGCGCGATGCGCGCCACCACCTGCTCGACCTCCGGCGGCACCACGCCGCCCTGCGCCGTCACGTAGCGGGCGATGGCGTCGGCGGCCCCCTTGCGCACGGAGCGGCCGTCGAGGTCCGCCCCGCTCATCCGGGTCTGCGCCGTGAAGGGCACGAAGGTGGCGCGCGAGTGCAGCTCGCGCGCGCGCAGGCCGTAGCGCTCCTTGGCCAGCACCACCACCGACCGCCCCTCCGGGGTCTCGTCGGCCAGGGAGGCGAGCTGCGCCGCCTCCGCCAGCTCCTCCGCCTTCAGCCCGGCCACGGGGATGAACTCGCTGGCCATGCGGTTGCCCAGGGTGATGGTCCCCGTCTTGTCGAGGAGGATGGTGTCCACGTCGCCCGCCGCCTCCACCGCGCGCCCGCTCATGGGGATCACGTTGTGGCGGATCAGCCGGTCCATGCCCGCGATCCCGATGGCGGAGATCAGGCCGCCGATGGTGGTGGGGATGAGGCACACGAGGAGCGCGACCACGACGGTGACCGACAGCGTGAGCCCCGAGTAGAGGGCGAAGGGCACGAGGCTCACGCAGGCGATCAGGAAGATCACGGTCATGCCCGAGAGCAGCACGTGCAGGGCGATCTCGTTGGGCGTCTTCTGCCGCTTGGCGCTCTCCACCAGGCGGATCATGCGGTCGAGGAAGGAGTCGCCGGGGTTGACCCCGATGCGCACCAGGAGGCGGTCGGAGAGGACCTTGGTGCCGCCGGTGACGGCCGAACGATCGCCGCCGCTCTCGCGGATCACGGGCGCGGACTCGCCGGTGATGGCCGACTCGTCCACGGAGGCGATGCCCTCGATGACCTCGCCGTCGCCGGGGATGACCTGCCCGGCCTCCACCACCACCACGTCCCCGCGCCGGAGCTCGGAGGCGGGGACCTGCTGCTCCCGCCCCTCCACCACCTTGCGGGCGATGGTCTCCTGCCGGAGCCCGCGCAGGCTCGCGGCCTGGGCCTTGCCCCGGCCCTCGGCCAGCGACTCCGCGACGTTGGCGAAGAGCACGGTGAACCAGAGCCACAGGCAGACCTGGCCGGTGAACCAGTCCGGGTCGCGCAGCCACAGCAGGGTGGTGAGGACGCTGCCGACCTCGACCACGAACATGACGGGGTTGCGGACCATGACCAGGGGCGACAGCTTCCGGAGGCTGTCCAGGAGCGCCTGCCGCACGAGGGGCCCGTGGAAGACGGAGACGGACTTGGGGTGCGCCATGTCAGTAGACCTTGCCGGCCTGCGCCAGGAAGTGCTCCACGATGGGGCCCAGGGAGAGCACGGGGAAGAAGGTGAGGGCCCCCACGATGAGGACGACGCCCACCAGGAGGACCACGAAGACGGGCCCGTTGGTGGGAAGGGTGCCGGGGCTGGGCGGCACCACCTTCTTCCCGGCCATGGCCCCCGCCAGGGCCAGCGCGGGCACGATCATCCAGAAGCGGCCCACGAGCATGGCCAGGCCCAGCGCCGTGTTGTACCAGGGCGTGTTGGCGTTGATGCCGGCGAAGGCGGAGCCGTTGTTGGCGGTGGCGCTGGTGAACGCGTAGAGCATCTCGCTCAGGCCGTGCGGGCCGGCGTTGTTGAGGGAGGACACGCCGTAGGGCGCCACCGCCGACCAGGCGGCCAGGGCGAGGATGACGAGCGGGAAGACGAGGGCGTAGAGCATCGCGTACTTGACCTCGCGCGTCTCCACCTTCTTGCCGAGGTACTCCGGAGTGCGTCCCACCATCAGCCCCGCGATGAAGACGCTGAGCACGGCCATCATGAGCATGCCGTAGAGCCCCGCGCCCACGCCGCCGAAGATGACCTCGCCCAGCTGCATGTTGAAGAGCGGCACCAGCCCTCCCAGGGGGGTGAAGCTGTCGTGCATGGAGTTGACGGCCCCGCAGGACGCGTCCGTGGTCACGGTGGCGTACAGCGCGGAGTTGGCCACGCCGAAGCGCGCCTCCTTGCCTTCCATGTTCCCGGCGGGCTGGGCCACGGGCAGCCCGCGCAGGACCGGGTTGCCGGCGCTCTCCGCCCAGTAGGCCGTCCCCACCCCCACCACGAACATCAGGCTCATGGCGGCGAAGAGCGCCCACCCCTGCCTCGTGTCCCGCGCCATGAGACCGAAGGTGTAGGTGAGGCCCGCGCCGATGGTGAAGATGAGGAACATCGACAGGAAATTGGTCAGGGGATTCGGGTTCTCGAAGGGGTGAGCCGCGTTGGCGTTGAAGAACCCGCCCCCGTTCGTGCCGAGCTGCTTGATCGCTTCCTGGGAGGCCACCGGCCCCATGGCGATGGTCTGCCTGGCCCCCTCCAGCGTCGTCACCTCGTGGTAGGGGGCGAGGTTCTGGATCATGCCCTGGGAGACGAAGACCAGCGCGAACACGGCGCAGATGGGCAGGAGCAGGTACACCGTTCCCCGCGTGAGGTCCACCCAGAAGTTGCCGATGGTGCCGGTGCGCTCGCCCGGGCCGCGCCGCGTGAGGCCGCGGGCCAGGGCGACGGCGATGGCGATGCCGGCGGCGGCGGAGATGAAGTTGTGCCAGGCCAGGCCCGCCATCTGGCTCAGGTAGCTCATGGTGGTCTCGCCCACGTAGCCCTGCCAGTTGGTGTTGGTCGTGAAGCTGACCGCCGTGTTGAAGCTCGAGTCCTCTGAGACGGCCGCGAAGCCCTGCGGATTGAGCGGCAGCACCCCCTGCGTGCGCTGGAGCAGGTAGGTCAATAGCAGACCGACGACGCTGAAG
>DATBIO010000246.1:0-15243 GCA_036556965.1 Vicinamibacteria bacterium
CGACGCGGACGAGCACGTTCCCGCGCCGGCCGCGCCTGACCGGTCAGGGACGGCGTCCCTCGATCGCGCAAGGGTCGACGAACGCAGGAGGCGGCTCGGGGGTGCGGGAGAGGCCGAGGTACGGGTAGACCTCGTCGGCGCCCAGCGTCTCGGGCAGACGGTCGACGTTGGAGGCCACGAAGCCCACGCTGGCGCCCTCGGTCGCGCTCCCGTGCGTGCCCCTCATGCGCGCGAGCGCGTCGAAGAGCCCGCTGCCGTAGTGCCATCCGTCCGCGAGGCTGACGACGACGCTGGCCGGGTGGGCGACGTACGACCGCAGGCCGCGCTCGACCCGCGCCCGCAGATCGGGATAACGGTCCGGCGGACGGTCGAGGGGGTCGGCTTCGTCGTCGCGGGACACCGCTCTCACCCGGTCGCCTTCGCGCCAAGCCGCGAAGTCGACCTCCGGCGCGCGGGCGAGCGCGCGAGCGACACCCGCCTCGTCGCCGCAGCGGGTGTAGAGCGTGATGGCGCCGACCAGGCCGTAGGCGGGCGCCACGACGTCGCCCGTGGTCTCGAGCCGCGACCTCAGGCGGTAACCGCCCTTGGCGAGGGCGGCCTCGAGATCCATGCGGCGGCTGGGAACGGCCGTCGTCCCGTGGTCCGAGAAGAGGACGACGCGGCGCTCGGCGCCCCCCGCGGCGAGGAAGCCCCTCACGACCCGGTCCACCAGGCGCAGGCACTCTTCCAGGCCCTTGCGGCCCCGGACGTGCCCGAGCGCGTCGGTCCCCCCGAAGTAGAGCACCAACTCCTCGTCCTCGCTGGTGTGGAGGATCTCTTCGATCCTGTGCAGCTCGGCGCGTGAGACGGTCATCGGGAAGTAGTAGATCGTCACTCCCCACAGGTGCGGGGGCTCCCAGTCGAAGAGCTCGTGGAACGGGGCCACCCGCCGGTAGCGGTTCCCGAGCCGGTCTTTCACGCCGCCGCCCACGCGGTTCGCGACCGGGTCGTAGTACCTGTCCTCGTACCCCAGGCCCGGCGCGGTCTTCAGGATCGCCGCGTACCCGACGTTGGTGAGCGAGGGAAAGGGCGCCACCATGCGCGCCGCGGGAAAGAACTCGCGGAACAGCCCCTGCCGCTGCAGGCGCGCGAAGACCGCGTGGGGCACGGCGTCGATCGCGATCACGACGGTACGGGCCGGCCGCGAGCCGGGAACGGGCGCCCGGGCCACGCGCTTCAGCCGGCCCTGCTCGATCGTCTGGATGTGGTCGATGCGCGCGTCGCCGTCGAGGTCGACGCCGACCGTCACGGGCGGAGGCCTGAGCCCCGTGGCACAGCCTGCGCAAAGGGCCGGCGCCGTCAGCGCGGCGAGGAGCGCCCGTGCGGACGCGCCCATCTCAGCGCGCGACGCAGCGGCGCCGCCTGGAGACGCGGACGCGCGAGACGTCGTCCCTGGTCGTCACGGTGCTGCGGCAGACCATCGACGCCGATGGATCGCCGCACTTCTCGACCGCGCGCGCGGGGGTCGGCTTCCAGATGCTCACGGACCAAGGCTGCCGGCATCTCGACGACCGCGACGGCCCGCCAGCGAGCACGGCGGACGGCGCCCCGGCTAGCGCCCCGCGCGCTTGACGGTGTTGCCCGACCCGACGTCCTCCACGGTGGGAGCGCTCCCGTGCTCACCCGCCGACCACGTGATGCGGTTCTGGTCGCCTGCCACGCGGATCAGGCGCGCGCCGAACTGCAGGGTGATGGTGTTCCTGTCCCCGTTCACGACCAGGTTGGGGCAGTTGCGGAGGGTGAGCGTGTTCCCGCTGCCCTCCACCGTCGCCGTCCCCCCGGCGCAGTTGTAGAGCTTCTCGCCATCGCTCTCGCGGACGGTGATGGACCCCGGGTGGGTGTCGGGAGGGGGCGCGGGAGCGCCTGCCCCCGCGGGCACGGTGGCGGCCGCGCCGGCCCCGCTCTCCTCCACGCGCGCGGCCGGGGCCGAAGAGGCTGCGCGCGGGGACGAGGATGCCGCGACACGCACGACCGCGCTGTCGAGACCCTGGTTCTCGATGACCGGCTCCTTCCCGTCGAGCCCTTGCTCCCACTCGACGCGGTGGCCGGTCCCGCTCACGGTCAGCCGCCCCAGGCTCTCCACGCGGACCGTGCTTCGCTCGCCGGTCAGCACGACGTGCGTGCACCTGCCCCGCAGCGTCAGCTGGTGGCGGCTGCCGGTGATGGTCACGGTCTGCCCGGCGCAGTCGATGGACCGCTTGGCGCGCTCGCCCATGACCATCTCGTCCGCGGTCGCCGGCCCCGCCAGCACGGCCACGACGACGAGCGCCCGCGATCCCGGCATGCCCATGCGTATCGTGCCCCCCGTGCCGTGTGAACCGCTCACCGGCGGGCCACCATAATCTCGCGGCGCTCGTGCTGCAAACTCCGGCCGCCGGCTGCTCGAAAGGAAAAATGGTGCGCCCCGGGCGATTCGAACGCCCGACCTACAGATTCGTAGTCTGTTGCTCTATCCAGCTGAGCTAGGGGCGCACTGAAGAAGGGAATCATAGCCGCTGGCGCGCGGCCAGGCAACCGGGGCCCGTCAGAACACGCCGGCCAGCGCCGCCTTCCCCAGCACGTAGACGGCCCAGGGCACGAAGACGGTGGCCACCGCCCAGCCCGTGGGCTTGCGGTGGGCCACCGCGTAGCCCACCGCCATCAGCCACAGCGTCCAGAGGGTGAAGAGGTCGATGCTCTCCAGCAGCGAGTAGAGGAAGGCCGGGGTGTCCGCCTTGTCCAGGAAGGCGGCGGGGCCCGCCAGGAGCGCCGTGCGCGGGTCGGCATTCCACTCGTCCTTGAGGGCGATGGTGCCGAGCAGCAGGGGCACGCTGATCAGGCCCACGGCCAGGAAGGACCAGGCCACGACACCCATCGACCCGCCGAAGGTGACGTCGCCGCCCCGCACGAAGCGGAAGAGGAAGAGGTAGAGGGCGGCCACGAAGAAGACGAGGATGGCCACGAACACCGGGCCCATCCAGGCGAAGACCGGGAACAGGGAGAGCTGCTGCTCTATGACCTGGGCCTTCTGCTCGGGCGCCAGGTTGGCGGCGCGGGGGGAGGCCTCGATCTGCTCGGTCATGAACTCGCGGGGATCCACCTTGCTCATCCAGACGGCGGTGAAGCCCAGGTTGAGGGCCATGACGCCGGCCAGCGCGATCCACCAGCGCGGCCGCGGCAGGAGGGAGGCGAAGGCTTCGCGCGGGGCGGTGAAGAGCTGGCCGAGGATCCCGGCCAGCGAGGGGGCGTCCGGGGCGGCGGCGGTGGTGTCGCTCATTCGTAGCGCAGGGCCTCGATGGGGTCCAGCCGCGCGGCCTTGGCCGCCGGCCAGAGGCCGAAGAACAGGCCGACGAAGAGCGCGGTGAAGAAGGCCACCAGCACCCACACCGGCTGCACCACGGCGGGGAAGGGCGAGAAGCGGTTCACCAGCCAGGCGATGCCGCCCCCCACCAGGATGCCGAGGATTCCGCCCACCCCCGTGAGGGTCACGGCCTCGGTCAGGAACTGGGCCAGGATGTCCCGGCGCTTGGCCCCCAGCGCCTTGCGCACGCCGATCTCGCGCGTCCGCTCCGTGACGGAGACCAGCATGATGTTCATGACCCCCACCCCGCCCACCACCAGCCCGATGGAGGAGATGGCGATCATCACCATGTAGATGCCGCCCGTGAACTGGCGGTACAGGTCGGTGAGCGCGTCCTGGGTGAAGACGGAGAAGTTGGACTTGTCCGTGAAGCGCAGCTTGCGCTTGCGGCGCAGCAGCTCCTCCACCTGGTCCACCGCGGTGTCGAGGGCGGCGGGGGTCACCGGGCGCAGGTCGGCCACCAGGAAGTTGAAGCGCCCGTCCCGGCGCTGCACGGAGCCCAGGGGGATCATGATGATGTTGTCCCGGCTCTGCCAGAGGAACTTGCCCTTCTTCTCCATCACCCCCACCACGCGGAAGCGGCGCCCGTCCAGGGTGATCTCCTTCTCCAGGGGGTCCACGTAGGGGAAGAGGGCGTCCACCACGTCCGCGCCGATGACGGCCACCCGCGCCGAGCGCTGGACGTCGATCTCGGAGAGGAAGCGGCCCTTCTCCACGAAGGCGTCGTGCACGATCTCGTAAGCCTCCGTGGTCCCCAGCACCGTGCAGTCCTTCACCCGCTGGTTCCCGTACTTGATGAGCTCCACCCGGAGCAGCTCCATGGGGGCGATGGCGCGCACGGCGGGCAGCTCCGCGATCTCCCGCACCTCCGTCTCCGCCAGGCCCTTGCGCCGCCGCCACTCCTCGTCGGAGATGCTCTCGCCGGGCTGGAAGGGGCGGATGAGGATGACGGCCGAGCCCAGGGCCTCGATCTGCTTGGCCATGGAGCTGTTGAGCCCGGCCACGATGGAGGACATGCCGGTGACGGTCATGATGCCCATGACCACGCCCAGGATGGTGAGGGCGGCCCGCATCTTGTAGGCGCGGATGGCGGAGAGGCCCATGCCCACCGCCTCGCGCAGGGCGAAGAGGAGGGGGAAGCGGGCGGTGATGCGCCGGGCCACCGTGGTCATTCGTTCCTCAGCGCGACCACGGGGTCCAGGCGCGCCGCGCGGCTGGCCGGGTAGATGCCGGCCAGCAGGCCCACGGCGCTGGAGACGAAGAGGGCGAGGAGCACCGCCCACAGCCGGACGGGGGCGTTGAAGTCCACGGACATGATGCTGCCCAGGATCATGGCCAGCCCGCCCGAGAGCACGGCGGCCCCCAGCACGCCCAGCACGCCCCCGCAGGCGGAGAGGATGACCGACTCCACCAGGAACTGGCGGAGGATGTCGCGGCGGCGCGCGCCCAGTGCCTTGCGCACGCCGATCTCGCGGATGCGCTCCGTCACCGTGACGAGCATGATGTTCATGACCACCACCCCCCCCACCATGAGGCTGATGGCGGTGACCACGATGGTCACCACGTAGATGCCGCGGGTGAGGCTGTTCCACAGCTCCATCACCGTCTCCCCCGTCTCCACGTTGAAGTCGTCCTCCTTGGCGAAGCCCAGGTGGCGGCGGATGCGCATGGCCAGGCGCGCCTGGTCCTGGGCCTCCTCGAAGGAGTCCATGGTGCGGGCCTCCGCCTGGATGGTGACGGAGCGGCGGCTGCCGTAGAGCTTGCGCCAGGTGGTGATGGGGAGCCAGACGAAGTTGTCCTGGCTCTCCCCGAAGATCTTGCCCTTGCGCTCCGCCACTCCCACCACCTTCACGGGATAGGTCTCCAGGAGGATGGTCTGGCCCACCGGCTCGCGCTGGCCGAAGAAGGCGTCGAGGAGGTCCGGGCCGATGACGGCCACCGGGCGCGCGGCGTCCACGTCCTCCTGCACGAGCTGCCGCCCCGCCAGGAGGTCGCGCACGGTGCCGATGCGCGGGTAGTTCTCGGTGACGCCCATGACGCGCACGTTCTGCTGGCGCACGCGCCCGTGGCGGGCGGTGGTGGAGGTGGCCAGCATGGCCCCCACCTCGGAGCAGGCGTGGCAGGCCGCGCGCACCGCCGCCACGTCCTCCAGGGTGATGTCCTTGCGCTTGTTCATCTCCAGGAACACTTCACGGCTGGTGATGACCTCGGGCATCTTCTGCACGCTGAAGCTCTTGGAGCCCAGCTCGAGCACCTTCTCCGCCATGTAACGGTCGAGGCCCTCGGTGATGGCCACCACCGCGATCACGGAGGAGACGCCGATGAGGATCCCGAGCACGGTGAGCAACGCGCGCAGCTTGCTGGCCCGCAGCGAGTCGAAGGCGATGCGGATGGCTTCCCCGAAGGGCATGCCGGTCCCTCAGCCCTCGCGCGCGGCGGGCGTGGCCCCCGCCGCCCGGCGCTCGTCCGACTCGATGCGCCCGTCCCGGATGTGGATGGTGCGGTAGGCGTGCTCCGCGATGTCGCGCTCGTGCGTGACCAGGATGATGGTGTGGCCCTCCGCGTGCAGCCGCGCGAAGAGGCGCATGATCTCCTCGCCGGTGGCGCTGTCGAGGTTGCCGGTGGGCTCGTCGGCCAGGAGGATGGCCGGCCCCATGACCAGGGCCCGGGCCAGGGCAACGCGCTGGCGCTGCCCGCCCGACAGCTCGTTGGGCCGGTGGGTCACGCGGTCGGCCAGGTCCACCATCTCCAGGGCCTGCCGCGCGCGCCCCAGCCGCTCCTCGCGCGGCACCCCCGCGTAGACGAGGGGCAGCTCGACGTTGTGGAGGGCGGTGGCGCGGGGCAGCAGGTTGAAGGTCTGGAAGACGAAGCCGATCTCCCGGTTGCGGATGGCGGCCAGCTCGTCGTCCGCCATCTCGGAGACGACCTTGCCGCGCAGGACGTAGGTGCCGCGGGTGGGGCTGTCCAGGCACCCGATGACATTCATGAGCGTGCTCTTCCCCGATCCCGAGGGGCCCATGATGGCGACGTACTCGCCCTTCTGCACGTCGAAGCTCACGCCGCGCAGGGCGTGGATCTCCTCCGCCCCCATGACGTAGGTGCGCCAGAGGTCGACGGTGTGGATGAGGGCGCCGTTCGCGAACGCGGCCGGCGCTGCCGCCTCTTCGCTCACCGCCGCTCCTTCTTCTCCTTCTCCAGCTTCACGCGCGCCTCGTCCTTCAGCGTGCGCAGCGTCTTGTAGGAGCCGGTCACCACCTCTTCGCCTTCCTTCAGCCCCTCCAGGATCTCGATCTGCGTCTCCCCCATGGTGCCGGTCTTGACCGGCCGGAAGGCGGCCTTGCCCTTGTCCACCACGAACACGCCCTCCTTCTCCTCGTCGCGGCTGGCCGCGCTCTTCTTGACGATGGGCTGGGGCTCGTCCTCCGCCGCCTGCACGGTGGAGGGGTCCACCACCTTCCCCTCCTTGTTGACCTGCCGCACCACCACGGACTGGATGGGCACGGCCAGGACGCCCGGCCGCCGCGCCGTCACCACGTCCGCGGTGGCGTTGAGCCCCGAGCGCAGCGAGGCGGGAGGGTCGAGCAGGGTGATGGTGACCTTGAAGTCCTTGGCCTGGCTCCCCCCCGCGCTGCCCGCGGCGGCCGCGGCCTGGCCGCGGGGGATGGCCGAGGAGCCGATCTTCCTCACCGTGCCCTTCACCTGGATGTCGCCCAGGGCGTCCACGCGCACGGTGGCCTCCTGCCCCACGGCCACGTTGCGGATGTCGGTCTCGTCCACCAGCACCTCGACCTCCATCACGGACAGGTCGCCGATGGTCATGATCACGGTGGGCTGGAAGCTCTGGGCGCCGATGACCACCTCGCCCTCTTCCTTCTGCAGGCTGGTGACCACGCCGTCCATGGGGGCGGGCACGGTGGTCTTGATGAGGTCGTCGCGGTTGGTCTCGAGCATGGCCGCCTGCTGGGCGATGCGCTTGCGCTGCGACTCCACCACGGCCAGCTTCATCTTCACTTCCGCGCGCACCTGGTCTATGGCCTGGTCGGAGATGAGGCGCTCGGCGTGCATGCTCTCCGAGCGCGCGAGGTCCAGGCGGCTCTGCTCGAGGTCGGCCTGGGCGCGGGTCAGGTCGGCGCGCGCCGCCTCCAGGGCGGCCTCGGACTGCCGCTCCCCCGCCTCGAAGCGAGAGGAGTCGATGCGGGCCAGCACCTGGCCCGTGCGCACGCGGTCTCCCTCCTTCACCCCGAGGTGGGTGATGCGGCCCGACACGTTGGCGCTCACGTTGACGTAGCGCTGTGGCTTGATCTCGCCGGAGGCCGTCACCACGGAGACGATGTCCGCGCGGCCCGCCTTCTCCGTCTGCACGGCCACGCGGTTGCGCCGCTCGCGGGTGAGGTTGACTCCGAGCACGGCGGCCAGCACCAGCGCCGCCGCCACGATCAGGATGACGCGCGTCCTCTTGGAAATGGCCATGTCCTTCCTTGTGGGAGCGGGCGGCGCCGCGGCCGGCCGGCGGCCCTCGGGCCGGCCGAGCCGTTCAAGAAGTGACGATGGCCGCGGCAGAAATGTTCGAGGGCCGCCCGAGAGCCCATGTTAGGATACCGTCCCGCCTGGTTACAAACGCCCGCATGCCGGAGGTGACGTGAGCGCGCCCCGCGTTCTCCTGGCCGACGACTCGCCCCTGATCCTGCGGATGCTGGAGAAGGAGCTGACGGCGGCCGGCCTGGCCGTGCTGACCGCGCGCGACGGGCTGGAGGCCCTGGAGAAGGCGCTGGCCGAGGACGTGGCCCTCGTCGTCCTCGACGTCATGATGCCGCGCATGAACGGCTACCAGGCCTGCCGCCTGCTCAAGAGCGAGCCCCTGACCCGCCACCTCCCCGTGATCATCCTGACCAGCCGCGACCAGGCGGGCGACCGCTACTGGGGCCAGGAGACGGGCGCCGACTACTACGTCACCAAGGACGCGGAGGCCGGCCGCGTGGTGGAGCTGGCGCGCCGCATCCTGGCCGAGCGCGGCAGCGCTCCCACCCCCGCCCCGCCCCGGCAGGGCCACACCTCCGTCGACATCCTCAGCCGCGTCAATACGCTGCTCGACCGCAAGCTCTTCGAGGCCACCGTGCTCAGCGAGATCGGGCGGGTGACGCGCAACCTGGTGCACTTCGACGAGGCCTTCGCCTCCGTCTTCGCCCTGGGGGCGCGCGTGGTGGACTTCGCCCTCGGAGGGATGGCCTTCCTCGAGGACGGGGCGGTGGAGGTGGTGCTGACCCAGACGCGCCGCGTGGCTCCGGAGAGCCTGGAGCGCGCCCGGGCCTGGCTGCTCGAGGCCCTCGCGCGGGAGCGCGGCTCCGCGGCCCCTCTGGAGGCAGAGTTCCGCGTGTTCCCCCCGCCCGAGGGCGCGGTGGTGGAGCCGGCCCTCTCCGACTTCTCGGCGGTGCCGGTGGTGAGCGGGCAGCGCCTGGCCGCCGTGCTCTTCCTGGCCGGCCGCTCGGTGTCGCGCGTGTCCGCGGAGAACGCGGGGTTCCTTCAGCAGGTGGCCGACCAGGCGCACATGGTGCTGGCCAACAGCCGGCTCTTCGAGCGCGTGCGCAACTTGTCGGTACGGGACAGCCTCACCGGCCTCTGGAACCACCGTTACGCCATGGAGGCGCTCCGCCGCGAGGGCGAGCGCTGCGACCGCTACCCGCAGCCCCTCAGCCTGCTCATGGTGGACATCGACCTCTTCAAGGACGTCAACGACGCCCACGGGCACCTGGCCGGCGACGCCGTCCTGCGAGAGGTCGCGCGCACGCTGCAGGCGGGGACGCGGGGGGTGGACGTGCTCGGCCGCTACGGGGGAGAGGAGTTCGTGCTCATCCTGCCCCACACGCCGCGCGAGCAGGCGCTGCGCACCGCGGAGCGGCTGCGCAAGGGCGTGGAGGAGGCGGTGGTGCGCGTGGACGAGGCCGAGGTGCGGGTGACGGTGAGCATCGGCGTGGCCACGTTCCCCTCGCCCGAGGTGAAAGCCCCCGCCGACCTGCTCGCCGCCGCGGACGCGGCGCTCTATCGCGCCAAGGACCAGGGGCGCAACCGCGTGGCCTGAGGCCACGTTTCCCAGGGTCCCCTAGCCCGCGGGCGAAGGCGCCCCCTCCGCGCGCGGCGGACCGGCCATCGTCCGCGAAGGAGCGAGCAGCGCTGCCCCCAGCCCGCCCAGAAGCAGCAGCAGCGGCTCCAGCGGGCTCAGGTAGATCGAGCTCATGGTCCTGAAGGACGTCGCGTCGACGAGGGCCAGCAGCGCCAGGCGCGTGACAACGGCCAGGGCGAGCGCGGCCAGGGCCAGCGCGCCGTCGTCGGCGCGGCGCCGCGCGGCGCGCAGGCCCAGCGCCAGCAGGCCCGCAGCCAGCAGGACGGGCCCGAGTACCGCGTACAGCGCGGCGCTGGCGGTGCGGAGGCGGTCACGCAGGGCGAGCAGGGCCATGGGCTGCGCGGGGGCGCCCTCCTCGGCCGCGGCGCGGCTGAGGGTCAGGCGCTGGTACCGCTTGCGCAGCCCCCGCGCGCGGCTCGCCATCGCCTCCTCGCGCCATCCGCCGAAGGTGGCCACCCGGAAAAGGCCGCGGCCGCACGCGCGCGCCATGGCGGGCACCTGCCCCCAGCGCCACGCGGGGGCCAGGCTGTCGCGGCGAGGCCGGCACCCGAGGCGGCGGGCGGCGCACGCGGCGTTGACCTCCTCCGCGAGGCGGCGGTAGAAGGCGCGCGCCTCGGCGGCGGTCCCGTGGTGGCCGGCCTTGTCGGCGGCGTCGCGCAGCATCCACACGAACCAGCCGCCGCCCACGTGCCCGCAGGCCTCGGGGAGCCAGCGGCAGGTGGTCTTCTCGTACACGTCGAGGGCGTCCTCCAGGTGCGGCACCAGGGAAGCGGCGGCCGGGCTCACGCGGCCGGCCTGCCGCCAGGCCTCGGCCGTGACCGGCACGTAGACCGGCGGCTCGGGTCCCACCCGCGCCAGGGCGCCGTAGCCGGCCCGGAACTCGGGCGCCTGCAGCTCGACCACCACCGGCCAGCCGTACACGCGGCCGTTGACCACGCGCACGCCGCCCACCACGAGGGCCCACACCGCCAGCGCGGGGAGCACGATGGCGGCGGCGCGCGCCACCGGCCGGGAGCGTCCGCGCGCCCCGAGCGCCGCGCCCAGGGCCAGCGCGCCCACCGCGGGCAGGAGCCACACGCCTTCCTCCCGCGTCACCCAGGCGGAGCCGAGGGCGGCGCCGAGGGCGGCGGACCAGCCGCCCAGCGTGCCGAGCGACCCCTTCCGCCGCAGGTGGACGCCGATGGCGCAGGCCAGGACCAGACCGGCCAGCGCCGGGTAGATGCCCTCGCGGACGAGGCGGCCGGCGATGCCGCCGGCGTGCGTCATGGGGTTGAAGAGGAGGAGCGCGCCGAGGGCCAGGCGGACGCCCGCCCGCAGGCCCAGGGGCCCCACGGCCATCAGCGCCACCGCGCAGAACGCCACGTAGAGGAGCTCCTGGGCCACGCGCAGGGAGAGGGAGAACGAGTAGGCGGTGGCGATGAACAGCGGATAGCCGGGACCCTTGACCAGGGTGCGGACGCCATAGGGCCCGAGCCAGTCGCCGGCCGCGGCGGCGGCGGCCAGGTCGTGGAAGAGGAGGTC
This sequence comes from Vicinamibacteria bacterium, assembly GCA_036556965.1. Taxonomy (GTDB): domain Bacteria; phylum Acidobacteriota; class Vicinamibacteria; order Fen-336; family Fen-336; genus DATBIO01. Next base: position 11,019 of record DATBIO010000246.1, read on the forward strand.
GTCGTGCTGGGCGCTGACGGCGGCGAAGGGGACGGCGGCCGCCAGCCAGACCTTGAAGAGGGCCAGGGCGGCGAAGGCCGTCCACAGCGCCCGCGGAGACGTCACTTGCCCAGGATCTGCCGCAGGAGGTCCGCGACCAGGCCCAGGGCGAAGAGCAGCAGCGCGGTGAACAGGCCCACGCCGCCGACGACCAGGGCGGCCGGACTCCCCGCGAGGAGCCCCGAGGCCAGGAAGGCCAGGGCCAGCGCGACCGCCCCCAGGCTCAGGAGCAGGAAGAGCTTGACGGGGTTGTAGTAGGCGATGGCCTGCACGATGTACTGCAGCGTGCGCAGCGAGTCCCGCAGCAGGTGCACCTTGCTCCGGCCGACCCGGGGGCCGTAACCGATGGGCAGGTAGGACACGAACTTGCCCGTCATCATGTAGGCCAGGGTGAGCGACGTGGTGAAGCTGAAGCTGTCGGAGAGGTGGCGGAAGGACGGGGTGACGGTGGCGCGGCTGAAGACGCGCAGCCCGGAGTTGACGTCGGGGACGCGCCGGCCCGCCGTGAACTCGACCAGGACCTTGAGCGCCCAGCGCAAGGGCGCCTTCAACGCCGATTCGCGATAGTGGCCGCCGCTGCGTGCTCCCACCACCATGTCGAAGCCCTTGCCGTACTCCGCGAGCAGGGCGGGCACGTGCGCGGGGGGATAGGTGCCGTCGGCGTCCGCGATGACCACGGTGTCGTGCTGCGCGGCCAGGATGCCGTCCTTGAGGGCCCGCCCGTAGCCCACGTTGTGGGGGTGGCGCACCACGCGGGCCCCCGCCGCCGCCGCCCGCGCGCCGGTGGCGTCGGTGGACCCATCGTCCACCACCACCACCTCCGCGGCGATGCCCGCCTCGGAGAGCACGCGGCCCAGGCCCTCCACGGTGGCGGCCACTCCCTCCTCCTCGTTGTAGGCGGGGATGACGACCGTGATCATGCGTGCTCCGCCACGCAGAGCACGGACTGGCCGAAGAAGGAGCGCGTGAGCGGGTTGAGCAGGCGGGACGCGGGCAGCACCCAGCGGTCGAAGAAGCGCACCTGGCCCGTGACGGACGCCCGCTCCAGGGAGTGGTGGCGGAGGAAGCGGTTCAGCCACCAGCCCACGCCGCCCACGGGGTTGAAGTACTCGAGGGCCAGCACCCGGCCCTCCGGAGGCACGAGGGCCCGCACCTCCGCGCGGCGGTAGCGCCGGAGGTGGCCGGCCAGGCGGTCGAGGTCGTTGTAGAGGGCGCGGAAGGCCGGTACGAAGACGATCAGGCGGCCGCCCGCGGGCAGGAGGCGCAGCAGCCCCCGCGCGGCGGCCGCGTCGTCGGCCACGTGCTCGAGCACGTTGACGCAGAGCACGGTGTCCACGTCCAGTCCGGCCAGGCGCTCCCCCAGTCCGGGGTCGCCCACGTCCCCGCACACGAAGGCATCCCCGGGCGCGCGGCGGCGGGCCGCCTCCACCACCGCCGGGTCCACGTCGAGCCCCACGTAGCGCGTCCCCGCGGGGAGCAGCCCGCGCAGTCCCTCGTGTCCGAAGCCCACCTCGAGCACGCAGCGGCCCACGTGCGGGGCGAAGGCGGACATGAGCCATCGGTGGTAGCCGGTGGCGCCGCCCATGGCCGAGGAGAAGGTGGTGAAACCGGCGCTGCCCGCGGCCGCGGTCATGCCGTCCGCTTGCGGCCGACCAGGCTCCAGCTCACGCCGGCGTAGGCCCGGACGCTCACCGAGCCCCGTTCGAAGCGCGGTTCCGCCATCCAGCGGCGGCAGGTCGCCTCGCTGGTGAAGTGGGTCTGGGGCGCGTTGAGCTTGTCGAACACGTTGAGCACGTTGCGGTCGAAGGACAGGCGCCGGAAGTTGGCGAAGTAATCGTAGTACGGGAGGAAGCGCAGGCCGCGCAGCCGGTACGGCCCGTGGACGATCGGGTAGAGAAAGGCGGTGAGGGCGCGGGCGAGGAGGGCCACGGCGCGCCGGGGCAGCCGGCGCAGGAAGAGCCGGCGCGCGGGCTCCACCACGCGCCGCACCAGCGCGTTGCCCTCCGCGCTGTAGGTCCAGACCACGAGGAGGCCGCCGGGAGCGGTGTGGCGGTACAGGTTCTCGAAGGTGCGGTCGGGGTCGTCGGTGTGGTGGATGACCCCGACGCAGACCACGGCCTCGAACACCCGCCCCAGGTCCATGGTCCCGGCGTCGTCCTCGACGAAAGAGACGTTGACCGCGCCCTGGTTGCGCGCGCGCGCGATCTCCGTGGTGGCCAGGTCCACCGCCGTCACCGAGGCCGCCACCGAGGCCAGGAGCGCCGTGTGCTGGCCGCCGCCGCAGCCCGCTTCCAGGACGTGCTTCCCGCGGAAGTCCTCCAGGGTGGCGGGGGCGATCCACTCGTCGAAGAGGAAGCGCTCGCCGTCCGCGAACAGCGTCCACTGCTCGCGCCACTCCGCGGAGGCGGCCTGCCGCCTCACGGCCGGTCCGCGAGCCACAGGCCCAGGCAGGTGAGGCCGTAGAGCTTCAGCCCGTTGTCGGCGGCGAAGCCCTCGTGCGCGCGCCAGAGGCGGTCCACGGCCGCGGGATCGATCCACTCCCGCAGCGCGGGCGCGCGCAGCGCCTCCTCGGCCAGGGGCCGCAGCGGGCCCAGCAGCCACGCGGAGACCGGCGCGTTGAAGCCCTGCTTGCGCCGCCGCAGGACACCGGCGGGGAGGCGGCCCCGCTGCGCGCGCCGGAGGACCCGCTTGCCGCGCAGGCCGCGCATCTTGCAGGCCACGGGCAGCGAGGCCGCGAACTCCACCAGCCGGTGGTCGAGGAAGGGCGGGCGGGCCTCCAGGCCGTGGGCCATGGTGGCGCGGTCCACCTTGACCAGGATGTCGTCGGGCAGCCAGGTCTGGAGGTCCACGTAGGCCGCCTGGTCGAGGTAGTGGGCCCCCGCCACCGTCTCGAAGTGCGGGAGGAAGCGGGCGGCGGGATCCTCCGCCATGACCTCGGCCCGGCGCTCCGGGCGCACGAGGGCGTGCTTCTCCTCCTCCGTGAAGATCGTGCGCCAGAAGGCGTGCGCGCGCGCGAAGGGCAGGGCGGCCCCGCGCAGGAACTGCCGGGCCTTGTAGTCCAGGCTGACCTTGCGGTGGGTCACGGGCAGGGCGTCCGCCGCCCGCGCCAGGAGCGCGCGCAGCGGGCGGGGAACGACGCGCAGGGCCCGGTGGAGGCGGTCCGCGGCGTGCGTCGGGTATCCGGCCAGGATCTCGTCCGCGCCGTCCCCGGAGAGGCACACCGTCACGTGCTGCCGGGCGAAGCGGGCGAGGAAGTACATGGGGATGGCGGACGTGTCGGCGAAGGGCTCTCCCCCGTGTCTCACGATGCGCGGCAGCAGCTCGGCCATGTCCCCGCGCACGACCTCGTCGCGGTGGTCCACCCCCAGGGCCGCGGCCACCGCGCGCGCCCACGGCAGCTCGCTGTAGCTGTCCTCCGCGAAGCCCGAGGAGAAGGTGCGGTTGCCCGCGCGGTCGCGCAGGCGGCACATGGCCGCCACCACGGAGGAGGAGTCGAGGCCGCCGGAGAGGAAGGCCCCCAGGGGCACGTCGCTGACCAGGCGGAGGCGGACGGCGTCCTCGAGAAGGGCAGCCAGGGCCTCCGCCGCCTCGTCCAGCGAGCGGTAGCGGGCCTTGTCCAGGAAGCGCGGCGCCACCTCCCAGTAGCGCGCGGGGGCGATGGGCCGGTCCCGCTCCACCAGCGCGTAGTGGGCGGGGGGGAGCTTGCGGACGCCCTCCAGGACGCACGCGTCGCCCAGCACGTAGTTGAAGGAGAGGTACTGGCTGAGCGCGCGCGGGCTGAGGCGCCGCTCCACGCCCGGATGCGCGGCCAGCGCCGGCAGCTCGGAGGCGAAGGCCACCCCGTCCGCCAGCGGCTGGTAGAAGAGCGGCTTCTCGCCCAGGCGGTCACGGGCGAGCAGCAGGCGCTGGCGGCCCTCGTCCCACAGCCCGAAGGCGAACATGCCGTTGAGCCTCGGCAGGAGGCCGACGTCCCACCGTCGATAGGCCTCCAGCAGCACCTCGGTGTCGCTCTCGGTGCGGAAGCGGGCGCCCTCCGCCCGCAGCTCCGCCCGCAGCTCGCGGTAGTTGTAGATCTCGCCGTTGAAGGTGATCCAGAGCCGCTGCTCGTGGTCGCAGAGCGGCTGGTTGCTCAGCGCGCTGGGCTCGATGATGGAGAGCCGGCGGTGGGCGAGGGCGGCCGCCCCGC
>DATBIO010000247.1:0-6632 GCA_036556965.1 Vicinamibacteria bacterium
ACCTCCACCTCCTCGATGGCGTCGGTGTTGGGCTCCGCCGAATACTCGTTGAAGTAGTTCTCGGTGATGTCCACCCCGTCGAGCTGGAACGAGTTCTCGTCGTAGGAGGAGCCGAAGACCATGGTGCGGCCGCTGCCGTCCTCCACCTGCTGGGAGCCGGGCGCCGCCGCCACCAGGTCCAGGAAGCTCGAGCGCCGCAGGGGGGCGTTCTCCACCCAGTCCCGGCCGTAGTTCGTTCCCACCTCGTTGGACTGGGTGTCCACCACCGGCGCTTCCGCCAGCACTTCCACCTCCTCCTCGCGCTGGCTGACCTCCAGGACCGCGTTCTCCTCGGCGGTGAGGCCGACGCTCACGCGCAGGCCCTTGCGGGCGGCGGTGCGGAACCCGCCCAGCGCGTAGCTCACGTCGTAGGCGCCCGGCGGCAGGTTGGTGAAGCGGTAGAAGCCGTCCGCGTTGCTGGTCGTGGTCTGCGTGCCCACGATGGTGGCCCCGGTGACGCTCACCATGACCCCGGGCAGCGCCCCGCCGCTGGCGTCCCTCACCGTGCCCACGATGCTGCCCGTGGTGCGCTGGGCCAGCAGGGGCGCGGCGAGGAGCAGGAACAACGCGCCGGCTACCGGGATGCGGTGGCGCATGGAGGGCTCCTTTCGGTGGGATCGGTGATCGTCCGTCTTATAAGCCCGGCGGGAGGCGTCCGCAAGGTCCGGCGCCGGGACCCGCCGGGCGGGGCGCTTGCCGGCGACGCGGGCCCCGCCGGAGAATCGCGGGATGCGCCTCTCGCGCGCGGGCAGGTTCCTGGTGGCGGCGCTGGCCGTGGCCGCGGCGGCGGCGCTGGGGACCCTCGCCTTCCGCCGCCACGCGCGGGGTGCGCGCCCGCCCGACCTGCTCGTCGTCACCCTGGACACCCTGCGCGCGGACCGCGTGGGCGCCTACGGCTACGCCCCCGCGCGCACCCCGCACCTCGACGCCCTCGCCGCGCGGGGGTTGCGCTTCGCGCAGGCCACCACCGTCACCCCCCTGACCCTGCCCGCGCACTCGTCGCTGTTCACGGGGACCTTCCCCCCCTTCCACGGCGTGCGGGACAACGGCGGCTTCTACCTCGGCGAGGAGCAGTCCACGCTGGCCGAGGTCCTGCGCGCGCGCGGCTACCGCACGGGCGGGTTCGTCTCCGCCTTCGTCCTCGATGCGCGCTGGGGCATCGCCCAGGGCTTCGACCGCTACTTCGACGACTTCGACCTCTCCAAGTTCGAGAACGCGCCCGGCATGGACGCCATCCAGCGCCCGGGCACGGAGACGGTGGACGAGGCGCTGCGCTGGCTGGCCGAGGACGGCGAGCGCCCCTTCTTCGCCTGGGTGCACCTCTACGACCCGCACGCTCCCTACGCCCCCGCTCCGGAGTTCGCCGCGCTCTACCCCGCCACCCCCTCGGGAGCCTACGACGCGGAGATCGCCGCCACCGACGCCCAGCTGGGGCGCCTGCTCGACGCGCTGGCCGCGCAGGGCCGCCTGGACCGCACGGTGGTGGCGGTGCTGGCCGACCACGGCGAGATGCTGGGCGAGCACCGCGAGGTCACCCACGGCTTCTTCGTCTACGACGCCGCCGTGCGCATCCCCCTGGTGGTGGCCGGCCCCCGCGTGCCCACGGCCGCCGTGGCCCACCAGGTCCGCATCGTCGACGTGATGCCAACCCTGCTCGAGCTCCTGGGCACCCCCGCCCCTCCCGCCGTGCAGGGCGCCAGCCTGCTCGCCGTGGCACGGGGCGGCGCCCCTCCGCTCCTCGCCTACTCGGAGAGCTGGTACCCGCGCTATCACTACGGCTGGAGCGAGCTCGTCTCCGTCCAGGACGGCCGCTTCAAGCTGATCCGGGCGCCCCGCCGGGAGCTCTACGACCTCGTCCGCGACCCGCGCGAGGAGTCCGACCTCGCGGCCCAGGACACCCGCCGCGTGCAGGCCATGGAGGCGGCCCTGGAGGCGCTGCTCGGACGGGTCGCGAGCGGCGCGCCGGCCAAGGCGCCGCAGGCCCTCGACGCGGAGACCGAGGAACGGCTGGAGGCGCTCGGCTACGTGGCGGGCGGATTCAGCGCGCGCCACCTGGAGGACCGGCCGCGCGGCGATCCCAAGGACAAGATCGGCCTCTACAACCTGCTCAAGGACGCGGGGGGGGCCTCCGCGCGCGGGCGGTACGCGGAGGCCATCGCCAAGGCGCGCGAGGCCCTCGCCGCCGACCCGTCCATCCTCGAGGCCCACATGCTCCTCGGCAACTTCCTGCGCAAGGACAAGCGCGAGCAGGAGGCCATCGCGGCCTACCGGGCGGCCCTCGCCCTCGACCCCGAGCACGAGGAGAGCGTGTTCCTGCTCGCCGTGACCTACAAGGACATGGGACGCCTGGACGAGGCGCGCGTGGGCTTCGCGCGCGCGCGCGCCCTCGACCCGCGCAACGGCAAGGTGCTCTGGCAGCTCGCGGACCTCGACATGCGCGAGAGGCGCTTCGACGCCGCCCAGGCCACCCTGCGCGACGCGCTGGCCCTGAAGGTGGAGGAGCCGCGCTTCCGCCTCAAGCTGGCCGAGGTCCACATCGAGGCGCGCCGCTACGACGAGGCGGAGACGGAGCTGCGCGCGGCGCTGGCCGCGCGGCCCAACCTGGAGACGGCGCACTTCAACCTCGGCCTCGTCTACGAGGAGAAGGGAGCGGTGGACCAGGCCATCGCCGCCTACGAAGCCGAGCTCGCGCAGAACCCGAAGGCCTACCGCGCCAGCTTCAACCTGGCCAAGCTGCTCCTGCGCGGGGGCCGCGTGCGGGAAGCGGCCGAGCGCTTCCGCCAGTCCGTGGCCGTGACCCCGGGCTTCGGCACCGGCCACCTGTACCTGGCCAAGGCCCTGCTCGACCTGGGCGACCTCGCCGGCGCGGAGAGCGCCGCGCGCGAGGGCCTGCGCGTGAAGGCCGACCCCCAGATCGCGCCCCTGGGCCATTACGTCCTGGCCGACGTCTACAACCGCCGCGGCATGCCGCGCGAGGCGGCGCGGGAGGCGGAAGCAGCGCGCCGGCTGGAGCGGGCGGCCGGGGCCCGCGGCTGACCCGCGCGGGGCTATACTGCGCGGCTTTCCCATGCGCCGCGCCGTCTTCCTGGGCCTGTTCGGCATGCTCCTGCCCGGCGCGTGCCGCCGCGGGCCGCTGCCCAGCGACCTCGCGGGCAAGGTGGTGTTCGTGAGCGACCGCGACGGCCGCGAGGCCCTCTACGTGAAGACGCTGCCCGGCGGGGAGGAGCGGCCCGTGATGCGCCTGGACGAGGCGCCCGCCTGGCCCCGCCTCTCGCCCGACGGGCGGACGGTGGCCTTCAGCGCGGCGGGGAAGATCGGCCTGGTGTCCGTCCCCCTGGGCGCGCCGCGCTTCGTGACCTTCGGCGTGGAGTGGCAGGACCTGCGCCCCGCCTGGCGGCCCGACGGCAAGGCCCTGGCCGTGGTGGCCCAGCCCTCCTCGGGCCGCAGCGCGGAGCTGCACCTGCTCACCCTGGAGACGGCGCCCGGGACCGCGCGCCGCGAGCCGATCTTGAAGGTCTCCGGCCTGGAGGAGGTCGCGCCCGCCTTCGCCCCCGACGGCAAGACGCTCGTCTACCTGCGCGACGCCAACGTCTTCCGCCTGGACCTGGCCAGCGGCCAGAGCACGCGCCTCACCGGCGGCTTCCGCTCCATCCGCGCCGCGCGCTTCCTGCCCTCCGGCCGCCTGCTCGCGCTGTGGCAGCAGGGGAAGCAGTGCGGGCTCGACGCCATGGACGCGGACGGGAACAACCGCGAGACGCTGGCCCAGGGGCCGGCCGTCTACCAGGCGGTCGCGCCCTCGCCGGACGGGCACTACCTGGCCGCCACCCTTGCCTTCGAGCCCACGGTGGCCCTGCGCCAGCGCAGCGAGGTGCGCCTTCTCGACGCGCGCGGGCGGACGCTGGGAACGCTGTCCGGCGGGCGCGGACACGACGCGCATTCCGCCGACTGGGGGAGATGACCACATGACCCTGGGACTCGCCTGCGTCGTCCTTCTCGCGACCCCCGCCGCACCGGCGGACGCCGTTTTCACGGGCGGCACCGTCATCACCCTCGACGACGCGCGGCCGCGGGCCTCCGCGGTGGCCGTGCGCGGCGGGCGCATCGTGGCCGTGGGCAGCGACGCGGAGGTGCTGGGCCTGGCCTCGCCGCAGACGCGGCGGGTGGACCTGGCCGGGGCCACCCTCGTCCCCGGCCTGGCCGACGCCCACCTCCACGTCGAGGGCATCGGGACGGCGCGGGAGAGCCTGGACCTGGTGGGCGCCGCCTCCCTCCAGGAGGCTCTCGACCGGGTGGCGCGACGGCACCGCGAGCTCCCGGCGGGGGAGTGGCTGCTCGGGAGGGGATGGGACCAGAACGACTGGCCCGAGAAGCGGTTCCCCGCCGCGGCCGACCTGGACCGGGTGGCGGGCGACCGGCCCGTGTACCTCGTGCGCGTGGACGGCCACGCGGGCTGGGCCAACGGGCGCGCGCTGGCCCTGGCCGGCCTGACCGCGCAGACGGCGGACCCATCCGGTGGGCGCATCCTGCGCGACGAGGCGGGAAAGCCGACGGGTGTGCTGATCGACGCCGCGCAGCGCCTGGTGGCGTCCTCCATCCCCGCCCCTTCCCGCGAGGCGCGCAAGCGCCGGCTGGCGGGCGGGCTCCGCGCCGCCGCCGAGGCCGGCCTCACCTCGGTGCACGACGCGGGGGTGGACCTGGATGCGGTGGCCCTCTACAAGGAGCTCCTGGCCGAGGGCGCGCTGCCCGTGCGCGTCTACGCCATGCTCCGCGGACCGAGACCGTTCCTGGAGCACCCCGGGCTGAAGCCCGAGATCGGGCTGGGCGACGGGATGCTGACCGTCCGCTCCATCAAGGTGGTGGCGGACGGGGCCCTGGGGTCGCGCGGCGCGCTCCTCCTCGAGCCCTACAGCGATGAGCCGGGATCGCGCGGGCTGCTGACCGTGGACCCCGCCGAGTTCGACCGGCTGCTGGGCCAGGCCCTGGCCCGCGGCTTCCAGGTCAACACCCACGCCATCGGCGACGGCGCCAACCGCTTCGTGCTCGACGCCTACGCCCGCGCCTTCGGCGCCGCGGGCGGGGGCCGCCACCGCTTCCGCGTGGAGCACGCCCAGGTGGTGGCCCCGGCCGACGTGCCGCGCTTCAAGGCCCTCGGCGTCGTGCCGTCCGTGCAGCCCACGCACTGCACGAGCGACATGTACTGGGCCACGGACCGGGTGGGGCCGGAGCGGGCCCGCGGCGCCTACCTGTGGCGCACGTTCCTGGACCAGGGCGTGCCCCTGCCCGCGGGCAGCGACGCGCCCGTGGAGGCGGTGGCGGTGGTGCCCGGCCTCTACGCCGCCGTCACGCGGCAGGACGCCAGGGGGTGGCCGGAGGGCGGCTGGCACGCCTCCGAGCGCGTGAGCGCGCTGGAGGCGCTGCGCATGTTCTCGCGCGACGCCGCGTTCGCCTCCTTCCAGGAGGACGAGCTGGGTGCGGTCACCGTGGGCCGGCGGGCCGACTTCACCGTCCTCTCTCTCGACCCCACCGCGGTGGCGCCGCGCGATGTCGCCCGCGCGACCGTGCGGCTGACCGTGGTGGGAGGGCGGATCGTCTTCGACGCCGCCGCGCGCGAGAAGGCGGCGCCCTGAGGGCGCGGCGCGAGCCGCCGCGGAGAGCCGCCCCCGCCCCGGCGGGTTGGTATCATCGGCCCGGAGGCCGAACGTCGATGGCCGTGTGCCCGGACTGCGAGGCGGAGATCGAGATCGACGAGTTCGACGTCGACAAGGGCGAGGTCATCAGCTGTCCGGAGTGCGGCACCGACCTCGAGGTGGTGGGCCTGTCGCCGCTGGAGCTGGAGCTGGCCCCGGACGAGGACGACGAATGGCAGTAGGGACGGCGGAGGAGCGCGAGCGGGCGCTGGACGCCGCCCTCCGCGACCTGGGCTCGGTGGTGGTGGCCATGAGCGGGGGCGTGGACAGCACGTACCTCGCGGTGCGGGCGCACGTCGTGCTGGGCGCGCGCGCGCTGGCCGTGACCGCGGACTCCGCGTCGCTCGCCGCCGGGGAGCGGGCCATGGCGGCCGAGGTGGCGGCGCGCTTCGCGCTGCGCCACCGCTTCGTGGCCACGGGCGAGGTCCAAGACCCCCTCTACGCCCGCAACGACGCCCTGCGCTGCTACCACTGCAAGGCGGAGCTGTTCCGCCACCTCCTGCCCCTGGCCGCGGAGGAGGGACTGGCGCACGTGGCCTACGGCCTCATCGTGGACGACCTGGGCGACTTCCGGCCCGGGCACCGCGCCGCACGGGAGGCCGGCGTGCGCGCCCCCCTCGCCGACGCCGGCTTCACCAAGGACGACGTGCGCGACCGCGCGCGCGCCCTCGGCCTGCCCACCGCCGACCGGCCCGCCTCGCCCTGCCTCTCCTCGCGCCTCCCCTACGGCACGCCGGTGACCGTCGAGGCCCTGGCCCGGGTCGAGCGGGCGGAGGAGGCGGTGCGCCGCTTCTCGCTGGTGGCCAACGCGTGGCGGTACCTGGCGACCGTGCACGAGCGGCGGGGGGAGCACGATGCCGCATTGGAAGCCGTCGGGAAGGCGCGTGTCCTCGATCCGAAGGACGA
>DATBIO010000248.1:0-4577 GCA_036556965.1 Vicinamibacteria bacterium
TCGAAGAGTTCCAGCTCCTGCTGGCCAAGTGCAAGGACCCGGAGCTTCGGACAGCGATCCTCGTGCTCTGCATGACGACGCTACGGCTGCGGGAGCTCTTGAACCGTCGCTGGAACGAAGTCCACGTCGACGGGCCGGCGCCGTACGTCTCCGTGCCTCACACGAAGACCGGCGTGCCCAAGAAGGCGCCGCTGCCACGCGTCGCCGTCGAAGCGCTCAAGCGGCTTCCCAGCTACGGCTTGGACGATTACGTGTTCCCGTCCAGGCCGACGGCGAGATGGCCGAACCCGAAGAAACCCTACCGGTGGGACATCGGCAAAGAGTTCCGGAGGCTCGTGCGTTCGCTAGGAATCGACGATGTCCGGATCCACGACCTCCGGCATACCGGACCCTCAGTGCTCTTGATGCAGGGCATTCCTGGCGACGTGGTGAGGAAGATAACGGGCCATCGTTCCCGCGAGCTGGAGCGCTACCAGCACCTCTCGCCGCTCTTCCGGGCGCAGACGGTGGACCTGATCGCCCAGGTCCTCGTCGGTGACACACGTATTGACACACCCGCTCCCGAGGAGGAGCAGGACGACGCTAACTGGCTGAAGATTGGCGGGGTGGACGGGACTCGAACCCGCGACCTCCGACGTGACAGGCCGGCGTTCTAACCAGCTGAACTACCACCCCGCTGTAGGTGGGTGCCGAAGCGCGACCTGCGGCGAGCGTTGGTGGGCGGTGCGGGATTCGAACCTGCGACCCCCGGTGTGTAAGACCGATGCTCTACCGCTGAGCTAACCGCCCGGCGGGACAAACGCAGAGTCTAGGGGAGACCCCAGGCCAAGTCAACGACGCGCGGACTGGCCCGCGAGCATCTCCGCCAGCGCCTCGCGCCAGTGCCGCAGCGGTGGCAGGCCCAGGGCGCGGTAGCGCCCGGTGTCGAGCACTGAGTAGGCCGGACGCTCTGCGGGAGCGGCCAGGGCCTCGCTGGCGATGCGCTCCACGGCCGCCGCCACGCCCGCCGCGGACAGCGCGGCGGTGGCCAGCTCGTGCCAGGAGGCGATGCCGCCCCCGGCCACGTGGAACAGGCCCCGGGCCCCCGACTCGACGAGGGACACCAGCGCGCGCGCGAGGTCCGGGGCATAGGTCGGCGCGAAGACCTGGTCGTCCACCACGCGCAGCGGCTCGCCCGCCGCGGCGCGCGCCACCACGCGCTCGACGAAGGAGCCGCCCTTGCTGCGGCTGCCCCCGCGCCCGAACACGCCGCTGGTGCGCACGATCAGGTGCGCCGCGTCCGACGCCGCCACCAGCAGCTCGCCGGCCAGCTTGGAGGTGCCGTACACGGACAGGGGCCGCGTGGCGTCGTCCTCGCCGTACGGCTCCCGCCGCCGGCCGTCGAAGACGTAGTCCGTGGAGACGTGGACGAGCACGGCGCCGGCGGCGCGGCAGGCCTCCGCCAGATGGCGCGGGCCGAGGGCGTTGACGGCCATGGCGGCGGCCACGTCGGTCTCCGCCGCGTCCACCGCGTTGTAGGCGCTCGCGTTGACGACCACGTCCGGCGCCACCTCCGTGACGAGGCGGGCGACCGCGCGCGGGTCGGTGACGTCGAGCGCGTCTCGTCCCCCGCTCCACGCGCAACGCGCGCCGAGGTGCGCGACGAGGGCCTGGCCGAGCTGCCCCGCCGCGCCCGTGACGAGGTACCTCACGCCAGGGCGTCGAGGCGGGCGGCCAGGCGGAAGTCGCGGTCGGTGAGGCCCCCGCTGTCGTGGCTGGTGAGGGACAGCGTGACCTTCTTGTACTCGATGAGGATGTCGGGGTGGTGGTCGGCCTTCTCCGCCGCCTCCGCCACGCGGTTGGCGAAGGCGATGCCGTCCGTGAAGCTGGGGAAGGTCCAGGTCCGGCGGATCCACGCGCCATCCCGCTTCCACTCGGGCAGGGCGGCCAGGCGCTGCGTGATGGCGGCGTCGTCGAGCATGCTCATGTCGTCCTCGGCGTCTCGGAGGGAGGCCGGCGCGGCCGGCGCCGGCGCCGGCGGCGGCGGCGCGGGGCGGGCGCCGCGGGCGCGGCCTCCGCCTCCTCGCCCGCGGGCGGCGGCTCCGCCTCGAGGGCCCGCCAGTGGGCGGCCAGCTCCTGCCCGCCCACGCCGCCGTGGATCTCCAGCCAGTGCAGCGCCTCGTCGAGATAGCCGCGGCCCGCCAGCATGTGCTTCACCCGGGGCGAGGTGTGCAGCTCGCGGAGGCGGCTCTGGGCGGCCAGGATGAGGCGCAGCCGGTCGAGGTCGCGGCGGGCGAAGGGGAGGGCCACCGTCTCCGAGCGGACGGCGTCGTCCCCGTCCTCGGTCTCCTCGAGGCCCAGCGCCGCCACTTCCGCCGCGACGTCCAGCGGCTCGTCGCGCGGCCGCTCCGCGCCCTCCTCGTCTCCTTCGGAGGCCCGCGCGGCGGGAGCCGCGGCGCGCACCCGGCGCAGGGAGAGCCCCAGCGGCACGAGCAGCGTGCCCAGGAGCAGGGCGTTGGTCAGGTCCTCCGGCGCCACGAGGCCGGCGTTGCGGTAGTCGTCGAGGCGGGCCAGGCTGCCCAGGAGGCGCTCGCCCTGCTCGGCGATGGCCTCGTCCGCCTCCGGCAGCAGGTAGGCGAGGAGCCCCACCTCGTGCAGCATCTCGAAGGTCTTGCGCGAGGCCCCCTGCCGCAGGATCTTGTAGAACTCCTCCAGCAGGCGCGCCGCGCTGCTCTTCACGATGTCCCCGCGCAGGAAGCGGACGGCCTCCAGGGTGTCCCGGTCGATGGTGAAGTCGAGGCGCGCGGCCAGGGCCACCGCCCGCAGCATGCGCACGGGGTCCTCGCGGAAGCGGACGACGGGATCGCCGATGGTGCGGATGACCCGGTGCTCGAGGTCCTCCAGCCCGCCCACGTAGTCGATGACGGAGAAGCTGGCCAGGTCGTAGAAGAGCGCGTTGACGGTGAAGTCGCGGCGGAAGGCGTCCTCCTCCGGCGTGCCGAAGGTGTTGTCGCGGCGGATGAGGGTGTCGCCCTCCTCCGGCTGGGACTGCTTGCGGAAGGTCGAGACCTCCACCACCTTGCGCCCGAAGCGCACGTGGCAGAGCCGGAAGCGCCGTCCCACCACGAAGCAGTTCCGGAAGAGGCGCTTGACCTGCTGGGGATGGGCGTCCGTGCCCACGTCGAAGTCCTTGGGCCGGCGGCCGAGGAGGAGGTCGCGCACGCCGCCCCCCACCAGGTAGGCCTTGTGGCCGTGGCTCTTGAGGCGGTAGAGGACCTTCAGGGCATCGGGGTCGATGTCCTTGCGGGAGACGGTGTGCTCCGGCCTCGGCAGGATGCGTGGAGACATGCTGGAAGACCCGGTTGCGGCGGAGGAGCCCAGGGGGTCTCGGGATTATAGTCGCTCAATCCGGCGCAGGACGACGCGCCCGTCCGCGCGCCCCGCCACCTCGAAGAGCGCGCCCACCGGGAACAGGTCACGGTCGCGGAAGGGGGGCAGCGGCCGCGCGGGGTCGCGCGCGTAGGCGCCGTCCCGCGCGCGCAGGGCGCCCACGAAGAGCAGCTCGCGCCACTTCAGCTCCGGCAGCGAGAAGCCCCCGTCCGGCTCCGCGCGCACGTCCGCGAACGGCTCCTGCTCCTCCGCCACGGCTCAGGCCTCGCCCCGCCCGGCCATCTTGCGGGCCATGTGCTCGAGCAGGCGCACCTCCCGGGGGCTGAGATCGGCGCGCTGGAGCATCTGCTCCCACTCGCGGAAGGCGCCGTCGGCCCCCTGCTCCGGCAGCGCCCCCGCCGCGCGCAGGCCGCGCCGGAGCAGGCCCAGCATGGCCTCCTTCTCCTCCGCCGTGGCCGCGCGGGGGCGGGGGGCGGGCGCTCCCCGCGCCCGCAGCACCTCGTAGCCCGCCACCATCACCGCGTGCGAGAGGTTGAGCGACGGCTGGCCGGGGTGGGACGGGATGAAGGCGCACCGCCCGCAGGCGGCCAGCTCCTCCCGGGTCAGACCCGTGGTCTCGGGGCCGAAGACCAGCGCGGCGCGGTCCTCGGGGCCCAGCCCCGCGATCTCCGCCGCCGCCGCGCGCACGTCCAGGGGCGCGGGCACGGCCTCCGCCCGTCCGGAGAGAGCGACCACGTAGGAGCACTCCGCCACCGCCGCGCGCAGCCCCGTGAACTCGCGCGCCGCCTCCAGCACGTCCTGGGCGCCCCAGGCCGTGCGCCAGCACTCGACGGTGCGCCAGTCGCCCGGCTCCACCAGGTCGAGGCCCTCCAGGCCGGCGTTGCGGAGCGCCCGCGCCGAGGCCCCCACGTTGGCGGGCGATCCCGGCCGCACCAGGACCACACGGACGGGAACGCGGGCGGCCCCGGCGCCTGACGCTACGACGTCCCCTCCCGTACGGGCGGGATCAGGTGGATGTAGGCGTTGAGCCAGCGGATCTCCTCGTCCTTGCGGCTCAGGTCGATCTGCAGCAGGTCGCGCTGGGAGACCATCCCGATGAGGTGGCCGCCCTGCACCACGGGCAGGTGGCGGCAGCCCGCCTGCTTCATCTTGCGCAGCCCCTCCTCGTGCGAGTCGGCGCTGTCCGCCACCACCAGGTCGCGGCTCAT
>DATBIO010000249.1:0-5724 GCA_036556965.1 Vicinamibacteria bacterium
CCCCACCGCTCCGGGCGTGCGCCCCGCCACCCAGGCGGAGGAGGCGCAGAAGAACGTGCTGGTGGACCTCGCCCGCCAGTTCGGCGAGGCCATGGGCCTGCGCGCCGCCCTGCGCGCGGCGCTGCGCTCCCCCGCCCGCCCCGAGGAGCTCGACCAGCAGCTCGAGCCGCACCGGCGGGGCGCCATCCTGGTGGCCGCCGTCTTCGACGCCTTCTTCACCGCGTACTCGAACCGGATGGCGGACCTCCTCCGCATCGCCCGCCAGGGCGGCGGGGGCGAGCTGGGCTACGAGCTGGCCGACCGCCTGGCGCGGGAGGCGTGCAAGACGGCCAACCACTTCCTGAACATGTGCATCCGCGCGCTGGACTACTGCCCGCCGGTGGACGTCACCTTCGGCGACTTCCTGCGCGCGCTCATCACCGTGGACTACGACCTGGTGCGCGACGACGACCTGGGCTACCGGGACATCCTCATCGAGTCCTTCCGCCGGCGCGGCATCCGCCCCCTGGACGTGGCCTCCTTCTCGGAGTCCTCGCTGCGGTGGCAGCCCCTGGAGAAGGACCTGCGCTGCCCGGGCCTGACCTTCGACGTGATCCACGGCACCCCGGGCATGGTGGAGAGCAGGAACGCGGTGGTCCTGAACCGCTTCGCCCGGGCCAACGCGCGCGCGCTCGGCCTCGACCCCCGCCGGCCCATCCAGCCCTGGACGTTCCACCCCGTGCACCGCGTCGGGCCCGACGGCCAGCTCCGGTTCCAGATCATCGCCGAGCTGATCCAGCGCCAGCCCGTGGACGTCTACCCCGACCTGGGCCTCCCCCTGCGCGACGACTTCTTCGGCGGCGCCACCCTCATCCTGGACGCGCGCGACGGCGCCGTCCTCTACTCCGTCTCCAAGAGCGTCGCCTCCCGCGAGCGCCTGCGGCGCCAGCAGGCCTACTGGCAGCTCCGGCGCGAGATGGTGACGGAGACCTACTCGCCGCGCGACTGGACCCGGAAGCCGGCGACAGACTTCGCCCACCTGCACCGGGGCTACTGAGATGCCCGCCCCCGCCGGCAGCATCCGCATCCGCATGTACCGCGTGGGCCTGGGGGACTGCTTCCTCCTCAGCCTGCCCGTGGACGCCGGACACCGCCACCTGCTCGTGGACTTCGGGGCCCACCCCTTCGGGGGGGACATCGGCACCCTCGACGACGTGATGCTGGACATCGAGCAGGAGACCGGGCGCCGGCTGGCCCTGGTGGTGGCCACCCACGAGCACGCCGACCACATCTCGGGCTTCGGCCGCTT
The DNA here is from genome assembly GCA_036556965.1 of Vicinamibacteria bacterium. Lineage (GTDB taxonomy): Bacteria > Acidobacteriota > Vicinamibacteria > Fen-336 > Fen-336 > DATBIO01. The sequence goes on from DATBIO010000249.1 coordinate 1,289, forward strand.
CGCCGACCGCTTCGCCGCCTTCGAGATCGGCGAGGTCTGGCTGCCCTGGGCCATGGACCCCGAGAAGCGGCGCGCCGTGGAGGCGAGACGGCGGATCCACGCCCTGGCCGCCGAGCTCCGGGAGGCCGACGGCCTCGGCTTCTCGGCCACACAGGCGCTGCTCAACGCCACCGGCAACGAGGACGCGGTGGCCGCGCTGCGCTCGAAGTTCAAGGGCGCGGCGCGGCGCACTCTCTACTTCGAGGCGGGCGACACCCCCGAGCCCCTGGCCGGCCTGCCCGGCCTCGAGGTCAAGGTGCTCTCCCCGCCCACGGACGACGAGCACCTGCGCAAGATGGAGCCGCCGGGCAGCCAGCGCTACTTCCGGCTCCGCAACGGCCAGCGCCAGACCGTGAACGGGCTGGAGCCGTTCGGAAAGCGCTACCAGGTGCCGCCGGCCGAGGCGCGCCGCCTGCATGGGTTCGGGAAGAAGGACGAGGACGCGCTGCGCGCCCTCGGCGCGGAGTCGCTCGACCACCTGGCCATCGCCATCGACGGGGTCATGAACAACACGAGCCTGGTGCTGCTCTTCGACTTCCGCGGCCAGAAGCTGCTCTTCCCGGGCGACGCGCAGTGGGGCAACTGGAAGTCGTGGCTCGACAAGGCCACCTCCGGCCCGCTGCTGGAGCAGGTCACCTTCCTCAAGGTGGGCCACCACGGGAGCTACAACGCCACGCCCCGGAGCGCGCTGGAGGCCATGACCAGCCCCGACCTGGCGGCCATGGTCTCCACGCAGAACAAGCCCTGGAAGAGCCACCCCGACGTGAAGCTCATGCGGCGCCTGCGCGAGAAGAGCAAGCGCGTGGTGCAGAGCGATTCCCTCCGCCGGAGCGGCGCTCCCCGCGGCCCCGCCCTGCCCCGCCGGATGCCCGCGGGCTTCCGCAGGGACCCCCATTCCCTCTGGCTGGACTACGTGGTCCGCGTGTGAGCGCGGGTCGAGGAGGACGCGTGCCGAAGGGACTCTCGCTGCACATCGGCCTGAATTCCGTGGACCCCGCCCACTACGAGGGCTGGTCGGGGCCCCTCACCGCCTGCGAGGCCGACGCCGAGGACATGCAGGCCGTCGCCGCCGGCGTGGGCTACGCCCCCACCCTGCTCAAGACCGCCGCCGCCACGCGGCGCACCGTCATCGACGACATCAAGGCGGCGGCCAAGCAGATGAACAAGGGCGACATCTTCTTCCTCAGCTATTCCGGGCACGGCGGCCAGCTCCCCGACCGCAACAGCGACGAGCCCGACGACCTGATGGACGAGACGTGGTGCCTGTTCGACGGCGAGCTGATCGACGACGAGCTGTACGAGCTCTGGCGGCTCTTTCCCGCGGGGTCGCGGGTGCTCGTGCTCTCGGACAGCTGCCACAGCGGCACCGCCATCCGCATGGCCTTGAGCCAGCCCGGCAGCGGCCCCGCCCGTGCCGCCCTGCGCGCCTACGGCCTGGACGGTGACGGCGAGGTGCGCTACCGGGTCATGCCCCCCGACGTGGCCCTGCGCACGTACCGCGCGCACGCCGCGTTCTACGACGGCCTGCAGCCGCGCAAGGCCAGGCGCGCCAAGGGCAAGAAGAAGCCCAAGGCCCCCGTGCAGGCCTCCGTGCGCCTCATCTCGGGCTGCCAGGACAACCAGCTCTCCGCCGACGGCACCTTCAACGGGCTCTTCACGGGGATGCTGCTGCGGGTGTGGAACAAGGGCGGCTTCAAGGGCGACTACGCGGGGTTCCACAAGAGCATCGTGAAGCGCATGCCGCCCGCGCAGACGCCCAACCACTTCTCGGTGGGCGTGGCCAGCAGCGCCTACGACGGGCAGAAGCCCTTCACGATCTAGTCCCGGACGGCGGAGGGCCTCAGCGCCACTCCATGGACAGCTCCTTGGTGATGATGCTGAGGCGCACCTCGAGGCGGCGCATGGAGCCGGCGGCGAGGGTGGCGCGGGCGGTGCGGGCCTTCCACTTGCCGTCCCAGTCCACGCGCACGCGCACCTCGCGCAGGCCGGCGGGCACGCTGAGCGTCTCCTCGATGCCGCCGCTGCGGATCTTGACCTTGCCCAGGTCGGCCACCGTGCGGCCGGCCAGCTCCTGCTCGAGGCGCAGGTCGCCGTCCACGTAGACGCGCACGGTGCCCGAGCGCAGCGGGTGACGGAAGTCCACCACCAGTTGCGCGGGCTCGGGGCCCAGGAGCGGGCCCAGCAGCCGCGGCCGGCGCGCGGGCTCCTCCGCGGGCGCGGCGGGCGGGGCCTTGCGCGCGGGCGCGGGCGAGGCGGGCGGCGCGCTGGCGGGGCCCCGCACGACCAGGGCCGCCGCCACGAAGGCGGCGGCGGCCGCGGCCCCGACGATCCAGGCGCGGCGGCCGCCGCCACGCGTCACGGGGGGGAGCGCGGAGGGGACCGGCGTGCGCACGTCAGGCAGGGGCTCGAGGTCGAGCGCGCCCAGGTCCAGCGTGGCCGGCGCTGCCCGTGGGACGGGCCGGGCCACGGTCAGGGTGCCCTCGCCCTGGGCGGCGCGGGGAGGGCCGGGAGCCAGGGAGCCTCCGGCCAGCAGGGCGCGCGCGTCCTCGGCGAGGGCGAGGCCCGTGGCGTAGCGGTCCGCCGGGCGCTTGGCCAGCGCCCGCGCCACCAGGGCGTCCACGTCCCGCGGAACGCCCGCCACCAGCGATGACGGCGCGGCGGGCTCGCGCGTGGCCACGTTCAGCACGATCTGGGTCACGCCCTCCCCCGCGAACGCGCGGCGCCCGGTGAGCATCTCGTAGAGCACGGCGCCCAGCGAGAACAGGTCGCTGCGCCCGTCCAGCCCCGTCCCCGCCGCCTGCTCGGGCGACATGTAGAGGGGCGTGCCGAAGAACTGGCCGGTGGCCGTGAGGTGGGCCGTCTCCACCTTGGCGATGCCGAAGTCCATGATCTTGGGCTCGCCGCCGGGCAGCACCATCACGTTGGAGGGCTTGACGTCGCGGTGCACCACGCCCTCCGCGTGGGCGTGGGCGAGGGCGCGCGCGACGCGTTCCGCGATACGCAGGGCGTCGCGCCACGGCAGGGGGGCCTCCTCGCGGATCACCTGGTCGAGGGGCCGGCCGCGCAGCAGCTCGAGGGCCATGTACAGCGTGCCCGTCTCGGGCTCCCGGCCCGTGTCGTGGACGACCACGATGCCGGGATGGGACAGCCGGGCGGCGGTGCGCGCCTCCGTGAGGAACCGGCGCTCGAAGGCCTCGCGCTCCGCCGGCTCCACGGCGAAGGCGAGCTGGATGGTCTTGAGGGCCACCGCGCGGACGAGGACGGGGTCCTCCGCCTCGTAGACCACGCCCATCATCCCGCGGCCCAGCTCCCGCCGGATCTGGTAGCGCCCGATGGTCCGCGGAGGAGTGGCCATGCCGCCGCGTGAGTGTAGCGCGGGGAATCCGTCCGCCCGCTCCCGCGTTTACACTGGCGTATGCCCCTCTTCACGGACCCCCGCAAGCTGCGCCTGCCCTCCCCCGCCGAGGCCCTGCCCGGCCGCGCCGAGCCCATGCCCGTGCCCCCGCGCCACGCCGTGAGCGGCGCCCGCCTGGAGCCGCCCTTCCCCGCCGGGATCGAGACGGCCGTCTTCGGCATGGGCTGCTTCTGGGGCGCCGAGCGCACGTTCTGGACCCTGCCCGGCGTGTACGCCACCGCCGTGGGGTATGCGGGCGGCCACACTCCCCACCCCACCTACCACGAGGTCTGCTCCGGCCTGACCGGGCACACCGAGGTGGTGCTCGTGGCCTACGATCCCGCGCGCCTCTCCTACGACGAGCTGCTGCGCGTCTTCTGGGAGGGCCACGACCCCACGCAGGGCATGCGCCAGGGCAACGACGTGGGCACGCAGTACCGTTCGGCCATCTACGTGGCGGGCGAGGCGCAGCGCCGGGCGGCGGAGGCCTCGCGCGACCGTTACCAGCGCGCGCTCTCCACGGCGGGGCACGGCGCCATCACCACCGAGATCGCCGACGCGCCCCCCTTCTTCTACGCCGAGGACTACCACCAGCAGTACCTGGCCAAGAACCCGCAGGGCTACTGCGGCATCGGCGGCACCGGGGTGTCGTGTCCCGTGGGCCTGGGCGCCAAGACGACCGCCGTCTGACATTTCGCTAACATCGGCGCGTGGGACGCAGCTCGCGGCGGCGCAAGCGCGATTCGGTCGAGGCGCCGCCGCCGGCGGACCGTCCGCTTCCCCGCCGCCGCCCGCGCGCGCTCTACGCGCTGATCGCGGCGGTGGTTGCGGTGGCGCTGGGCGCGCTGGTGGCCGGCGGGCGCCTGCGCGGCTCGGGCTCCCTTCGCCGCGAGGCCGGCCTCAACGTCCTGCTGATCACCATCGACACGCTGCGCGCCGACGCGCTGGGCGCCTACGGCAACGCGGCCGCGCAGACGCCGTGGCTGGACCGGCTGGCCGCGGG
>DATBIO010000250.1:0-9776 GCA_036556965.1 Vicinamibacteria bacterium
TCGCCGGCCAGCAGCGCGGCCAACCAGCGGATGGGCCGGCCGAACGGGAACACGCCCTTGCCGTCGTCCAGCCAGGCGTCCCAGCTCATTCGCTTGGGGAACGCGAGGCCGCGCAGCACCTGCGCGATCACGCCGGGCAGCACCTCCCGCGCGTCGCGCCCCGGCGTGCTGGCGGCCACCCTGCGGGCCCTGGCCTTCCCCAAGCGCATGAGCTGGGACGCCTGGCTGGACGACGGCAAGGGCGCCTTCCCGTTCGGACGGCCCATCCGCTGGCTGGTGGCGCTCCTGGAGGGCGAGGTGGTGCCCTTCCGCATCCACGAGCTGCGCGCGGGCGCGCGCGGGGACGTGGCGGTGGAGGCGGGGCGGACGACGGTCGGGCACCGTTTCCTGCCGCGCGGCGGCGCGGGCGTCCCCGTCGGCGTGCGCTCGTTCGCCGACCTGACGGAGGCCCTGCGCGCCCGCTTCGTGCTGCTGGACGGGAGCGAGCGCCGCGCGCGCATCGCCGCCGGGCTCGCCGCCGCCGGGTTCCAGGACGGGGACGACCACGGCCTGCGGCAGGAATGGGAGAGCCTGGTCGAGCACCCGACGGTGGTGGCGGGCCGGCTGCCGCCGGAGTTCAAGACCCTCCCGCGCGAGGTCCTGGAGACGGTGCTCGTGCACCACCAGAAGTACGTCCCCCTGCTGCGCGGGGGCGCCGTGGAGGGCTTCGCGGCGGTGACGGACGGCGACGGCGCCAACGCCGACCGGATCGTGCGCGGCATGGAGCGGGTCGTGGTGGCCCGCCTGCGCGACGCGGCCTTCTTCCACGCGGAGGACCGCAAGCGGCCGCTGGCCTCGCGCGTGGACGACCTGGCGGGGGTGACCTTCCACCGCGGGCTGGGCAGCTACCGCGACAAGGCCGCGCGCATGGCGGGCCTGGTGGACGCCATGGGCCTGCCCCCGGAGAGGGCGGAGGAGGCGCGGCAGGCGGCGCTCCTGGCCAAGGCGGACCTGACCACGCTCATGGTGCGCGAGTTCCCCGAGCTGCAGGGCGTCATGGGCGCGCTCTACCTCGAGGCGGAGGGCGGGGTCTCCGCGGCCGTGACCGGCGCCGTGCGCTGGCACTACCACCCGGTGTCGGTGGAGGAGTCGGCGGCCCCCGCCGGCGCGCTCCCGGAAGACGCCAGCGTCTTCGCGGCGGTCTCCCTCGCCGACAAGCTCGACTCGCTGGCCGGCTACTTCGGCCTGGACCTTGCGCCCTCGGGCAGCTCGGACCCCTTCGGCCTGCGGCGGGCGGGGCAGGGCGTGGTGCGCGTGCTCCTCGACTTCTGGCCGGGCGGCCGCCTGAGCCTGCGCGCGCTGGCCGCGCGCGCGGTGGCCGGGCACGCGGGCCTGAAGAAGGACGCCGAAAGCACGTCGGGAGAGCTGGAGGCGTTCCTCCTGGAGCGGCTCCGCCACGTGCTGGCGGCGCGCGGCTTCCCCGCGGACGAGGTCGAGGCGGTGCTGGGGGCTCGCGAGCCGGACGCCCTGGACGACCCGCGGGAGGCGCTGCGCCGGCTCTTCGCCCTGCACAAGGTCCGCGAGGAGGCCCGCGAGGACTTCGAGCACCTGGCCGTCGCCTTCAAGCGCGCGCGCAACATCCTCGGCCAGTCGGCGGCGGGCGCGGTGGACGAGGAGCTGCTGCGCGAGGCGGCCGAGCGCGAGCTCTTCGCGGCGGTGGGCCGCGGGCGCGGGGGGGACGGCGGCTACGAGGGACGCCTGCGCGCGCTGGCCTCGCTGCGCGGGCCCGTCGACCGCTTCTTCGACGACGTGCTGGTCATGCACGAGGACCCGCGCGTGCGGGCCAACCGCCTGGGCCTCCTGGCGGAGGCCCTGGCCCTTTTCTACCGGATCGCGGACATCTCGAAATTGGGGGGAGAGCGGTGACCCAGTACGTCTACTTCTTCGGCGGCGGCAAGGCGGACGGCAACCGGGACATGAAGGACAGGCTGGGAGGCAAGGGCGCGGGCCTGGCCGAGATGACCAACGCCGGCCTGCCCGTGCCCCCGGGCTTCACCGTCTCCACCGCCGCCTGCAACCTGTTCACGGAGCGGGGGGGCTCGCTGACCCCGGAGATCGAGGCCGAGATCGACGCCGCCCTGCGCCGGCTGGAGGGGCTGGCGGGCAAGGGGCTGGGCGCCGCCGCCGACCCCCTCCTGGTCTCCGTGCGCAGCGGGGCCAAGTTCTCCATGCCCGGCATGATGGACACCATCCTGAACCTCGGGCTCAACGACCGCTCGGTGGCGGGGCTGGAGGCCAAGACCGCCAACCCCCGCTTTGCCCGCGACTCCTACCGCCGCTTCGTCCAGATGTACGGCAACGTGGTGCTCGGGATCGACAAGGAGCGCTTCGAGCACGAGCTGCACGCGGTCAAGAAGAAGCGGCGGGCGCGGGCCGACGTGGACCTGGACGCGCGCGCCCTGGACGACGTGATCGCGCGCTACAAGCAGGTGGTGCGGGGGGAGACGGGGCAGGACTTCCCCCAGGACCCGCGCGCCCAGCTCAAGGGTGCCCGCGATGCGGTCTTCCGCTCCTGGATGAACCCGCGCGCCGTCACCTACCGCAAGCTCAACGACATCCCCCACGACCTCGGCACCGCCGTCAACGTGCAGGCCATGGTCTTCGGCAACATGGGGGACAGCTCGGCCACCGGGGTCGGGTTCACCCGGGACCCCGCCACGGGGGCGCGCACGTTCTACGGGGAGTTCCTGCAGAACGCCCAGGGGGAGGACGTGGTGGCGGGCATCCGCACCCCGCGCCCCATCGCCGAGCTGGAGACGGTCATGCCCAAGGCCTACCGCCAGCTGCGGGAGATCACCAGCCGGCTGGAGGCCCACTACAAGGACGTGCAGGACTTCGAGTTCACCATCCAGGAGAACACCCTCTACATGCTCCAGACGCGCAACGGCAAGCGCACGGGGGTGGCCGCGGTGAACATCGCGGTGGACATGGTGGAGGAGGGCCTGATCACCCCGCGCGAGGCGGTGGGGCGGGTGGAGCCCTCGTCCCTCGACCAGCTCCTGCACCCGGTGTTCGACCCGCGGGAGCGGGCCCGCGTGGAGGTGGCGGCCAAGGGCCTGCCCGCCTCGCCCGGGGCGGCCACGGGGGCCGTGGTCTTCACCGCGGACGAGGCGGTGGCCTGGGCGGGCCGCGGCCGGCGCGTGGTCCTCGTGCGCATGGAGACGGTCCCCGACGACATCCACGGCATGAGCGTGGCCCAGGGGATCCTCACCGCGACGGGGGGCATGACCTCGCACGCGGCGGTGGTGGGGCGCCAGATGGGCAAGCCGTCCGTGGTCGGCTGCGGCGCCCTGGAGATCGACGCCAAGGCCAGGCGGCTGCGCGTGGGCGGGCGCGAGCTGGGAGAGGGCGCCCCCCTCTCCATCGACGGCGGCACGGGCGAGGTGATCCTGCGCGAGCTGCCCACCAGCCCCTCCGAGGTCCTGCAGGTGGTGATGGGCAAGCGCAAGGCCAGGGACTCCGTCCTCTACCAGAAGTTCGAGAAGCTGCTGGGCTGGGCGGACGACGTGCGCCGGCTGGGCATCCGCGCCAACGCCGACGTGCCGCGGGACGCCCGCATGGCCTTCGCCCTGGGCGCGCGCGGCATCGGGCTGTGCCGCACCGAGCACATGTTCTTCGCGGAGGACCGGCTTCCCCACGTGGTGAAGATGATCCTCTCCGCCGCGCGCGGGCAGCGCGGGATGGACGTGGTGCGGCGGCTGGAGGCCAGGGCCAGGGAGGGACGCGGCGCGCAGCGGGCGGCGGCCAGGAAGGAGCTGGCGGCGGCCCGCAAGCAGTACGGCAAGGCCATCGCCGCGTACCAGGGTGCGCTGCGCAAGCTGCTGCCCATGCAGCGCGGCGACTTCACGGGGCTGTTCGAGGAGATGCGCGGCCATCCCGTGACCATCCGCACCCTCGACCCGCCCCTGCACGAGTTCCTGCCCAAGCGCGAGGAGCTCATGGTGCAGATCGCGACCCTGCGCGCCAAGGGCGAGTCGCGCAACCGGCGGCGGATCGAGAAGCTGTCGCGCCTGCTGCGCGCGGTGGAGGAGCTGCACGAGTTCAACCCCATGCTCGGGCACCGCGGCTGCCGGCTGGGCGTCACCTATCCCGAGATCACGCGCATGCAGGCGCGCGCGATCTTCCAGGCCGCGGCCAAGGTGGCCAGGAAGGGGGGCGGGGTGCGCCCCGAGATCATGATCCCCCTGGTGGGCCACGTGGAAGAGCTCCGGCGCCAGAAGGAGATCGTGCTGGAGGTGGCGCGGGAGGTCCTGGGAAAGGAGGGGGGCGGCGTGGACTACCTGGTGGGCACCATGATCGAGGTGCCACGGGGGGCCCTCACCGCGGACGAGATCGCGGGGGAGGCGGAGTTCTTCTCCTTCGGGACCAACGACCTCACCCAGATGGGCTTCGGCCTGAGCCGGGACGACGCCGCCCGCTTCCTCTCCCACTACATCGAGCACGGCATCCTGGAGAAGGACCCCTTCGTCTCCCTCGACGCCTCCGGGGTGGGACAGCTGGTGGAGATCGGCGTGCGCAAGGGGCGACAGCGCAAGCCGGGCCTCAAGGTGGGGGTGTGCGGCGAGCACGGGGGGGACCCCTCGTCCATCCGCTTCTTCCACGAGGCGGGGCTGGACTACGTCTCCTGCTCGCCCTACCGCGTGCCCATCGCGCGCCTGGCCGCGGCGCAGGCCCAGCTCGAGCGTCCGGTCGGGGACTGAGGATCGCGGCGGCGGATGCTGAACTACTACCGGTACCACGACGGGCGCATCGAGCACTACACGGAGTTCCACCCCGAGCTCTACGCGGAGGCGCCGGAGGCCCTGCACTGGATCGACCTCGAGGACCCCACCCTCAAGGAGGCGGGCATCCTGGAGGACCCCTTCCACTTCCACCCCCTGGCCATCGAGGACTGCCTGTCCGAGGTCCACCATCCCAAGCTGGACGACTACGAGGACTACGTCTTCTTCATCGTCCACGGCATCCGCTTCGACGCCCCCACCGACAGCTTCATCACGCGGGAGCTCGACATCTTCCTGGGCCGGAACTACCTGGTGACCCACCACAAGGGCCCCATGCGCTCGATCTCCTGGGCGCGCGAGCAGTGCGGGAAGCAGCTCCTGCAGACCTTTCCCCGGGGCGTGGACTTCCTGATCCACCAGGTCCTGGACATGATGTTCGAGCACTACTTCCCCAACCTGGACGCCATCGAGGACAAGATCCAGCTCGTGCAGGTGGAGGTCTTCGAGTCCTCCTCGCGCGAGACCCTGGACCGGATCTTCGCCCTCAAGAAGGACGTGCTCATGCTGCGCCGCATCTGCACGCCCCAGCGGGAGATCGTGAACCGGCTGGCGCGCGGCGAGTTCAAGGTCATCGACCGCCGCGCCGCCCTCTACTTCCGCGACATCTACGACAACCTCTACCGGATCGTGGAGTCGTCCATGTCCTACCAGGACCTGGTGCAGGGGACCATGGACGCCTACCTCTCCACCGTCAACAACCGGCTCAACGAGACCATGAAGCGCCTCACCGTGATCGGGGCCCTCCTCATGCCCCTCACCGTGATCACCGGCGTCTACGGCATGAACTTCGAGCACATGCCGGAGCTGAAATGGCGCTACGGCTATTTCCTGGTGCTGGGAGGCATGGCCGTCCTCTCCGCCGGCCTCCTCTGGTTCTTCAAGAAGCGGCAGTGGATCTGAAGGGGCGCGCCCGCACCGCGGCATGAGCCGGGTCCAGCGGCTGCCCCCCGAGGTGGCCAACCAGATCGCGGCGGGGGAGGTGGTCGAGCGCCCGGCCTCCGTGGTCAAGGAGCTGGTGGAGAACGCGCTCGACGCGGGGGCGCGCACGGTGAAGGTGGAGATCGCCGCCGGGGGCAAGGCGCTGGTGCGCGTGGCCGACGACGGCGCGGGCATGTCCCGGGAGGACGCGCTCCTCGCCCTGGAGCGGCACGCCACCTCCAAGCTGCGCGTCCTCGACGACCTGCAGTCCCTCGCCACCCACGGCTTCCGCGGGGAGGCCCTGCCCGCCATCGCGTCGGTGGCCCACCTCGTCCTGCGCACGCGCGACGAGGGGAGCGCCGCCGGCACCGAGGTCGAGGTCCGCGACGGCGCGCTCGTCCACGTCCGGGACGCCGGCCATCCGCGGGGCACCACCATCGAGGTGCGCGACCTCTTCGGGGGCGTGCCCGCGCGGCGGAAGTTCCTGCGCGCGGACGGCACGGAGAGCGGGCACGTGGTGGAGGCGGTCACCCTGCTCGCCCTGGCCCGGCCCGAGATCGGCTTCCACCTCGCCTCCGCGGGACGGGCCCTCCTGCAGGCGCCGCCGGTGGCCTCCCTGGGCGACCGGGTCTACCAGCTCTTCGGCGAGGAGGTCCTGCGGGGCCTGGTGGCGGTGGAGGGTGGAGCGGGCGCCGTGCGCGTGCGCGGCTTCGTGGCGCGGCCGGAGAGGGGCGCCGCCGGCCGCCCGTCGCTGCGCCTCTTCGTCAACGGCCGGCCCGTGCGCGACCGCGCCCTCCATCGCGCGGTGGGCGAGGCCTACCGCCGCACGGGGGCGGACGACCTGCGGGGGGAGGCCTTCGTCTTCGTGGACCTGCCTGCCCACCTCGTGGACGTCAACGTGCACCCGGCCAAGGCGGAGGTCCGATTCGCGGACCCCCGCGGGGCCTGGAGCGCGGTGGAGGAGGCGGTGGCGGCCGCGCTCTCGCAGGGCGCGCGCGGGGCGGCTCCCGCGGCCACCGCGCGCGCGTTCCCCTCCGGGGCGCCGCCCGCGTCCCGCGTGGCGGAGCAGGCCGCGGCGTGGGGGCTCCCCGCGCCGTCTCCCGGGCCGGCGCCGCTGCTGGAGCAGGGCCCCTGGACGGTGCTGGGCCAGCACCGCAACACCTACGTGGTGGCCACGGACGGCGAGGACCTGCTCCTCCTCGACCAGCACACGGCGCACGAGCGCGTGCGCTTCGAGGCCCTCCTCGAGGGCCAGGAGCGCCGCGCGCCCGAGTCGCAGCTCCTCCTCGCCCCGCTCGTGTTCACGCCTGCTCCCGCGGTGCGGCCGGTGCTGGAGGAGAGCCGCCAGGGCCTCGAGGCCCTGGGCTACGACCTCGAGCCCTTCGGCGGCGACGCCTGGCGCGTGCGCGCCGTCCCCGCGGTGCTCCCCGTGGCCGATCCCCTGGGCGCGCTCGTCGGCATCCTGCGCGACCTCCTCGACCGCGCGGACGAGACCTGGAACGCGGACGGCGCCCGCGAGCGCCTCGTGGCCACCCTGGCCTGCCACTCCTCCGTGCGCGCGGGCCAGCCCATGGGCCGGGACTCCATGGCCGCCCTCGTGCGCGACCTCGCGCGCACGCGGCACCCCACCCTCTGCCCCCACGGCCGGCCCACCACCGTGCGCGTGCCGCAGGACGAGGTCAGCCGCTGGTTCGAGCGCACGGGCTGGACGCGGCGATGAGGATGCGCGTGCGCCCGCGCGCCCGTCCGCGCCGCGAGCCCATGTGGCCCTGGTTCCGCTACGGCCTGGGCCGGTTCCTCCAGGTGGCCGGCCTGCTCACCACGCTCGTGTCGGCCACGGCGTTCTTCGGCACGCCCAGCACGGTGGCCATGCTGCGCATGATGCTGGTGGGAGTGCTCCTGTTCGTCCCCGGCTGGATCCTGGCGCGCCGGAACCCACGGCGGGGCTGACGAGGTCAGGAACCGTCTGGCCGCGATGTTAGCCCTAATCGACATCGGCCGCGTTCAGCCCATTGAGCAGGCACAACTCGCCTCCAGCAGTGGAAAGACCCTTGACATGTCAGCCTGAGCCTGGCTAGAGTCGCTCCCCGTCAACGCCCGGTGTCGGCCGGCCATCTTGCTCTCCTCGAGGAGGTGCGCGTGCTGTCTCGCAGGACAGCGGCTCCCGCGGTGGCCTTGGCGATGGTGCTCGTCGGCGCCGGCCCGGGCGCCGCCCAGACCTGCCCTCCGGCGGAGGTCTCGGGCACGGTCAGCGTCGGGGACGGATCCACGCCCTCAGGTCTTCCCAGCCTCAGCGCGGGCCACGAGAGCGTGGGCGGCTGCTGTACCTACCAGCTCGAGGGCTGGGGGTCGTACACGGCCAATCTCCCCTACGCGGGGAACTGGCAGTTCTACGCGGGGGCCAGCTTCTACCTGAACTCGCCTTACTCGAGCGGCGCCAGCTGCAACTACGTGGATTCCTGCCTCACCTGCTCGGGGGGCTTCGGCATCCTGCTCTACGCGGCGCTGGGCACCTTCAGCGGGACGGTGACGCGCCTGCCCCAGAACACGGCGGGGACGGACTGGGTGTGGACGAGCGGAGGCGCGTATGCGGTGCCCGATGCGGGCGGCTTCTACAAGTTCGGCAGCCACGATCCCCTGTTCGACCAGAACAATTGGGGGCTCGCCGTGGCCGGGGATGGGAGCGGGCCGGGGTCCGGGACCTACACCCTGATCGCGGGCGACCAGGTGAAGGAAGCGACCACCACCAGCAGCCAGAACGTGGACGTGGACTTCTTCATCTGGGATACGTCGCAGCCGCCGCCGGACATACGCCCGTCGCCCGACCCGCCCCCGGGCCCGCCGGAGCCGTGCGAGGAGACCGGCGAGCCGGTCAGCATCGTGAGCGGCAACCAGTTCCTCGACCAGACCGACGCCTCCCTGCCCGGCCGCGGCGCGCCCCTCACCTTCACGCGCTCGTACAACAGCGCCTACGCGGGCTACAACGCCTGGCCTGGGACGGAAGCGGGCGTGGGCAAGGGCTGGACGCACTCCTACCAGAAGGTCCTCACCGTGTCCCCGGGCCTGATCCGGCTCACCGACGGCGACGGCGTGCCGAAGTACTTCGAGGACCACGACGCCAACGGCTCCTTCAAGGCCTCCGCGCCCCTGCGCGAGCAGAGCAGCTTCACGGTGGCGGGCGGCACTTACACGCGGCAGTTCCGCGGGGGCGGGTCGGAGACGTACGTGAGCCCGGGCGGCCCGACCGCCTACCTGGCGAGCATCACGGACGCTTCCGGCAACGTGGTGACGGTGACCCGGGACCCGGGCACGCAGCTCGTGGCGCAGGTGGCGGACGGGAGCGGGCGGTTCCTCGCCTTCTCCTACACCAACGGCTTCCTGACCAGCCTGTCCGGGCCGGCGGGCCCGATCGCCACCTACGGCTACACGATCAACAACAGCGAGCTCGCCTCCGTTCGCTACGCGGAGCCCGCGCCCGACACGACGGGCTACGACTTCGAGTACGGCGGCTACAGCGTTCTCACCGCGGTGCGCGACCCCACGGGGCGAACGCTCGAGAGGCACACCTACCTCTGGCCTTCCGGAATCGCGCTCACCTCGGAGATCGCGGACGGCCGCGAGAAGTACACGCTCTCCTACGAGTCCGACCGCACGACGGTGACCGACGCCAACGGGGGCGCGACCACCTATCACTGGAAGCGGATCCACGGCTTGCGGCGCATCACGAAGATCGCCGGGCCCTGCACTTCCTGCGGTGGCGGGGGCGGCGACGTCCAGGAGTGGGAGTACGACGACAAGGGGAGGATCACCTCGCACACGAACGGGGCGGGTGAGGAGACGCGCTACGAGTACGACCCCGCCACCGGCGACCTGCTGCGGGAGATCGACGCCCTGAACCAGGAGACGGTCTACACCTACGACGCGCAAGGCCGCATGCTCACCCAGCGGGTCGGTGACGGTGGCCACCCGGCCGCAGGCGTCATATGGTCTACGCGTACGACCTGGCCGGGAACCGGCTGAGCATCAGCCTGAACGGGA
>DATBIO010000251.1:0-10914 GCA_036556965.1 Vicinamibacteria bacterium
GTCGTAGCGGTAGGACGCGAAGCGCGACTCGCGCGCGCCGGCGGGAGGGGGCAGGAAGGCGGCACCGGCCGCGCCCGTGGCCGCGGCCGCGTCCTCCGGCTCTCTCTCGTCGGGGTAGCCGTAGCGGATCAGCGCGCCGCCGAGCTCCGTCTGCGAGTAGGTCCAGGCCCAGCCGGCCAGGTCGGGGCCGGGCGGACCCGCGCAGGCGCAGCAGGCGACGGCGAGCAGAAGGGAACCCAGGAGGCCGCGCATCAGCGCTCGGGCAGCACCGCGCGGAGCACGCGCACGACGTTGCCGCCGAGCACCTTGCGGATCTGCGCCTCGGAGAGGCCGTCGCCCTGCATCTGCTGCGTGAGCGCGGCGAGCTGGCTGGTGTCGAAGCCGACCGTGGTGGCGCCGTCGTAGTCGGAGCCGAGCCCCACGTGATCGTCGCCCACCAGCGAGACCACGTGCTTGATGGCCGCCACCACCTGGCGCGGCTCGCGCCCGCAGACCGCCGTCTCCCAGTAGCCAATCCCGATCACACCGCCGCCCGCCGCGATCGCGCGCACGTGCTCGTCGGAGAGCGTGCGCTCGCTGGGGCAGGTGCCCTTCACGCCGCCGTGCGAGACCACGACCGGCCGCGTGGCCATGGCCAGCGCGTCCGCGATCGTGCGCGGGGAGGCGTGGGCGAGGTCGAGCAGGACGCGCCGCTCCTCCAGCCGGCGCACCAGGGCGCGGCCCTTCGCGGTGAGGCCGCCCTTGGCCACGCCGTGCGCGGAGCCCGCCCAGTCCGTGTCGAAGAAGTGCGTGGGCGCCATCATGCGGAAGCCGGCGTCGAACAGCGCGTCCACCGCGGCCAGGTCGCCCTCCAGCGCGTGCGCGCCCTCGAGGCCGAGGACGCCGGCGGTCGTCTCCGGCGCCCTGCGCCGCCGCTCGAGGTAGCGCCCGACGTCGTCCCGCGTGCGCAGGACGGTGAGGCGTCCGTCCGACCGGCGGGCGGCCGCGTCGAGCCGCCCGGCCAGGTAGAGGGCCCGCTCGCGCAGGCTCCCCCACGTCCGCGGCGGCCAGCGCTGGACGAGGGCGAGCGGGGTGATCATGTCCGTGCGGTCGTCGTTCCTCGTGATGTTGAGGCCGCGCGGTGTCTTGGTGACGACGGTGAAGGCCTCGATGGCGACGTTCCCCTCGACCAGGCGCGGCACGTCGACGTGGCCGCGCGGGGACCGGTCGAGCAGGTCGCGCCCCCAGAGCAGCGAGTCCGCGTGCAGGTCCACGATGGTCAGGCGGCGGTGGAGGGCGAGGGCGCGCGCGGACGGCGAGGCGCGCGGGCGCGGCACGACCTCGTTGTAGTGACGCTCGACCAGCGCCGGCGCGGCCAGCAGGCAAGCGGCGAGAAGCAGGACGAGGACGAGGAGGACGCCGAAGGCACCCCGGCGGCGGGTCACACCCGCAGCGCCACCGCCACCCCGTCCCGTGTCGGGTCGATGACGGGCAGGAACCCCTTGTGGGCGAAGAGGCGCCGCGTGAACTCCTTCACCCCGCGCGTGGCCGGGGAGCCGTCGTCCTCGCCCTCCAGCACGCGCCCCGACCAGAGCACGTTGTCGGTGATGAAGAGGCCGCCCGGACGGAGGCGGGCGTGCGCCAGCTCCACCGTCTCGGGGTAGCCGTCCTTGTCGATGTCGTTGTAGACCACGTCCCAGGTGCCCCCCACGCGGCGCAGGGCGGCGGCGGCCTCCTCGCGGTGGTAGGTCACGCGGTCCCACAGCCCCGCGCGGCGGAGGAAGCCCTCGGCCAGGCGCACGTTCTCCTCGGACAGCTCCGTGCAGTGGACCTCGCCCTCCCCGTCCATGGCCCGCGCGAAGTGGTAGGCCGAGTAGCCGTACCCGGAGCCCAGCTCGAAGACGCGCCGCGCCCGGATGGCCCGCACGAGGACCTGCAGGTGCCGGCCCACCAGGGGCCCGACGATGGGGAACCCGCGCTCCGCGGCCAGCGCCTCCATCTCGCGCTGGACGGGGTCGCCCTCCTCGTAGAGGCGCCGCAGGTAGTCCTCGATCTCGGGGGCGACGATCACGGGTTGCCCTTCATGGCGCCCCAGCATACTTCCGTACGCGTCCCGCCACCGGTCAGGGCAGGGCCACCAGCACGTCGCCGCCGCCGCGCCACAGCAGGCGAGCGCCGCTCTTCAGCAGCCACGCGGTCGCCCGCGGCCCTTCTCCGAGGCGCCACGCCTCCTCGTGCACGATCGCGTGCGTGGCCCCCGAGTCCCGCGCGGCCTGCCAGGCCCGGGCCGGGTCTTCCCAGGGCCGCGCCAGGACCGCGCGCAGCCCCCCATACCGCGGCGGCTCCCAGCCGCTGTGGCCGTTCACCAGGCGGTGGCCATGGTGGAGGGCGTAGAACATGTGCTGCACGTCGTAGGGAGGCGCGCCGAGGGGAAGCTCCAGCAGCACGGCGGGCGGGGCGAGGGCGCGGGCCGCGTGGTACACCGCCGGCGCCCTCTCCCCCACGTGCAGCGGGGCCGGCGCCCGGCGCAGGCCGGCCATCCGCGCCGTCTCGTTGACGCCGATGGGAACGGCCGCCGATTCGATCAGGAAGGCGAGCGTGGCCAGCCCCAGCAGGGCACGGCCGCGACGGCCGTGGGCGGCCAACAGGGCCGCGCCGTAGCCGGCGAGGACGGCGAGGAAGAGCGTCCCCACCATGGCGAAGCGCGCGGGGACGCGGAGGCCGTCGAAGCCCGGTACGAAGCGGTACAGGACGCCGTAGACGCTGGGGGCTCCGATCGCGCGCCCCCCCGAGCGCACGGTGGGGCCGAGCGACGACCAGAAGGCGAGGAGGGCGGCGGCGGCGAAGAAGAAGAGGGGAGAGCGCCAGGCGCCCCGCGCGAACGCCCGCGCCCGCGGCCACGTCGCCAGGAGCACGGCCAGGCCCAGCACGCAGACGGCCACGGGCCGGCCCACGCTGCGCAGCCCGAGCAGGGGTACGGCGGCGGAGACGACGCGGCCGAGGCCGGCCAGGACCAGCAGCCCGCCCAGCGCGTACAGGCCGACCACGGCCGCCACCGCGGCCACCACGCGGGGGTGCCGCGGACCCGGAGCCGCCACCGCCGGCCAGGTGCGGCGCACCGCCGCGGCCAGGGCCAGCGCGACGAGGAGGACGGGGACCAGGCCCGGATAAAGGGCGCCCTCGAAGCCGTCGTGCGTCCTCAGCACCGGTCCCAGCAGGCGCAGCCGCTCCGGGGCGGTAACGAAGGAGGCGACGTCGGCGGAGAAGGACTCGACCTCCGGCCGCGAACGGACGAGCACGCCCCGCGCGCGCAGCTCGCGGTACGGCTCCAGGAAGGGCAGGGTGGCGGCGACGCTGGCGGCACCGGCGAGGATCAGGCACGCCCACCTCCGGCGGTCCCGCAGCTGCCCGCGCGCCGCCATCTCGTGCAGCGCGTAGAGAGGCACGAAGGGCGCGAAGAACAGCAGCAGGTAGCCGCTGGAGAGGCCCTGGACGGCGAGGGCGGCCGCGGCCAGGGCCAGGGGTGCTCGCCTCCCGGAGGCGAGGTGGCGGCGGAGGCCGAGGAGGACCAGGGGCAGCCATTGCGAGGAGAGGATCTGCACGTGGGACAGCTGCTCGACCCGGTAAGGTGAGAAGGCGTAGACGAGCCCGCCCACGAAGGCGCCGCCGCTCGAGCCCGTGAGGTCGCGCAGGAGCAGGAAGGCGAAGAGCCCCGACAGGACGAAGGTCGACAGGAACACGAGGTTGTAGCCGAGGATCGGGTTGCCCGTGAGGGCCAGGACGGGCACGAGGGGAACGGATTGGGCCAGGAAGTGCTCGGAGTAGGCGAGGGTCAGGGGCTCGGGATGGAAGATGCCCGCGTCCCACAGCCCGCGCAGGGCGAGCGGACCGCCCACGACGGCCTCCCCGAGGCGCGCCGCGTTGCGGCCCATGATCCAGCAGCTGAACACGGGATCGCCGAGGTCGCCGGGGATGTCGCGGCCGAGGCCGCGCGCCACCGGCCACGTCAGGAGCACGGTCAGCGCGCAGTAGGCCGCCCCCGCGAGCAGCGCGCTCTTCGCGGGGCGGGTCCGGCGCGCGGCGGCCCCCGTGTCCGCCGCTAGCGCCCCTCCGGCGCGGCGGGCGGGCCCGCGCCGAGGGAGGGCCTGGTCGCCAGCCAGGCGCCGAGGGCGAGGAGCACGGCCGCGCTGATGGCCATCGGCCAGTGGCTGCCGGCGAAGCGCGGGAGGAACGGGATGGCCTCCGCCCAGGCGTTCACCGACTGGTGGAACAGGTGCGGGAGGAGCACGCTGCCGCCGCTCCCGTTGAAGAGGCTGGTCAGGACCAGGGCCACCGGGATGACGGTCAGCACGAAGAGGAGCGGGGTGGTGCCGCCGGGATGGCCCCCCTTCATGAAGAAGTACGGGGCGTGGAAGACGGTCCACAACGCGCCCAGCACGAGGGTGGCGCGCAGGGGAGTCCAGCGCGCCTGCATCCGGGGCAGCACGTAGCCGCGCCAGGCGAGCTCCTCGGTGTTGAGCAGGAGGTACACGAGGAAGGTGGGGAGGAAGGCGGCGGCGAAGCGCGGGAAGGCGGTGACGTCGCGGTCGAGACGGCCGAGGGCGTGCGCGGCCGCGCTCGAGGCCCAGATGACGAGGGGCGGGCCCAGGAGGGCGCCCGCCCAGAGCGCGGCGGGGGCGCGCCAGCGGAGGAGGCGCCGCAGGAGGTCCCGCGCGCCCGGCCATCCGCCGTTGACGGCGGCGGCCGCCACCGCCACCAGCCCCGGAGCCACCAGGAGGACCTGAAGCAGCTTCACCCATCCGGGCACCGCGGCCGCGCCTCGCCACGAGGCGAGGATCTGCGGGACCACGGACGGCCAGGAGAGCGCGAAGATCAGCGCGACCACGGCCCAGAGGGAGAGCCGCTCCGTCGCGGGCGCGGGGCCCCTGATCGGCGCGGCTACCTGTCCTCCAGCACCATCGTCTCCCCGGGGCGGCCCGCGGGGTTGACGCGGCTCCGGCTCGCGTAGTCCGCGGCCGTGCCCACGATGAGGTGGAAGAGCCAGAAGATCCCCGCGGCCACCGCCAGGCGCACCAGCTTGCCGCTGTACTTCACGTGCATGAAGAACAGGATGACGAGGGTGGCCTTGGTGACGGCGATGGCCAGGGCCAGCGGGGTGTTCACCGCCCCCAGGTCGATGTGCGCCGTCCAGACGGTGACCCCCGTCAGCACGAGGAGGGCCGCGAAGACGGCCAGGTACACGCCGACCGGCACCACGTGCTCGCTGTACTCGTGCTGCTCGGCGTCCTGGGTCGGCTCGAGCTCGTGCGCCATCACGCGATGAGGTAGAGGAGGGGGAAGAGGAAGATCCACACGATGTCCACGAAGTGCCAGTAGAGCCCCGTCATCTCCACCGGCGTGTGGTACTCGCGGGAGAAGCGCCCGCGCCAGGCCATCCAGGCCATCCAGGCCAGGATGGGGATTCCGATCACCATGTGCAGGGCGTGCAGGCCGGTCATGGCGAAGTAGAGCGAGTAGAAGATCTCGGCCGCGCGCGTGTGGAGGCCGTCCCACTGGAAGTGCGCGCCGGGCACCAGGTGGTGCCGGAACTTGTCGCCGTACTCCACCACCTTCACCCCGAGGAAGACGCCGCCCAGGGCGATGGTGGCCAGGAGGTAGCCGGCGGTCGTCCGGTTGTGTCCCAGGGCGGCCGCGTGCACGCCCATGGCCATGGTGAGGCTGCTGCCGATGAGCACGACGGTGTTGAAGGCGCCGAGCTTCCAGTCGAGGTGATGCGAGGCCTCCGCGAAGCCCGGGGAGTACAGGGCGCGGTAGACGGTGTAGGCCAGGAACAGCCCGCCGAAGAACATGATCTCCTGGGCCAGGAACAGCCACATGCCCAGCGAGCTCGCGTCCTTCTGCGACGTGAGGTCGGTGAAGTGGTGGGCCAGCCGCGGGTGATGGGCGGCGTCGTGGGCGGGCAGCGCGGTCTCAGACAACGACCACCTCGGAAGGGGCGTAGGCGTAGGCCTCCTCGGTCACGTGGGGCTGCCGCGCGAAGTTCTCGGGAATGGGCGGGGAGTCCGTCTCCCACTCCAGGCCCTTGGCTCCCCAGGGGTTGGCGGGTGCCTTCTTCCCGTAGCGCATGGACCAGCCGAAGTAGAGCATGGGGAGCAGGTAGCCGACGCCCAGGATGGAAGCCCCCGCCGAGGACATGACGTTCAGCACCTGGAACTCCTCGGCGTAGGCGTGGTAGCGCCGCGGCATGCCCAGGTAGCCCAGGACGAACTGCGGGAAGAACGTGAGGTTGAAGCCCAGGAAGACGGTGGCGGCGGACACGCGCGCCCACCACTCGGGGTACATCCGGCCCGTGATCTTCGGCCACCAGAAGTGCAGGCCGCCGAGGTAGCCCATGATGGCGCCGCCCACCATGATGTAGTGGAAGTGGGCGATCACGAAGTAGGTGTCGTGGACGTGCACGTCCAGGCCGGTGGCGGCCAGGAAGATGCCGGTGAGCCCGCCGATGGTGAAGAGGCCGATGAAGCCCACCGTGTAGAGGAGCGGGGTCTGCAGGGCCACCGAGCCCTTGTAGAGGGTGGCCGTCCAGTTGAAGACCTTGATGGCGGAGGGGATGGCCACCATGAAGCTGAGCAGCGAGAAGACCATGCCCGCGTAGGCGGACTGGCCGGACACGAAGAGGTGGTGCCCCCAGACGAGGAAGCCCAGCATGGCGATGGCCAGCGAGGACATGGCGATGACGCCGTAGCCGAAGATGCGCTTGCGCGACATGGCCGTCACCAGCTCGCTGATCACGCCCATGGAGGGCAGGATCATGATGTAGACGGCGGGGTGCGAGTAGAACCAGAACAGGTGCTGGAAGAGCACGGGGTCGCCTCCCAGCCGGGGGTCGAAGAGGCCCAGATGCAGGATGCGCTCCGCCGCCACCATCAGGATGGTCACCGCCACCACCGGCGTGCCCAGCACCATGATCAGGCTGGTGGCGTAGTGCGCCCACACGAAGAGGGGCAGGCGGAACCAGGTGAGGCCCGGGGCGCGCATCTTGTGGATGGTCACGATGAAGTTGAGGCCGGTGAGGATGGAGGAGAAGCCGGTGACGAAGATGCCCACCGCGGCCGCCACCACGTGGGTATTGGAGACGATGCTGTAGGGCGTGTAGAAGGTCCAGCCCGTGTCCACCCCGCCGCTGATCAGGGCGTAGAGGGTGAAGGCGGCCCCGATCATGTAGACGTACCAGGAGGCGAGGTTGAGCCTGGGGAAGGCGAGGTCGCGCGCCCCGATCATGATGGGGATGAGGAAGTTCCCCAGCACGGCGGGGATGGAGGGGATGAGGAAGAAGAACACCATCACGATGCCGTGCATGGTGAAGAGCTTGTTGTAGGTCTCCGACTGCACGAGGTCCCCCCCCGGAGTCAGCAGCTCCAGGCGGATGGCCACCGCGAAGAGGCCGCCGAGGGCGAACATGAGGCTGATGCTGGCCAGGTACAGCAGGGCGATGCGCTTGTGGTCGGTGGTGAGCAGCCACGACTTCACGCCGAAGCTCACGTTGAGGTAGTTCGCCTTGTCGCGCCGCTCCACGGGGGGAGGCGGCGGCGGCCCGCCCGGCCGCCGCGCGGGAACCGGCTCGGGACCGGCGCTCACCGCGCTCCCTCCGCGGCGCTCGCCCCCGCTCCCGCCGCGGGCGGGGTGGCGCGGCCGGCGGGCGCCTTCAGCGTCTGGATGTAGGCGATGAGCTGCATCAGCCCTTCCTCGCTCACCAGACCCTGGTACGTCGGCATGATGGGCTGGTAGCCGGCGACCACCTTGGCCGCGGGGTTCACGATCGACTCGCGGACGTAGGTCTCGTCCGCCTGCACGGTGGCGCCGTTGGCCAGCCGTACCGTGCCGCCGAACAGGCCATCGAGGACGGGGCCCCGCCCGGCGCTGTCGGCGCGGTGGCAGGTCTGGCAGCCCAGCTCCGCGAAGCGCCGCTCGCCCGCCGCGGAGAGCGATCCGCCGGCGGCGCCGCCCGCCAGCCAGGCCTGGAAGGCCGCCGGCTCCATCACCACCACGGAGCCGATCATGCCCGAGTGCTTGGTCCCGCAGTACTCCGCGCAGAAGAGGTGGTAGCGTCCGGGACGCGTGGCCTCGAACCACATGGTGCTGTAGCGGCCGGGCAGCACGTCCTTCTTCATGCGGAAGGCGGGGACGTAGAAGCTGTGGATGACGTCCTCCGACGTCATGGTGAGCTTCACGGGCACCCCCACGGGCACGTGCAGCTCGTTGATCTCGCGCTGGCCGGTCAGGTGCTGGGTCTTCCACATCCACCGCTTCCCCACCACGTAGATCTCCATGGCCCCGGGGGGCACGCGGTTCATGGCGAAGAAGATCTCGGTGGCCCACACGAAGACGAAGAGCACGATGCCCAGCGGGATCAGGCTCCAGGTCAGCTCCAGGGCGGTGGAGCCGAGGATGGCGGGAGGACGCTCGTCCTCCGATCGCCGGCGGAACCTGACGGCGAAGCCGACCACCAGCACCGCGATGAGGACGGAGAAGAAGGTGCCGATCGCGAGCAGGAAGACGTAGAGCGCGTCCACCCGCCCGGCCATGGTGGAGGCCTGGTCCGGCCACAGCGGGAGCTCGCGAAACATCCCTTAGGCGCGCCCTCCGGGCGCGACGACCTGGCGTCCGCGAGCCGGCGAAGTCGCCAAGACCGCGCTCGCCGGGAGGGAATCCCGGCTCGCGAAGGCGTGCCCGGCCACGCGGGCGCCCGTTCTCATGACGAGGCGCGCCCTCCGGGCGCCGCCGCCCCCCGTCCGTCCGCGAGCGCCGCCGCCCGCTCCCGGCGCCACATGACCGTGATGAAGCCGCCCAGGGCCACCAGCGTGAGCACGCCCGCCCCGCGCACGATGCGCATGACGGCGGCGCCGTAGCGGCCCGTGGTCGGATCGTACTGGTAGCAGTACAGCACCACCTGGTCGAGCACGGTGCCGATGCGGCCCTGCCCGGACTCCACCAGGGCCAGGCGCAGGTCCTTGGGCGCGTACTCGACGCCGAAGAGGTACCGCGCGATGCGGCCCTCCGGGGTCGCCACCACCACCCCCGCCGGGTGCGCGAACTGGCGGGTACGGTCGTCCCACGCGTAACGGAAGCCGACGGCGGCGGTGAGGGCCTTGACCGCCGCCTCGTCCCCGGTCAGGAAGCGCCAGCCGTCGGCCGCCCCCGCGCGCCCATAGCGCTTCAGGTAGGCCGCCTTCTTGGCCGCGGCCAGGGCCGGCGTCTCCCGGGAGTCGAAGCTGACGGTGATCACGTCGAAATCGCGGCCGGCGTCGAGGGACAGGGTGCCCAGGGCGCTGACCAGGCCGTTGAGGGTCAGCGTGCACAGCATGGGGCACTCGTAGTACACGAGGGACAGGACCACCGGCCGCCCGCGGAAGAGCGCGCGCAAGGGGACGGAAAGGCCCTGCTCGTCGCGGAAGGCGGCGTCGAGGGGCAGGGTCTCGCCCAGGCGCTGGTCGAAGGCCACGTCGCGCAGGGCCGCCGGGCGGTCGGGCTGCGCCGCCAGCGGCCGCGCCGCCCCCAGGCCGAGGACGAGGGCGGCGACGACTCCGCGGGCGCTCACCGGGCTTCTCCCGGGGGCGCCGCCGGGGGCGGAGACGGGCTCGCCGGCGTGGCCCGCGCGTGGGCGACGTACAGCCGCATGGCCTCCTCGATGGGGACGCGCGCGATGCCCTTGCCCTCGTCCACCCAGCCATAGGACGACAGGACCTCCTCCTCCTCGCGGTGCAGGCTCGCCACGTCCGCGAGCGGCGCCGCCTGCAGCCGGGGCGCGGGAGGCTGGCGGCCCGTCTCCGTGTGGGCCAGCGGCGGCGGGGGTGGGTCCGCGGCCCGCTCGCGCCTCGCCAGGAGCACGAAGAAGCCGACGGAGACCACGGCCGCGAGCACGGTGGTGGAGAACAGGATGCCCGCGGCGCGCGTGATCGACCGCGGGTTCACGTCCACGCCCTCGTAGGCGAGCTTGGGCTTGGCGTCCGGCGGCAGGTGCCTAACCATGCGCCGGCTCCGGGCGCGGGCTCGCGGCCAGCCGTTCCCGCACCTCGGGGTCGCCCACGGGGAGGAGCGGCCGGCTCTTGAGGCCGCGCGCGAAGGCCCAGGTCCACAGGCCGCCGAAGGCCAGGAAGGCGGCGACGTCCCCCAGGAGGGCGCTGGCGCCGAAGCCGTGCTCGTGCCCGTGCAGGTCGGGACCCAGGAGCCAGAGCAGGTCGGCGAAGCGCACGGCCAGGATGCCCGTGGCCACCAGGGCCAGCGCGCGCGCGTTGCGCTTGAGCGTGCGCGACAGGAGGAGGGAGAAGGGCAGCACGAACTGGAAGACCACGAGCACGAGGGCCAGCCACTGCCACCCGCCGTGCAGGCGGCGGATGTACCAGGGGATCTCCTCGGGCAGGTTGGCCGACCAGATGATGAGGAACTGCGCGAACGAGATGTATCCCCAGAGCATCACGAAGGCGAAGAGCAGCTTCCCGAGGTCGTGCACGACGGTGCGGTCCACCACGCGCACCAGCGGCTCCTCGCCGCCCAGGAGGGCCACCACCACGATGACCAGGGACATGGCGGCCAGCACCTGGCAGACCATGAAGAGGATCCCGTAGACGGTGGAGAACCAGTGCGGGTCGAGGGACATCGCCCAGTCCACGGAGGAGAAGGTGACGGTGAAGCCCACCAGGAGGAGGCCCGCGCCGGACAGCCCGCGCAGGCGCCGCTCCACGCGCAGGTCGGGGCCGCCGTCCGTCTCGGCCGACCAGCGGTTCAGGAGGTGCACGAGGAGCCACCACACCGCGAAGTAGAAGGCGGCGCGCGCCACGAAGAAGGTCGGGTTCAGGTAGGGCGCCTTCCTCTGCAGCAGCGGGTCCGCCGCCGCCTCCGGCCGCGCCCACTCGTAGACGTGGGGCAGGCCGAAGA
>DATBIO010000252.1:0-8766 GCA_036556965.1 Vicinamibacteria bacterium
CAACGCCCTCCAGAACATCCCCACCGCCCGTGACGTGTGGTCCATCCTGCAGAACATGGCGCCCCAGGTCGTGCTCGACCGCGAGGACGTGGGGGGGAGCGAGGGCGGGCTGCAGGCCGTGTTCTCCAGCCACGGCAGCACTTGGCGGCAGAACACCTACGCCCTCAACGGCGTGAACGTGACCGATCCCGCGGCCACGGGCGCCGCCGGGTTCTACTACGACTACGACAGCTTCGAGCAGGTGCAGATCTCTACCGCCCAGCACGCGGCGGAGGTGGGCACGCCCGGGGTCTACTACAACTTCGTGGCCAAGAGCGGGACGAACGAGTTCCACGGGGCGGCCGCCTACTACTTCGAGAACGACAGCCTGGTGAGCGACAACGTCTCCGACGACCTGCGGGACCAGGGCATCACCAGCGGGGCCGGCATCAACCTCTTCTCGGACGCCACCTTCCAGCTGGGCGGGCCCATCGTGCGCGACAAGCTGCGCTTCTTCACGAGCTGGCGCGACTGGCGCATCCACCGCGACGTGCCCAACTTCCCGCAGTCCGAGAACACCGACCTGT
This sequence comes from Vicinamibacteria bacterium, assembly GCA_036556965.1. Lineage (GTDB taxonomy): Bacteria > Acidobacteriota > Vicinamibacteria > Fen-336 > Fen-336 > DATBIO01. The sequence continues at coordinate 567 of DATBIO010000252.1, forward strand.
TCTCGGGCCTGGTCAACCTGAGCTACCAGGTGAACCCCAAGAACCGCCTCGACGTGCTGGGCACCATCCAGACCTACTACAAGCCCAACCGCAATGCCTCCGCGCAGGTGCCGCCCGACTCCACCTGGATCGAGGACGACGTGTTCCGCATCTTCCAGGGCCACTACAACGCCCAGATCGGGAACGCGGCCCTCTTCGACGCGCGCATCAGCTTCTCCAACGTGGACTTCCCGCTGAAGTTCCAGGAGGGCGTGACCGAGCAGAACACCACCGAGCTGACCACGGGCAACCAGACGGGGGCCGCCCCGCAGTCCTTCGCCTTCTACCGCGAGCGCCTGGCCGGCGAGCTCTCCTTGAACTACTTCAAGGCGGACTGGCTGGGCGCCGACCACGACTTCCGGGTGGGCTACCAGTACGGGCGCCAGGTGTCGGAGTCCGAGGCCAACGTCATCGACGGCGTGACCCTGAACGTCTTCGAGGGCGAGCCCAACTTCCTGATCGCCTACAACACGCCGGTGCTCACGGAGAGCCGCTACACGGACAACGTCCTCTTCGTGCAGGACAGCATCACCCACGGGAACCTGACCGTGAACCTCGGCCTCCGCTACGAGAACACCAAGGGCGTGCTGCCCGCGCAGTCGAGCCCGGCGGGGCCGTTCGCGCCCGCGCGCAGCTTCCCCGCCCAGGACGTCATCTCCTGGAGTGACCTCGCCCCGCGGGCGGGCGTCATCTGGGACGTGGGAGGCAAGCACCGCACCGCGGTGAAGGTCGGCTTCGGCCGCTACTTCCATCAGCTCAGCCCGGATCCCATCGAGGCGCCCAGCCCCAACAACCTGGGCGGCACCGGCTTTACCTGGAACGACCTCAACGGCGACCTCCAGGCCCAGCCAGGGGAGCAGGGTGACTTCCTCTTCAGCTTCGGCGGGTCGTCCATCACCACCGTGGACGAGGACCTGCGCCGGCCCCGCACCGACGAGGTGACGGCGGGCATGGAGTTCCAGCTCCCCCACGACATCGTCCTCAACGTGGAGGGCATCCTGCGCTGGGGCAGCCAGCTCCTGGCCACCACCGAGGTCGGCATCCCCGCCAACGGCTACAGCACCACCAGCGCCCTCGACCCCGGCCCGGACGGCAGCGCGGGTACCGCCGACGACCAGACCGTGACCGTCTTCAACCTGTTGCCCGAGTTCGTGGGGGCGAGCCGCCGGCTGGTCACCAACCCCGAGGGCTTCGAGACCAGCTTCAAGGGCCTCGAGGTCACCCTGCAGAAGCGCTTCTCCAACGGGTGGCAGGGGCTGGTCGGCTACTCCATCTCCGAGGACGACCTCAGCCGGGCGGGCACCTCCTTCGGGGTGTTCGGAGGGGGCGAGGAGGAGAGCGCGGGGGCCGGCAACGGAGGCGGCTTCACCGATCCCAACCAGGCCATCAACAACAACGGCGGCCCCAGCGTCTTCGACCGGCGGCACAGCCTGAAGATGAGCGGGAGCTACGAGATCCGCAGCGTGGGCATGAACGTGGCCGCGGTCTACAAGGTGCAGTCGGGCGTCCCCGCCGTGCGCCTCCTCACCGCGTCGGAGGACGTGAACGGGGTGCCCTTCAACCAGGGGCCCATCACGTTCTACGCGGAGGAGCGGGGCACCCGGCGCATCGACACCATCCACTACATGGACTTCCGTGTGAGCAAGTACTTCGACATCCGGAGCGACCAGCGGCTGGAGCTGATCCTCGACGTGTTCAACCTGTTCAACCAGAACACGGTGACCGGCGTCAACGGCAACACGGGCTCCGACTTCCTGAACCCCCTCACCATCCTGGGGCCCCGCGTCTTCCGGCTGGGCGCGCGGTTCGTCTTCTAGGCCCGTGACGGCCCGGGGCGGGCGCGCGCGCGCGTGACCCTCCCCGGGCCCGTTCTGCTCGCCGCGCTGCTGGGCGCCGGGGCCGCGGCTCCCCCTGCGCTCATCCGCTTCTCCGACCGCGCCGCGGCGGCGGGGCTCTCGTTCCGGACCACCTACGGGAGGCCGGGAAAGAGCACCTACATCCTGGAGACCACGGGCCCCGGCGCCGCTTTCCTCGACTACGACGGTGACGGCCGCCTCGACGTGTACCTCGTGAACGGAACCACGCTGGAGACGCCGGCGGGGACCGCGCCGCGCTCCGCGCTCTTCCGCAACCGCGGCGACGGCACCTTCGAGGACGTCACCGTCCGCACCGGCGCGGGCCGCGCCGGGTGGGGGCAGGGCGCGACCGCCGCCGACTACGACGGCGACGGCTGGCCCGACCTCTACCTCACCTTCTTCGGCGAGAGCGTCCTGCTGCGCAACCAGGGCGACGGCACCTTCCGCGACGTGACCGCGCGCGCCGGCCTGGGCGCTCCCGGATGGTCCACGGGGGCGGCCTGGGGCGACTACGACCGCGACGGCGACCTCGACCTCTACGTCGCGCAGTACGTGGACCTCGACCTGGCGCGGGCGCCCCTGCCCGGTTCGCAGCCGAACTGCTTCTACGCCGGCGCCCCCGTCATGTGCGGCCCGCGCGGGCTCCCCGGCGCGCGCGACCGCCTCTTCCGCAACGACGGCGACGGTCGCTTCACCGACGTCACCGAGCGCGCGGGCATCGACGGCGAGCGCCTGCGCGGGCTGGGCGTGGTGTTCGCCGACTTCGACGACGACCTCTGGCCCGACGTGCTGGTGGCCAACGACGCCCACCCCAACCTGCTCTACCGCAACAACCGCGACGGCACCTTCACGGACACCGCCTTCGCGGCGGGCGTGGCCTTCGACGAGGACGGCCGGGAGCGCGCGGGCATGGGCGTGGACGCGGGCGACTACGACGGGGACGGGCGTCCCGACATCGTCATCACCAACTTCCAGGGCGAGCCGAACGCCCTCTACCGAAACCTCGGCCAGGGCCTCTTCGCGGAGGAGACGTGGGCCTCCGGGATCGGCGAGGCGACCGTGCCCTACCTGGGCTGGGGGACGGGCTTCGCGGACTTCGACAACGACGGCCGCCTCGACCTCTTCTTCGCCAACGGGCACGTCTACCCGGAGGTGGACGAGCGGCGCCTGGACGAGCGCTACGCGCAGCGCGCCCTCGTCTTCCGCAACGCGGGCAACGGGCGCTTCGTCGAGCTGGGCCTGTCCGCGGGCCCCGAGGTGAGCGCCCCGCGGGCGGCGCGCGCGGCCGCCTTCGGCGACTACGACGACGACGGGCGGGTGGACGTGCTGGTGTCCACCGTCAACGACCGCCCCCTCCTCCTGCGCAACGAGAGCGAGGGCGCGGGACACTGGCTCTCCGTGCGCCTGCGCGGCCGGCGCTCGAACCGCGACGGCGTGGGCGCGCGCATCGCCCTGGAGGCGGGGGGCGCGCGGCAGGTGCGCGAGGTGCGCGCCGGCAACAGCTACCTCTCCCAGGGCGACGCGCGCGCGCACTTCGGCCTGGGCCCGGCGGCGGCCGCCGCCACCATCGAGGTGCGCTGGCCCAGCGGCGTGGTGGACCGGCTGACGGGCGTGCCCACGGACCGCACCATCGTGATCGAGGAGGGCGCGGGCCTGGCCGCGCCCGGGCGCTGATGCTGGCCCTGCTCCTGGCCGCGTGGGCGTCGACGGCGCAGGAGGGCGGCGCGCAGGCGCAGGCGCGGGCGCACCTGGAGCGCGCGCGGGAAGGGCTGCGCGCGGGCGCGCGGGAGAGCGCGCGCCGGGAGCTGGAGTCGGCGGTGCGCCTCGACCCGCAGCTGGCGGAGGCCCAGGTGCGGCTGGGTCTCCTCCTGCTGGACCTGGGCGAGGGCGAGGCGGCACGCGCGCGGCTGCGCGCCGGGGCGGAGACCGCCACCCCGCCCACGCTGCTGGGCCTGGGCGCGGCCTGCCTGCGCGGCGGCCTCCTCGAGGAGGCCCAGGAGTTCCTGGAGCGCGCGGAGCGACTGGACCCGGCGCTGGACCAGCTCGACCTGCTGCTGGGCCAGGCGTACGCGGCGCGCGGGATGCACGGCCGGGCCGTGGAGCGCCTGCGGCGCGCGGCCGCGCGCGCGCCGGCTTCGCCGCAGGCCCACTACCTGCTGGGCGTGACCCTCAGCCTGCAAGGCGAGGCGGCGCCGGCGGTGGCCGCCCTGGAGCGCGCGGCCACGCTCGATCCCGCCAACGCCGCGCTCCACTACTACCTGGGCCTGGCCTACCTCGACGCGCGCCGGCTGCCCGACGCGGTGGGCGCGCTGGAGCGCTCGGCGGTCCTCGCGCCCGGCGACCGCAACGCCGCCGTGAACCTGGCCTGGGCCCTCATCACCCTGGGCCGCTACCAGCAGGCGGGGGAGCGGCTGGACGCGTGGGTGCGCGAGCACCCACGGGACGCTGCGGCGCTGTTCCTGGCCGGCGAGAGCCGCCGCCGCGCCGGCGACATGGACGGCGCCCTGGAGCGGCTGGACAGCGCCCTGGCCGCGGAGCCGGGGCTGGGCGACGCGCTGTTCGCGCGCGGGAGCGTCTTCCTCCTCCGGCAGGACCGCGCGCGCGCCCGGGCCGACTTCGAGCGGCTGCTGGCCGCGGACGCCGACCACGCCGGCGCCCACTACCAGCTCGGCAAGCTCGAGCTGGGGGAGGGGCGGCTGGACGCGGCGGTGGCGCACCTGGAGAAGAGCGTGGCCCTGGAGCCCGGGAACAAGGCCGCGCACTTCCAGCTCGCGCGCGCCTACCGGCGGCAGGGCCGCGCGGAGGAGGCGCAGCGGGCGGCGGCGCGCTTCCGCGACCTGGGCCGCGAGCCGCGCGGCGAGGCCGAGTGGCGCGCGGCGCCGCCGCCGCGCCCGAAGGCGCCATGACGCTCGCGGCCCTGGCCCTCGTCCTGCAGCTCGGCGGCCCGTCCCCCGAGACCGCGCGCGACGCGCTCCAGCGCGGGTGGATGCTGGCGGGGGCCGGCCGCTTCCGGGAGGCGGAGCGGCTGTTCCGGAGCGCGCTGCGCGCCGATCCCGGCGCGGCCTCGGCCGCGCTGGGGCTGGGCGTGGCCCTGGCCGGCCTGGAGCGCGATCCCGAGGCGATCGCGGCCTTCGCGGAGGCCGTGCGGCTCCAGCCCGGGTTCGCGGAAGCGCACTACAACCTGGGCACGGCCCTCCAGCGCGCCGGCCGGCCCGTGGAGGCGCGGGCGGCCCTCGCGCGAGCCGTCGCCCTGAAGCCGTCGTTCGCGCCGGCGCACTTCAACCTGGCCCTGGTCCTCGCGGGCCTCGGGCACTACCGCCAGGCCATCGCCGCCTTCGAGGAGACGCTGCGCCGGCAGCCGGACCACGCGGACGCGCTGTCGGGCCTGGGGCGCACCCTGGCCAACGTGGACCGCTGGGAGGAGGCACTGCCGCCGCTGCGCCGGGCGGCCGCGCTCCGTCCCGCGGACGCCGGCCTGCAGGCGGCGCTGGGCCAGGCCTGCGCGCGCGGGGGCCGGCTCGAGGAGGCGGCGGACGCGCTCGCGCGGGCGGTGGCGCTGGCCCCCCGCGACGACGAGGCGCGCTTCCAGCTCGCGCTGGTCCAGATCGACCGCGGCCGGAACGCCGACGCGGTCGCCGCGCTGCGCGAGGTGCTGCGCGCCCGCCCGCGCCACGCCGCCGCCCGCTACAACCTGGGCCTGACCCTGCTGGCGGCGGGCGACGCGGAGGCGGCGCGGGCGGAGCTGCGCGCGCTGGAGGAGATCGATCCCAACCTGGCCCTCCAGCTCCGCCTGCGCGTGGAGCCGCCGCCGTGAAGGGCGGGGCCGCCCTCCTCGTGCTCCTGGGCCTGGCCGCCGCGCGGCCGGGCGGGCCCGCCTCCCCTCCGCCGCCCTTCTTCACCGACGTCACCGCGGCCAGCGGCATCGCGTTCCGCCACGAGAACGCGCCCACCACGCAGAAGTACCTGGTGGAGACGATGGGCGGCGGGGTCGCCCTCCTCGACTACGACGGCGACGGCCGGCTGGACGTCTTCTTCACCAACGGCGCCCGGCTCCGGGATCCCATGCCCGCGGACGGCGCGCCGGAGAAGGACTGGCCGCGCTACGGAAACAGGCTCTACCGCAACCACGGCGGCCTCGCCTTCCGCGACGTCACGGAGGAGGCGGGGCTGGCGGGGGGGCACGGCTACGGCATGGGCGCGGCGGCGGCGGACTTCGACAACGACGGCCGCGTGGACCTCTACGTCACCAGCTACGGCCAGAGCGTCCTCTACCGCAACCTGGGGGGCCGCTTCGAGGACGTCACCGCGCGCGCGCGCGCGGGCGTGTCCGGCTGGGGCAGCAGCGCCGCCTTCCTCGACTTCGACGCCGACGGCCACCTCGACCTCTTCGTGTGCCGCTACCTGGAATGGAGCTTCGCCAACAGCCCCTACTGCGGCCAGCGCCGGGCGGGTTATCGCGAGTACTGCCACCCGCGCGCGTTCGGCGGGGCCACCAGCGTGCTGCTGCGCAACCGCGGCGACGGCACCTTCGAGGACGTGTCGGAGGCCACGGCGCTCTCGCGCTACGGGGCCAAGGCGCTGGGGATCGCCTTCGCCGACCTCGACGGCGACCGCCGCCCGGAGATCTACGTGGCCAACGACTCCGAGCCGGCGCTGCTCCTGAAGCTGGGCGAGGACGGGCGCCTCCGCGACCTGGCCCTCGGCGCCGGCGTCGCCTTCAACCAGGACGGCGTGGCCGTGGCGGGCATGGGCGCCGACCTCGCGGACTACGACAACGACGGCCGCCCCGACGTCTTCGTCACCGCGCTCTCCGGCGAGACCTACCCGCTCTACCACAACCGCGACGGCCTCACCTTCGAGTACGCGGGCGCCGCCGCCGGCCTGGCCCAGGCCACGCTGCCCTTCTCCGGATGGGGCACGCGCCTCCTGGACCTCGACAACGACGGCTACAAGGACCTGTTCGTGGCCCAGGGGCACGTGCTGGACACGGTGGAGCTGACGTCGCAGGTCTTCAAGTACCGCCAGCCGCTGCTGGTGATGAAGGGCGACGGGCGGCGCTTCCAGGCCTGGCCCGCCACCGCGGAGCCGCTCCGGCCCTGGGCGGCCCGCGGCGCCGCCTTCGGCGACCTCGACGACGACGGCGACGTGGACGTGGTGGTGGGGACGTGCGGCGGTCGCCCGCTGGTGCTGCGCAACGACCTGGGCGCGCGCAACGGCGCGCTGACCCTGCGCCTGCGCGGCCGGCGGTCCAACCGCGACGGCATCGGCGCCATCGTGCGCGCCACCCTCCCGAGCGGCCTCGTGCAGACGCACGTGGTGACGACGGCGGGCAGCTACCTCTCCGCCAGCGACGCCCGCGTGCTGGTCGGGCTGGCGGGCCGGCCCGCCGCGTCCCGGGTGGAGATCACCTGGCCCGGCGGGACGGTGCAGGTCGTGGAGGACCTGAGGGGAAGCGTGACGGTGACCGAGCCCTGAGCCCGCCTCGCCCCTCGTGGAGCGCGGCTCAGCGCAGGCGCTGCCGCTGCGCGGCCGGCTTCGAGCCTCCCGCGAAGTGGAAGTGGAACCCGCCGTCGGGGCTCCAGCCGACGTCGAAGCGCATCTCCATCCCGGGGACGAGGACGCGCAGGCCGCCGCCCGCGCCGCCGTGCACGCGGCGGAGGCTGAGCTGCTCCGGCTCGTCCCAGGCCACCCCTCCGTCGGCGAAGAGGGCCAGGTCGAGGCCCAGGCGCACCGACCACTTCGAGAAGTCGAAGCGGCGCTGGGGCAGGACGGTGAACGAGTGCTCGGCGGTGCCGATGAGCTGGTTCTTGCCGAAGAGCCGCTGGCCCAGGTCCTCCACGTCGTAGCCGCGGATGGAGTTCGCGCCGCCCAGGTGGTAGGTGAGGTACACGGGCACGTCCGTGCCCACCGCGCCCGACTGCAGGGAGAGCAGCAGGCTCGTCATGAGCTTCCGCCCCTGGCCCGTGGGGAACCAGCGGCGCAGGTCGAGGTTCATGGCCCAGGAGTCCCCGTCGCCGCCGAGGAAGCCGCCCGTGCGCCACACCTCCAGCTCGTTGCGCCAGCCCCGGCGGGGGTCGCTCCAGGAGTCGCGGCTGTCCCAGCCCAGGGAGACGCCCAGCCGGAGCAGCCAGTCCTCGTTGTCCGGCGAGAGGGTCTTCCCGTCCACGTCGCTGCGCAGGTTGAGCAGGGAGAACATGCCCGCCAGCCGGCCGCGCTCGCCCAGGTACGTCCCCACCCGCGGGGACAGCTCGCCGCTGTCCTCGTGGAAGCCGTTCAGGGTGTCGTCGCGGTCGAGGCGCGCCCCG
>DATBIO010000253.1:0-5619 GCA_036556965.1 Vicinamibacteria bacterium
ACGGGACTACAACGTCCGCCTGCGCCTCGACCCGTTTCCCTTCGCGGGCATGCGCCCCCAGCACGTCGTGGTGAGCGGCAACGGCCGGCCCCTGGGCCGCCTCGCCCTGGCCTACGACCCGGTGCGCACGGGGACCTACGAGCTGCGCTGGCCGGCGGCGGCCACGGAGGACGGGGCCAACGCCCTGGAGCTCGCGGCCTCCTACGCCACGACGGTGGGCACGGTGGACGCGGACGACGCCATCGCCGAGGACGGCTGGACCACCGCCTTCGTGCTCTGGTACGTGGCGGTGGAGCCCTTCCCCGCGACGGCTAGGGCAGGGGATCGCGGAAGCGCTCGCAGAGGTCCACCAGCGTCTTGACCCCGAAGCCCAGCGCGCCCGCCTCGTAGTACTTCCAGTCCTTGTCCTTGAACATCGGCCCCGCGATGTCGAGGTGGGCCCAGAGGGCACCCGCCGGCACGAACTCCCGCAGGAACAGGCCCGCGGTGATGGCGCCGGCCAGCCCGCCCTGGGCGATGTTGTTCACGTCGGCGTAGGGGGTCTTCAGGCTCTCGCGGTACTCCTCCACCAGGGGGAGCTCCCAGAAGGCCTCGCCGTGGTTCTCGCCCGAGCGCACCACGCGCAGGATGAGCTCGCGGTCGTTGCCCATGATGCCGGCCACGCTGGGGCCGAGGGCGCGCACGCAGGCGCCGGTGAGGGTGGCGATGTCCACGATGTGGGTCGCCCCCTCCTCCCCCGCGCGGAAGAGCCCGTCCGTCAGCACGAGGCGTCCCTCGGCGTCGGTGTTGTCCACCATCACCGACTTGCCGTTGCGCGCGGTGAAGATGTCGCCGGGTCGCTGGGCGTTGGCGTCGGGGAAGTTCTCCGCGCAGCAGAGGATCCCCACCACCTTGACGGAGGGGGCGATGCGGCCCAGGGCGCGCATGGCGCAGAGCACGGCCGCCGCTCCCGCCATGTCCCCCTTCATCTCCCACATCTTGTCGCCGGGCTTGAGGCTGATGCCGCCGGAATCGAAGGTGATGCCCTTGCCCACCAGGGCGATGGTCTCCGTCGAGGCCTGGCGCGGGACGTGGCGCAGGATGACCATGCGCGGCGGGTGCACGCTGCCCTGGCCCACCCGCACCAGGCCCTGGTAGCCACGGGCGCGCAGGCCGGCGGGGTCGATGATCTCGACCTCCAGCCCGACCTCCTTGGCCACCTCCCCCGCCCGCTCGGCCAGGTACTCGGGGGTGACCACCGCCCCCGGCTCGTTCATGAGGTCGCGCGCCTCGTTGACGTTCTCCGACACCCAGGCGTAGCGCTGGCGCCGGGCCTCCGCGTCCGCGCGGTGGTCCGGGTGGACGAGGATGGTGAGGGACGCCTCCTTCTGGAGGAAGTCGTCCTTCTCCTGCTTGTACCGGTCGAAGGTGTAGGCGCCGATGGCGGCCCCTTCCACGACCTTGCCCACCAGGGGCGCCACCGCCGCGGTGTTGGCCACCACCCCCACCCGCGGCAGGCGGTAGTCGCGCGCCAGGCGCAGGGCGCGCGCGGTGAAGGTCTTCACGTTCTCCCAGAGGTTCCAGGCCTTGAGGCTGGGGTTCCAGTAGGCCACCAGCGCGCGCGCGGGTGCCCCCTCCGGCAGGGTGGCGAAGTACTCGCGCTTCAGGGTCTTCTCCCGGAAGCCGGCGCGTGCCCGCTCCAGGTGGGCGGCGATGGGCGCGTCGTCCACCTCGTGGAGGACGGTCTCCTCGTCCAGCACCACGGCCAGGAGGTCGAGCGCGTTCTGCGACACGGGGGAGAAGGAGAGCTTGATGTTCATGTCGATGCCGGTCGGACGACGGGGAAGGACGCTCGGCGGGGCTCGGGCGGCGCGGCCGCCCCCTTCCCACCGAGCACTTCGCCGAGGAGTGGCGGGCCGCCCGAGGCTGCGGCGCCGCGGCTCCTCCGCGCCGTCTTATTATAATCGTCGGGTGCCGGCTCCGAAGGTGGCCGTCTTCGGCGTGCCCACCGCCGCCGGCGCGGCCGCCCCCGGGCTCGAGCGCGCCCCCTTCGTCCTGCGCGAGGCCGGCCTCCTCGAGGCCCTCGGCGCCACGGGCGCGCGCGTGGTCAACCTCTCCGACCTCTCCTTGTTCCCCTGGCAGGAGGACCCCGGCCATCCGCGCGCGCGCAACGTGGAGGGCGCGGCGTGCGCCGTGCGCGCCGCCGCGGACGAGATGACGCGTGCCCTCCGCGAGGGGTTCACGGTGATGCTCGGCGGTGACTGCACCCTGGCCGCGGCCCTGGCCGGCGGCGCGCGCCAGGCGCTCGGCGCCGAGGTCGGCCTCGTCTACCTCGACGCCAACGCCGACCTGCACACGGAGGACACGTCCCCCTCGGGTGTGCTCAGCGGCATGGCCCTGGCCGTGGCCCAGGGACGCGGGCCCCGGGCCCTCGTGGAGGCGGCGGGAGCGGCCCCGGCCGTCCGGCCCGAGCACGTCGCGCTGGTCGGGTTCCGCGAGCTGGACCTCGCCGAGCGCGGCCCCCTGGGCTCCCTCGGCCTCGCCCTGCCCGCGGTGGCCGCGCGCGCCCTGGGCATGCGCGTGGCCTCCGCCCTAGCCCTGGACGCCGTGGAGAACGACGAGGGGCCGGTGGTGGTCCACCTCGACGTCGACCTCGTCACCGCGGCGGAGATGCCGGCCAAGGCCAGCCTGACCCCGGGCGCGGGCCTCTCCCTGGCCGAGGCGTCCGACCTGGTGACGGCCCTGCTCGCCTCGCCGCGGGTGGTGGCCCTCGGGGTGTGCGAGTACCAGCCCGACAAGGACCCGGGCGGTGTCTCCGCGCGGCGGGTGGTGGACCTGGTGGCGCGCGCCGTGGCCCGGCATTTCCGCGCGCACTAGGGCCCGGCTATCGGCTATCCTCGTCCGTCCCCGAAGACGAGGAGGTGCGCCGTGCGGCACCCATTGCCGATCGCCCTCGCGGTGGTGTCGTTGCTTCCCGCCGCCGTCCTGGCCCAGGCCGACGATCCCGAGCTGGCCCGCGGCATCACCCAGGTCGAGGAAGGCGACTACGACGCCGCCATCCTGACCCTCGACGGCGCCGCGCGGCGCCTGGCCGGCGACCCCGCGCGCGCGCGCGACCTGTCGCAGGCCTACCTGTACCTGGGCGTGGCCTACGTCGGGAAGGGCCACGACGCCGCGGCCAAGGCCAAGTTCCGCGAGGCCGTCCGCCAGCTGCGCGACCTGACCCTGAGCCCCGAGAAGTTCCCGCCCAAGGTCATCGACCTCTTCGAGGCGGCCAAGGACGAGGCCAACCGCGCCGCCGGCGCCGTCCCCGGCCCCGCCACGGCCCCCACCCCCGCGCCCCCTGTGGCGCCAGAGAAGAAGGGCGGGGGGCGCACCCTGCTCTGGGTGGGCCTGGGGGGCGCCGCCGCCGCGGGAGCGGCCCTCGCCCTGGGCGGCGGGGAGGACGCGGCCTCCGCGAGCGGCTCCGAGGAGACGTTCACCGGCTTCATCTCGGGGAGTGACGAGGTCCGCGACCACTCCTTCAACGTGGGCGGCACGGGCAGCCTCCAGGCCAGGGCCACCTGGACCGTGTCGGGGGGGACGGGCACGACCTTCCTGGCCCTGGAGCTGAAGGATCCAAGCTTCAACCTCGTGGCCGAGGGAACGCGTACCGGTGCCATGGAGACGCGGCTGAGCGCCAGCGTGACCCCCGGCCACTACATCCTGCGCGTGCTCCACGCGGAGAGCTGCAACGGATGCGTGGCCAACTACATGGTCCGCGTGAACAAGCCCTGAGCGCGGCCGGCGTGAACTGCCCCCGCTGCCAGGCCGCGAACGACGACGCCGCCCCGACCTGCACGGGGTGCGGCGAGAGCCTCGCGCGCACCGAGGGGTACGTGCTGGCGGTGGACATCCGGCCGGGCGCCATCTTCCACGGCCGCTACGAGGTGCAGGGCCTGATCGGGCGCGGGGGCATGGGCATGGTCTACCGCGCCCGCGACCGCGTGCTGGACGAGGTGGTGGCCATCAAGATCCTGCGGCCCGACTTCGCCCAGGACCCCAAGATGGCGGAGCGTTTCCGTTCGGAGATCAAGCTGGCCCGGCGCGTGCGCCACCGCAACGTCTGCGCCATACACGACTACGGCGAGGACCGTGGCCTCCTCTTCATCTCGATGGAGTTCGTGGAGGGCACGGACCTCAAGCGCCTGCTGCGCGAGAGGGGCGCCCTCGACGCCGACCTGGCCTACGACCTCGCGGTGCAGGTGGCGGAGGGCCTGCAGGCGGTGCACGAGGCGGGCATCGTGCACCGCGACCTCAAGACCCCCAACATCATGCTCGACGCGCGCGGCCACGCCCGCCTCATGGACTTCGGCGTTGCCAAGCGCGTCGGGGAGGGGACCCTCACCGAGCAGGGGCACATCGTGGGCACGCCGGAGTACATGAGCCCGGAGCAGGCGCGGGGGGAGAAGGTGGACTCCCGGTCCGACCTCTACGCGCTGGGCGTCCTCACCTACGAGATGTTCACGGGCCGCGTGCCCTTCCGCGGCGACACCCCCATCTCCACGATCATGAAGCACCTCAACGATCCGCCCCCGGTGCAGGGCGAGCCCGCGGCGCGCATCCCGCCGCCCATGCGCGCGGTGCTGGGGCGTGCGCTGGCCAAGGAGCCGCGCGACCGCTACGCGACGGCGCACGACATGGCGGAGGCCATCCGCAGGGCCCGCTCGCCCAGCGCCCGCCAGCATCCGGTGGCCACCGACGCGCTGGTGGCACCTACCGTGGTTGGCCCTCCCGCGGCGCCGGCGCGGCCGCGCGCACCGCGGTCCTCGCCCCGGCGCGTCCTCCTCCAGCCGTGGCTGCTGGCGGTGCCCGTGGCCGCCGTGGCGGGGTTCCTGGCCCTTCGGGGGGGGATGTCGCGCACGCCGTCCGTCACGCTCCCCGCCGGGATTGCCACCCCCGAGTCCACGGAGGCGGTGCCCGCGCCGACGTCGCCCCCCGTGGCCGTGCCCGCGGCCGCTTCCGCGGCGCCCGTCCCCGCCGCCCCCTTCCCCTCGCCGTCCGCCACGCCGCCGTCGCGCCCCACGCCGCGCTCCACCCCCCCGGTGTCCCGGCCGGCGGCTCCACCGTCGGCGACCGTGCCCGCCGCGCCGGCGCCGACGGTGCCTCCTTCGACGGCGCCACCCGGGCCCGGCCTGCTGCAGGTCGCGGTGCGGCCCTGGGGCGAGGTGAGCGTGGACGGGAAGGTGGTGGGGACGACGCCCCTCGACCGGCTCACCCTGCCCGCCGGCGTGCACACGATCCGCCTGCGCCATCCCTCGTACGAGCCGCAGGAGCGGACGGTGACCATCCGGCCGGGGCAGCTCGAGCGCCTGTTCGTGGACCTGTCGGGCCGCCCGCGCCGGGAGTGACGGCGGCTCAGGCCGCCGCGGCCCGCCGCCGTCCCTTGCGCGCGACGAGGTAGATCGCGCCCGCCACCAGGCTCAGGCCCAGCGCGATGGCGGCGGCGAACACGGAGACGGTGGAGAGGAGGATGCTGCGGCTGTCCATGACCGCGCCGAAGGAGAGGGGGGCGCCGCGCACCGCCTCCGCCACGTCCTGGCGCCAGGCCACGATGTTGCCGCGCTCCACGCCCTCCACGGCGTTCTTGTGCTCGTACAC
>DATBIO010000254.1:0-11517 GCA_036556965.1 Vicinamibacteria bacterium
GCGCCTGCTCGCCCGCCTGCAGAAGGAGACCCCCGACCGCTGGCGGAAGGTGGCCGCGGAGTGCAAGGGGGTCAGCGAGGAGACCACCACCGGCGTGCACCGCCTCTACGACATGGAGAAGGCGGGCACGCTGCTCTTCGCCGCCATCAACGTCAACGACAGCGTGACCAAGAGCAAGTTCGACAACCTCTACGGCTGCCGGCACTCGCTGGTGGACGGCATCATGCGCGCCAGCGACGTGATGCTGGCGGGCAAGGTGGCGGTGGTGTGCGGCTACGGCGACGTGGGCAAGGGCTGCGCCCAGTCCCTGCGCGGCCAGGGCGCGCGCGTGGTGGTGACGGAGATCGACCCCATCTGCGCCCTGCAGGCGGCCATGGAGGGGTACCAGGTGGCCACCCTGGAGGACGTGGTGGAGACGGCCGACATCTTCATCACCGCCACCGGGAACACGGGCATCATCACCGTCGAGCACATGGCGCGCATGAAGGACAAGGCCATCGTGGGCAACATCGGCCACTTCGACGACGAGATCGACATGGCCGGCCTCAAGAAGCACCCGGGCATCGAGCGCACCAACATCAAGCCCCAGTACGACATGTGGACCTTCGCCGACGGCCACGGCGTGCTCGTCCTGGCCGAGGGGCGGCTCTTGAACCTGGGCTGCGCCACCGGCCACCCCAGCTTCGTGATGTCCACCAGCTTCACCAACCAGGTCCTGGCCCAGATCGAGCTGGCCCAGAACCGCGACCGCTACCAGCGCAAGGTCTACGTGCTCCCCAAGCGCCTCGACGAGATGGTGGCGCGGCTGCACCTCCCGAAGCTCGGGGTGAGGCTGACCACGCTCTCGCCGAAGCAGGCGGAGTACATCGGCGTGCCCGTGGAGGGTCCCTACAAGTCCGACCACTACCGGTACTGAGCGCCGGGTCCGGGGGCGGCTCCGGAGGCGTCCCCCGGACCATACAAACTACCGTACGAACATCCGACTCGGACCGGGCACGGTCCTTGCTGCGTCGGGTCCGCCGGCGGGCGCGGGCCGAGGGCCCTCCCCGCCGATCCGAAAAGCGAGCAGAATGGGCACCATGGAACGGGGACGCGGGGCGCCCGAGGATCCGACGGCAACGGCGCGCCTCGGAAGGACCGACGGCGAGCGCCCGTGCTCCGTGGCCGACAGCCTGCGCGACATCGAGGCGCAGTCCGGCCCGGCCCGCCTCTACGCCGCCGAGCACCACATCCGCGTGCTGGCCGGGAGCCGCAGCTTCTACGCGGGCCTGCACGCGATCGTGGGCGCCCTCGTCGACGCGCCCAACTTCAGGGTGGTGCTGTGCGACCCGGAGAGCGGCCGGGCCTCCGTGGCCTACGTGGTGGACGAGCGCGAGCCGGCGGGAGAGGCGGTGCCCCAGGGCCAGCACTCCCTGACCGACTACGTGATGCGCACCGGACAGTCCCTGATGGCCACCCCCGAGGTCTGCCGGCTGCTCGAGTCCACGGGCCAGGTGGACCCCGTGGACCCGCCCCTGGCCGCCTGGGCGGGGGTGCCCGTCCTGCGCGACGACGTGACGCTGGGCGCCCTGGCCGTCAAGAGGTACGCGGGTCCCCGCTTCACCCCCGCCGACGTGGGCGCGCTGGAGGCGGTGGCCGCCACCCTGGCCGACGTCGTTCACCACCGCCGCATGCGCGCCCTGGTGCGCGAGAGCCAGGACCGCTTCGCCCGCCTGGCGGAGACGGCGGACTGCGCCATCTTCCTGCTCCAGGGCGGGGAGGTGCGCTACGCCAACACGCCCGGCCTGGCCCTGGCCGGGTGCGCCGGGGACGGCCAGGTGCCGCGCTGGAACATGGTGCACCCCGCCGACCGCGAGGCGGTGATGGCGCAGGTGCGGGAGCGCCTGGACGGCCGGCCCGGCACCGCGCGGGGCGAGCTGCGCGTGACGGGCGCGGAGGGCACGGAGCGCTGGCTGGAGCTGTCCACCGCCCGCACCTCCTACCGCGGCCGCCCCGCCGTCCTCGGCGTGGCCTTCGACATCACCGACCGCAAGGAGGCGGAGGAGCAGGCGCGCACCCTGGTCGGCCGCGACCCCCTCACCGGCCTGCCCAACCGCCAGCTCTTCGCGGACCGGCTGGCCGTGGCCCTCTCCGAGGCGGCGCGGGCCCGGCGCGGGGTGGCCCTGCTCTCCGTGGACCTCGACCGCTTCAAGGACGTCAACGACTCGCTGGGCCACACCGCGGGGGACGAGGTGCTGCGCCAGGCCGCCGCCCGCCTGCGCGCGCTGGTCCGCTCCGCGGACACCGTGGCCCGCCTGGGGGGCGACGAGTTCGTGGTGCTCCTCAAGAACGTGGAGGGGCCGGAGGCGGTGGCCCCGGTGGCGGGGAAGGTGCTGGAGCTGATGCGGGCCCCGTTCCTGGCCGGCGACCGCGACCTGTTCCTGGGGGCCAGCGTGGGGATCAGCCTCTTCCCCGACGACGCCACCGACGCGGAGTCGCTCCTGCGCAACGCGGACAACGCGCTCTACCGCGCCAAGGACCACGGGCGCGACAACTACCAGCTCTACTCGCCCGCGCTGCAGGCGCAGGCGGCGGAGCGCCTGGACCTGGAGAGCGGCCTGCGCCGGGCCCTGGCCGGCAACGAGCTGTGCGTCCACTACCAGCCCATCCTGGACGTGCGCACCGGCCACCTGCACGGGCTGGAGGCCCTCGTGCGCTGGCGCCACCCGCGCCGCGGGCTGCTGGTGCCGCACGACTTCCTGGCCGTGGCCGAGGCCACGGACCTGATGGTGCCCCTCGGCCTGTGGGTGCTGCGCACGGCCTGCGCGCAGGTGCGGGAGTGGGACGCGGCCTTCGGCGACCAGCTCCTGCTCGCCGTCAACCTCTCCGCGCGGCAGTTCCGGCAGGCCGACCTGGGCGAGCAGGTGGCCGCGGTGCTGGCGGAGACGGGGCTGGCCCCCGGGCGCCTGGAGCTGGAGGTCACGGAGAGCCACGCCCTGCCCAGCCCGGAGGCGGCCGCGCGCGCCCTGGGCGCCCTCAACGCCCTGGGCGTGCGCGTGGCCATCGACGACTTCGGCACCGGCTACTCGTCGCTCAGCCACCTGCGCAACCTGCCCTTCCAGACGCTGAAGATCGACCAGTCCTTCGTGGCCGGCCTGGCCGCGGGCACGGGCGACGCCGCTATCGTGAGCGCGGTGGTGGCCCTGGGCCACAGCCTCCAGGTGACGGTGCTGGCGGAGGGCGTGGAGACGCGCGAGCAGCTCGACCTGCTGGCGGCGCGGGAGTGCGACCTGGTGCAGGGCTTCTACTACAGCCCGCCCTTGAGCGCCCCGGACTGCGAGCGCTTCCTGGCCCTCCACCACCGCTCGCCGGGCGGCGTCCCCCGGGTGCTGCCCTTCCGGCCTCCCGCCTAGGTCTCCAGCATCAGGGTCAGGTAGGTCCCGATGGCGCCGAAGACCAGGTTCGGCGCCCAGGCCGCCAGCATGGGGGGCAGCACGCCGTGGCTGCCCAGGGCCTCGAAGATGTGCACGGCCGCCCAGTAGACGATGGCGATCATCACGCTGACGCCGATGCCGTAGAGGGCGCCCCGCCGCGCCACCACGAAGGCGAAGGGGATGCCGAGCAGGGTCATGACCAGGCAGACCACGGGGAAGGCCAGCTTGCCGTGCAGCTTCACCTGCAGGGAGACGACGTCGAGCCCCAGCTTCTCCAGGGTGGCGATGTGCCGGCGCAGCTCCCCGAAGCGCAGGGTGTCCGCCGACCGCTGCTCCTGGCGGAAGTAGCCGGGGGCCTCGATCTCCCGCGTGCGCGACTCCGCGAACTCGCGGAAGGCGGGGCGCGTGGGCGTGTTGCCGAAGGTGCGCCGCCAGCCGCGCTCGAGGTCGTAGGCCACGCCGTTCCAGGTGGCGCGCGCGGCGTAGAGGTGGTCCCTCAGGTCCCAGCGCGCCGGGTTCACGTCGTAGACGCTGAGCCCGTACATGACGGGGGCCCCCGTCCGCGGCTCCAGGTAGTCGTAGTGGTAGATGCGGTTGTCGCTGCCCAGGAGCCAGCGCTTGTCCAGGCGGCTGCCCGACTCGGGGGGCCGGCCCTTGATCACGTTGAAGTCGCGGTTGGCCACGCGGTTCATGGCCGGCAGCACGTACTCCGCGGCGGAGAACATGAGGAGGGCGGCCAGCAGGCCCAGGATGAGGGCGGGGGCGGAGGCGCGGTAGATGCTGATGCCGGCCGCCTTCATGGCCGTGATCTCGTTGCGGCGGCTCATGATGCCGTAGGTGATGAGCACGGCCACCAGCACGCACACCGGGGTGACGAGGTGCACCACCTGCGGGGAGAAGAAGGCGTAGTAGTGCAGCACCACCACCCCCTTCACGCGGTTCTGCTGCACGTCGTCGAACAGGTCCATGAAGTTGACGAGCACGAAGAGGGCCCAGAAGGAGACGAGCACGAGGGCGAACTTGCCCACGTAGGTCTGGGCCACGTAGCGGTCGAGCAGCCCGGGCAGGGGCACGCGCAGGCGCGGGATGCGCAGGCGCCGCCCGCTGCCCGCCCCCGGCCGCGGGGTGGGGCGCCCCGGGCGCTTGCGCACGCGGGGCAGGAGGCGTGCCCACAGGTGGGGGTCGAGGGGGTCGAAGGCGGCGGCGCGGTGGTTGGCCACCAGGAGGGCGACGGCGACGGCGCCCAGCACGATGTTGGCCGCCCACATGGAGAGGGCGGGGGAGGCGAGCCCCGTGTCGCCCGCCTGCTCGCCCAGGCGGATGAGCACGTAGTACGTGAAGATGACGGCCAGGGAGAGGCCGAAGGCGGCGGAGCGCGCCTCCTTGCGGCTGCCCAGGGACAGGCCGAGGCCCAGCAGGCCGAAGACCAGGCAGGCGCTGGCGATGGCGAACTTCTTGTGGAACTCCACCTCGAAGCGGCCGGTGTCCTTGCGCCCGCGGCCCTGGGCGCGCAGCTCCGCCACCTTGGCCCGCAGCTCGCGCAGGGACATCTCGCGGTCGCCCTTGGCCAGGGGCAGGTTCGGGAAGAACTGCTCGAAGGGGAGGGGGAAGTCGCGGCTGGCGAAGTCGAGGCGCTCGTAGGCGGAGGGGTCGAGGGCGGTGAGGGTGTGCAGCACGCCCTGCTGGAGGCGGATGACCACGGTGCGGCGCTCGCGGTCGATCTCCAGGCGGCCCAGGCGGGCCAGCACCACCGAGGGCTGGCGGGTGTCGGTCTCGTCGTAGAGGAAGACGTCGCGCCAGTCGTCGCTGCCCGCGTGCATGTCGGACACGTAGACCACCATGCCGGGGATGAAGTCGTCGTTGAAGACGCGGGGGGTGATCTCCGTGCGTGCCTTGCTCACCAGGAGCGAGAAGACCAGCTCGCGGTAGGCCTGGTTGGCGGCGGGCAGGGCCACCGCCACCACGTAGAGGGTGACGAGGCCGGCGCCCGCGGAGAGGGCGAGCACGGGGCGCAGGAGGCGGGCGGGGCTGATGCCCCCCGCGCGCATGGCGATCAGCTCGCTGTCGGAGGCCATGCGGCCGAAGGCCAGCAGGATGCCGAGCAGGAAGGCCATGGGGATGGTGACGGAGAAGATGCTGGGCAGGATGTAGAGGAAGGCCCGCAGCACGGTGGCGGGGTCGGCCCCCCGCGAGACCAGGATCTTCATGAGCTGCGCGATCTGGTCCAGGAGCAGGATGAAGGTGAAGAGCAGGAGGCCCACCGCGGTGGGAGGGATCACCTCCCGGACCACGTAGCGGTCGAGCAGCGTGGGCCGCAGCCTCACCACCTCGCGATCCTAGCAAGAGGCCCGCGCCGCCGGTTAGCGGCGCCGTTGCCGCCCGGGCGCGGGGGAGGGTAAGGTGGGGACATGAGCGACATCACGTCCGTCCTGCGCGAGAAGCGCGTCTTCCCCCCGCCCGCGGCCTTCGCGCGGGAGGCCCACGTGAAGAGCCTGGACGAGTACCGGGCGCTCTACCGGCGCAGCGTGGAGGACCCCGAGGGCTTCTGGGGAGAGCAGGCCCAGGCCCTGCGCTGGTCGCGGCCCTGGGACCGCGTGCGGGAGTGGAACCCGCCGCACGCGCGGTGGTTCGTGGGCGGCCGCCTGAACCTCTCCGACAACTGCCTGGACCGCCAGGTGGAGGGGGGGCGGAAGGACAAGGCGGCCATCGTCTGGGAGGGCGAGCCGGGCGAGGTGCGCGTGGTGACCTACGGCGAGCTCCTCTCCGAGGTCTGCCGCTTCGCCAACGCCCTCAAGGCCCTGGGGGTGAAGCCCGGCCACCGCGTGGGCATCTACATGCCGATGGTGCCGGAGGCGGCGGTGGCCATGCTGGCCTGCGCGCGCATCGGCGCCCCCCACAGCGTGGTCTTCGGCGGCTTCTCCGCGGAGGCCCTGCGCGACCGCATGAACGACGCCCAGGCGGAGGTGGTGGTCACCGCGGACGGGGGCCACCGGCGCGGCGGCATCGTGCCCCTGAAGGCCAACGTGGACGAGGCGCTGCAAGGCGCCCCCGGCGTGAAGCACGTGGTGGTGCTGCGGCGCACGGGCCAGGACGTGCCCATGCAGGCGGGTCGCGACCACTGGTGGCACGAGCTCCGGGCGCGGGCGGACGCGGCCTGCGCGCCGGAGCCGGTGGACGCCGAGCACCCGCTCTTCGTCCTCTACACCAGCGGCACCACGGGGAAGCCCAAGGGCGTGGTGCACACCACGGGCGGCTACCTGGTGCAGGTGGCCCTGACCACGAAGCTGGTCTTCGACCTCAAGGACGACGACGTCTTCTGGTGCACGGCGGACATCGGCTGGGTCACCGGCCACAGCTACGTGGTCTACGGGCCCCTGGCCAACGGCGCCACCACCGTGATGTACGAGGGCGCCCCCAACCACCCCGACCCCGGCCGCTTCTGGAGCATGGTGGAGCGCCACCGCGTGAGCGTGTTCTACACCGCCCCCACCGCCATCCGCGCCTTCGTGCGCTGGGGCGACGACTGGCCGCGCCGCCACGACCTCCGCAGCCTGCGCCTGCTGGGCACGGTGGGGGAGCCCATCAACCCCGAGGCCTGGATGTGGTACCAGCAGACGATCGGCGGCGGCCGCTGCCCCATCGTGGACACCTGGTGGCAGACGGAGACGGGCGCCATCATGATCACGCCCCTGCCCGGGGCCACGCCCTGCAAGCCGGGCTCGGGCACCCTGCCCATGTTCGGGGTGGTGCCGGAGGTGGTGGACAGGGACGGCCAGCCGGTGGCCCCGGGGAAGGGCGGCTTCCTCGTCCTCAAGGAGCCCTGGCCCGCCATGCTGCGCACGGTCTACGGCGACCCCGAGCGCTACGTGGAGCAGTACTGGAAGCGCTACCCCGGCTGGTACTTCACGGGGGACGGCGCGCGCCGCGACGACGACGGCTACTTCTGGATCATGGGCCGCGTGGACGACGTCATCAACGTGGCCGGCCACCGCCTGGGCACCATGGAGGTGGAGAGCGCCCTGGTGTCCCACCCGAAGGTGGCGGAGGCGGCGGTGGTGGGCCGGCCCGACGAGCTGAAGGGCCAGGCCCTGGTGGCCTTCGTGACCCCCCGCGGGGGCGTGAACGCGGACGAGGCCCTGCGCCTGCAGCTGCGCGAGCACGTGGTCAAGGAGATCGGCGCCCTGGCCCGGCCGGAGGAGGTGCGCTTCACGGAGGCGCTGCCCAAGACGCGCAGCGGCAAGATCATGCGCCGCCTGCTGCGCGACATCGCGTCGGGCAGCGAGACGGTGGGGGACACCACCACCCTGGAGGACTTCTCGGTGCTGGCCAGGCTGCGCGAGGAGGAGGAGTAGCCGGCCGCTCCTAGGAGCGGGAGACGGTGCCGTCCTTGGCCGCGGCCTCGGGCGCGGCCGCGGGGGCCGGCGGCTCCGCGCCCACGGGCGGGGCCAGGGGGAGCTGGAGCTTGAAGGTGCTGCCCTTGCCCGGCTCCGACTCCACCCAGATGCGGCCGCCGTGCCCCTCCACGATGAGGCGGCAGATGTAGAGGCCGAGGCCGCTCCCCGACACCTTCATGTGCTCCTTGGTGCGCACGCGCTCGAACTTCTGGAAGAGCCGTCCCACCTGGTCGGGGGGGATGCCCAGGCCGTGGTCCTCCACCTCGATGACCACGGTGTGGGGCTCGCGCTCGCGGCAGCGCACGTGGATGGCCGACCCCTCCGGCGAGTACTTGATGGCGTTGGTGAGCAGGTTGGTCATCACCTGGCGCAGCTTCTCGGGGTCGCCGCGGAGGGCGGGGAAGCCCTCCGGCACGTCGAGGTTGAAGGAGGAGCGCTCGGCGGAGATGCGGGCCACGGCGTCCCACAGGAACGACCCCACCTCGATGTCGGTCAGGTGGTACTGGAGGGCCGCCCCTTCGATCTGGGTGATGAGGAAGGTGTCGGCGGCCAGGCGGGCCAGGTCGTCCGTCTGCCCGATGATGGTGCGCATGAACTCGCGCCGGCTGTCCGCGCCGATGGAGGCGTCCTCCAGCACCACCTCCGCGAAGCCGCGGATGGCCATGAGGGGGCTGCGGAAGTCGTGGGCCACCATGGCCACGAACTCGCTCTTCAGCCGGTCGAACTCCTGGAGCTGGAGGTTGGCCTGCTTGAGCTGGTCGTGGAGCTGCATGTTCTCCACCGCCACCGAGGCCTGGTGCGCGGCCGCCTCCAGCATCTGCAGGTCCGGCTCGCGGAAGGGCTGGGGCCGGTCGCCCACCGCCAGCACCCCCAGGACCTGCGGCCCGCGGCGGATGGGCACGGCCAGGAGCGAGCGCAGGCCGAGGGCCGTCACCAGCTCGGGGATCAGGCGCAGGTCGCCGCGCGCCTCGTTGCTGAGGAGGGCGCCGTTGACCCGGAAGTTCCAGCGCGCGCGCGCGTCGTCCACCGCGTAGCGGACCTTGGCCACCTGCTCGGGGCGGAGGCCGTGCCCGGGCGCCTGGCCGGCCATCTCCCGGGACTCGGGGTGGTAGAGCAGGGCGAGGCCCTTGGGCGCGCGCAGCATCTCCGCGCTCTGCCGCGCCACCTGGCCGAACAGCGTGTCCGGGCTGCTGGCCAGGGAGAAGGCCCAGGCCATGCGGTTGAGCGAGGTCAGGGCCTGCACCTCGCGCTCCAGGCGGGCCCGCTCCGGCCAGGTGTCCAGGAGCCGGTTCACGCGCCGCACCAGCGCGGCCTGCTCCACCGGCTCCACGATCTCGTCGTCGATGGGCCCGAGCAGGGAGGCGTCCTCCGTGCGGCGCAGCACGCCCAGCACGGGCACGGGCCGGTCCAGGCGCGCGCGCAGGGCGGCCATGGTCACGCTGAGCGGGTGGTCCAGGGGCGCCACCGCGATCACCACGTCGGGGGAGACGGTGGACAGGGACTCCAGCGTCCCGGGCAGGGCCTCGTCCGCCACCAAGCTCACCAGGTGGCCGGCGTAACGCAGCCCGCGCGCGATGTGCTCGGCGCGGGTGAAGTCGCGGTGCACGATGGCCAGGCGACGCAGGATCGCCGCCGGGGACATCAGGCCTTGGCTTTCTCCGGGTCGGGCGCCGCCGCGCGCGGCTGGCGCTTCATGTTCGTGAAGAGGAGCGCGGTGGAGCGCAGCGAGGCGCGGTTCACGGGCTTCACGATGTAGGAGTCGCCGCCCGCCTGGCGGCCGGCGCTGAAGTCCTTCAGCTGGCCGTGCCCGGTCACGAAGACGATGGGGATCTGGCCGTCCACGCGCCGGATGGCCCGGCAGACCTCGTAGCCGTCCATGTCCGGCAGGTTCACGTCGAGGAGGACGAGGTCGAAGGGCCCCTTGCCGTCGAAGGTCTTCAGGCAGTCGGCCCCATTGCCCGCCTCCGCCACGTCGAAGGTGGCCGACTTCTCGCTCTCCAGCACGGCGCGGATCATCGCGCGCGTGGGCGCGTGGTCGTCCACGATGAGGATCCGCCGCCTGGGTGGCTGCTGCGCCATGGGTTCCCCTGGTCCCTAAGGTCCGGGCCGCGCGCGCCTGCGCAGGAGAGAGCGGGCGCGGCTCTCGGCGGAGATGGTATCGCGCCGGGCGGGAGGCCGCCAAACGGGGCCCGGGCAGGGCTCTGGCTGGAGCAACATGGCGGCAAGAGGCCCGGGTGCGACCACCAGCGTGGTACTCATGGCGCCAAGGTGGGGATGGGATGGCTCAAGTACTCGTGCGCGGCCTCGAAACCGCCCTGGTGGGCCGCCTCAAGCAGCGCGCCCGCCGCAATGGGCGATCGCTCGAGGCGGAGCTGCGGGCGATCCTGGTGCAGGCGCGGCGAGCGACCTGGCGGATGCGCGGACCCTGGCAAGGCGACTCCGGAAGCGCCTGGCCGGGCGCGTCCATAGCGGCAGCGCCGCGTTGCTGGCGAAGACCGCCGGCGTTGATCCGCGTCCGCGCGTGCTGAGGCACGTTCGTACCGGACCTCCGCTGACCGCTGGCCGCGTCAGAGTCGGCTGGTTGGGTGCGGTGCTAACATGCTCGCGAGGCGACGATGGCCACGATGGCTCACAAGGCGGCGACGGAGTCCGATCTCCTTCGGACGCCGGACGACGGTCGGAAGTACGAACTCGTCGATGGCGAGATCCGTGTGAGCCCGGGCGGCGCGCAGCACAGCCAGGTTTGCGTGCTCCTCGTAGCCAGGCTGTTGGGGTTCGCGGCTGAACGCCGCCTTGGCCACGTGTTCGAGTCCAGCATGGGTTTCCGCCTGCCGGGTGGCAACGTCCGCAGCCCCGATGTCAGCTTCGTCGCGGCCGGTCGGTTTCCTGACGACGAGGCTCCGGTTGACTTCGCCAATCTCGCCCCCGATCTCGCTGTCGAGGTGGTGTCACCCGGCGATCGGCCACGGCACGTCCTCGACAAGGTCGGTGAGTACCTGGAGGCGGGTGTCCGTCTCGTCTGGGTCATGCACCCGCAGAGTCGGCGCGCCGTTGTCTATCGGTCGCTCGAAGACGTTCGCGAGTTGAACGATGCCGACGAGCTCGACGGGCAGGACGTGATGCCGGGCTTCCGCTGCCGACTGAGCGACCTCTTCTAGGGGCAGGCGTGGTCGCCAAGCGCGGCAAGGGCCGCCCGTGGGCAACGGAGGAACCCGCCCCGGCTCCGAGCATCTTTGGCTGGCTCCGGAACCAGGGGTCCACCACGGGCGACGTCTCGGCGGCCGCGTTGGCCCCGGAGGCGTGGACCGTGGTGCGGGAATGGGACGACCTGGTAGGGAGCGAGAGGCGCCGCGGGCGTCGAGCGCCGAAACCGGTCACTCGAACGAGGGGCATGATCAGGACCTCCTAAGGCCGGACGTCCCAGGGATGCTCCCAGGATCGCAGGCGGCCCGCAGCTTCGCGATCAGCTCTGGGCCAGGGCGGGCACACCATCAGACTCGGACACCGGCCTCCCAGAGGCTGGGTGGATCGACCTGCCAAGAGCCACTAGGTGCCATTTCGCCCAGGCTGATGGGTCTCTTCATCGCCGAGACGTAGGGCCGATAAGGGATGTTACGAAAGTTCCTATTAGGTTGACATTACTGACCCACGCTGGCAGCATCCTGTTGCAGGATCGCGGCATGCCCAACAACCGAGGAGGACGGCCGCGT
>DATBIO010000255.1:0-6032 GCA_036556965.1 Vicinamibacteria bacterium
ACGCGCGCCTCTACGAGAGCGCGCAGGCCCTGGCCGTCCTCCAGGAGCGCCAGCGCCTGGCCCGCGACCTGCACGACTCCGTCACCCAGCTCCTCTTCAGCACCAGCCTGATGGCGCAGTCCCTCGTCCCGGCCTGGCGCAAGGACCCCGCGGAGGGCGAGCGCCGGGCGCAGCGCCTCGTGCAGCTGAGCCGGTCGGCCCTGGCCGAGATGCGCGCGCTGGTGGCGGGGCTGCGCCAGGACGAGGGCTCCGACTCCCCGGCCCCCCCGGGGGCCCTCGCCGACGCCGCCGGCGCGCCGCGCGCGCTGGAGCGCGGGCTGCCCCAGGCCCTGCGCGGCTACGCCGCCCAGATCTGCGCGGCGGGGCCGGCGGTGGAGTTCGAGATGGACGGGTACCTCTCCCAGCGCCCGGCGCGCGAGGCGGCGCTGTACCGCATCGCCCAGGAGGCCTTGAACAACGCGGTCAAGCACGCGGGGGCCGGGCACGTCCTCGTGCGGCTGGCCGTGGAGAGGGGCCGCGTGCGCCTGACCGTGCGCGACGACGGCCGCGGCTTCCGCCCGCGCGGGGACGAGGACGGGGCCGGGCGCGACCCGGCCTCGGCGGGCGGCGGCCTGGGCCTCCTCAGCATGCGCGACCGCGCGGAGGAGGCCGGCGGCGTCCTCCTCGTCACCACCCGGCCCGGCGCGGGCACCGCCGTGGAGGCCGTCCTGCCCCTGGAGGTCACCCGATGAGCGCCCCCATCCGAGTGATGATCGTGGACGACCACGAGATCGTGCGCGAGGGACTGCGCTCGGTGCTGGAGCAGGAGCCGGACGTGGACCTGGTGGGAGAGGCCTCGGACGGCGAGGCGGCGGTGGCCCGCGCGCGCTCCCTCCAGCCCGAGGTGGTGCTCATGGACCTCTCCATGCCGCGCCTGGACGGCATCGAGGCCCTCAAGCGCATCCGGCAGGACTGCCCGTCGTGCCAGGTGGTGGTGCTCACGAACTACGCCGAGGACCAGCGCGTGCGCGACGCCATCGCCGGCGGCGCCGTCGGCTACCTGCTGAAGGACGTCCTCAAGAGCGAGCTGCTGCGCGCCATCCGCAACGCGCGCGAGGGCCGGCCCTCGCTGCACGCCGAGGCCCAGCGCCACCTCATGCGCCGGGTGAACCCCCCGCCGGAGCATCCCGCCGACCGCCTGACCGCGCGCGAGCGCGAAGTGCTGGTCCTGATCGCGCGCGGCCAGAGCAACAAGGAGAT
Organism: Vicinamibacteria bacterium; assembly: GCA_036556965.1. Taxonomy (GTDB): domain Bacteria; phylum Acidobacteriota; class Vicinamibacteria; order Fen-336; family Fen-336; genus DATBIO01. The sequence goes on from DATBIO010000255.1 coordinate 1,240, forward strand.
CGCCGCCTCCCTGGGGCTCACGGAGGGCACGGTCAAGGGCTACGTCAGCGTCGTCTTCGACAAGCTGGACGTGAGCGACCGCACGCAGGCCGCCCTGTACGCGGTGCGCCACGGCCTGGCCCCGCTGCAGGGACCCGAGCCGCGCTGAGGGCGTCTCCGAGGGGCGCCTAGGGCCGGGCGTCCTCCGGCGGCGCGCGCTCGCCCGGGGGGCTCAGGGCCAGCGCGGCGGCCAGGGAGGCGCAGGCGGTCGGGCCCATGGCGGCGAGCGTGAGGGCAGGCGGAGGTGCCGCGCTATCAGGATCTTGCCCTCGGGGCTCAGCGCCCCGGCTCCTCGGCGGGCCCGATGCGCAGAACACCGTCCTCCAGGCGGTAGGGCAGGCCCACCGAGGGAAGCACGGCGGCCACCGCCTCCTCGGGGCCCAGGCCGCGCACGGAGCCGTGGAGGACCGTCGTCTCCGCGAGGCGCGCCGTGTCGCCGTCGGCGTAGCGCAGCGTCCAGCCGCCTTCGCGGCCGGCCCAGTCCAGGAACTCCCGCAGCGGCCGCCCGTCGATCTCCGCGGCCGGCACCACGGTGTGGACCCATGCCCAATCGGGGCCGTGCACGGGAACGGCGCCACGGCGGACGCCTCCTGCCTCCAGCCACAGCTCGGTTCCCGCGTCCGCTTCGACGCCCGGCGCCGCCGCGCCGGCCACGGCTACCCGCCCCTCGCGGACACGCACGCGCACGGCGTCCCCGCGCAGGCGCACCTCGAACTGCGTGCCGACCTCGCGCACGGACCCGCGCGGCGTGCGCACCTGCATCCCCGGACCAGGCGCGGCGCGCGCGGAGTCCACGTAGACCGCACCCTCCACCAGCTCGAGCACGCCGGGGGCCGTCCAGCGCGCGCGGGTGTCGCCGTCGAGGCGCACGGACTGGCCGCCCGCGGCGCGGAAGGCGGCCGCGCCCCCGGCGCCCGTGCGCAGAAAGGCGCCGGCCCGCGCCGCCTCTCCCGGCGCGAGGGGGGCCCAGCCGGCGCTCGTCTCCGCCTCCAGCACGCCACGCGCGGACTGCAGGTGGGCCACGACCGCGGCCGGTGGTGCCGAAGGGCCGCGCCCCGGCCACGAGCGCGTCGTGACCACCACCGCGGCCAGGGCGGCGGCCAGCGAGGCGGCGCCGAGCGCCCACCGGCGGCGCCGGCGCGCCTCCACGCCCGCGCGCCACGCGCGCTGTACGTGGAGGCGCGCGCGCTCCACGCGCTCGGGGGAGGGAACGGGCCGCGGCCCCGCCAGGCGGAGCAGCTCCTCCAGGCGATCGGTGCCGTTCATCCGTTGCCTCCGTTCTCCAGGGCCAGGGCCGAGAAGCCGTCGCGGAAGGCCTCGCGCGCGCGGCTGAGCAGGGACTCCGCGGCCTTGGCGCCCGTGCCCAGGCGCTGCGCGATCTCCCGGACGCTGAGGCCCTGGATGTACTTCCACTCCAGGGCGTCGCCGTACCGGCCGGGCAGCGCGTCGAGCACGAGCTGGACGCGCCGCGCCAGCTGGCTCCGGCGCAGCGACTCCTCCGGGCCGGGCGGAGGGCCTCCGAGCGACTCGAGGGCCGCGCGGACCTCGGGCGCCTCCTCCACCAGCTCGACCCGGCGCGCCCGGCCCCGGTTGCGCTCCCACCAGGCGGAGACCTCGTGGCGGCAGAGCGTGCAGAGCCAGGTGAACAGCGACGCCTCCCCTCGGTAGCGGTCGATCTTCAGCGCGCCCCGCGCCAGCGCCGCCTGTGCCACCTCCTCCGCGGCGTCCTCGTCGCGGTCGAGGCGCGCCAGCGCGAAGCGGAAGACGGACGGGAAGTACGCCTCGAAGAACGCGGCGAAGGCCGCCTCGTCGCCGACCGCCATGCGCCGGGCCAGGTCGAGGTCGGTCACGCCGGGGCCTCCGCGCGCAGGGCCGGCATCAGAAGCGGAAACGCGCGCCGATGGTGGGCACGAGCGGGATCCCGTCCTCGCCATCCGTCACCACGACGTGCGGGCGCAGCGCCCCTGCGTCCAGCCGGATGTCCCAGTCGTAGGAGGTGGCATTGGCGCGGTTGAGCACGTTGAGCACCTCCGCGTAGAACGTCCAGCGCCCCTGGGGGCCCCGCGGCTGGACGGTCAGGCGCAGGTCGAGCTGGACGAAGGCGGGGAGGCGGATCGAGTTCAGCGTGTCGGCGCCCCCGGGGTCGGCGACGTAGACCGGGCGTCCGTCCTCGTCGCGGGCCGGGCGCACCTCCGTCCGGTCGCCGTCTCCGTCCGCGTCGCCGTCGTCCGGCGTACCCAGCACGAGCACGCCGCGGGGCGGCGTGGTGGGCCGGCCGGAGGCGAGGCGGAAGCTGCCCGACAGCTCCACGGCCCGGCTCACGCGGAAGCCGCCCACCGCGGTCAGCGCGTGCGGCCGGTCGTAGTCGAAGGGGTACGTGCGGCCGTAGGCCGTCCGCTCCGTGACGCCCCAGGCATAGGACAGCCAGCCGAAGGCGCGGGCGGAGGGCGCCTGGTCCCGGCGGACGTAGGCGAGGAGACCGTAGGCGTGGCCGTCCGCGGCGTTCACCGCTTCCGTGGTGATGCGCGCCGCCACGGGGATGCCCCAGCGCAGCGCGGGCGGGTAGTCGTAGCGGGCGACGCGGGCGGCGCGCTCCTCCTCCGTCTCCAGGCGCCCCACCACGAGGCGCTCGAAGTCGCGGTAGTAGCCCTCCAGCGACGCGGAGAGGCCGTGGCCCAGCGTCCGCTCAAGGCCCAGCACGAGGTGCAGCGCGCGCTCCTCGTCCAGCCGCGTCCCCTCCGCGGGCGAGAGCTCCACGAAGTAGTCGGAGTGGAGCAGCTTCTCGTAGCCCGGGCTCTGCGCGTGGAGGCCGGCGCCGAGCTTCAGGCGCCAGGACCCCAGCTCCAACGCCGACTGCAGGCGCGGCAGCACGGCGGTGGGGCGGCCGCCGCCCGTGCGCTCCAGGCGCAGCCCCGGTTGCAGCACGAGCCGGCCGAGGGCCAGCCGGTCCTGGAGGAAGAAGGCTCCGCGCTCGTTGTGGAGGCTGGAGTCGAGGAAGTCGGGCAGCGCGCTGCCCAGGATGACGCTGGTGCCGTTGGCCTCCTCGTCGTTGCGGTCGCCCTCCAGCACGTAGCGCCAGCGCGTGTCCAGCCGGTGCGCCTCGAAGCCGGCCTCCAGGCGGTGGGTTGGTGCGAGCTGGAAGGCGACCTCCTGGCGCAGCGCCAGGTCCTCGACCTCGGCGCGGCGCACCATCTGGTAGGTCACGAGCTGGTGGTTCGCGTGACCGGACACGGCGAGGGAGGGCCGCGCGAAGGAGACGCGAGTGTCGGTGAGGCCCTGGGCGTCGAGGTCGAGCGAGTCCTGGAACTCGTAGCGGGAGAGCACGCCGCGCAGCCAGATCCGGCCGCCCACGGGCGCGTCGTAGCGCGCGGAGAGCAGGCCGGTGGACCCGTCGCTGACCACGGCGAGGGTGTCCGCGGCGTCGCTGAAGTCGCTGTCCGTGCCCTCGCGGCTGCGCACTCCGGAGAGGGCGACGCGGCCGCCGCCCGCGCCCCGCCACGACAGCTTGAACTGCAGGTCGTCGAAGGCGGGCAGGTCGTCGTCCAGCAGCCGCTCCGCCACCAGGTCGTAGTAGGTGCGGCGTCCCGCGAAGAGCCAGGACGCGGAGCCCTTCCCCAGGCGCCCTTCGATCACGGCGCTGGCGTCGGTGACGCTCGCGGAAGCGGCTCCCGCGAAGGCGGTGTCCCTCCGGCCGTCGCGGGTGTCCACCACGAGGATCGAGGAGAGGCGGTCGCCGTAGTGGGCGGGGAAGGCGCCCGGCATCAGCTCGAAGCGGCCCACCGTCTCCGGGTTGAAGCCGGCCACGGCCCCCATCAGGCGGAACGGGTTGTGGATCTCGACGCCGTCCATCACGGTGAGGTTCTGGTCGGGAGCGCCCCCGCGCACGGCCACGCGCGAGTCGTAGAGCCCCGCTCCGCTGACCCCGGGCAGGAGCTGGAGGGCGCGGAAGACGTTGTCGACGGCGCCGGGCGCCTGGAACACCTGGTCCGCGGTCAGGGCTTGGGTGCCGGGAGGGGCGGTGGGCTCGCGGCCGGACACGTCCACCGTCTCGCTGAAGCGCACGGCCGGATCGCGGGGCGCCTCGCCCCCGGACGTCCCGGCGGGGCGCGGGCGCCGGGTCACCACCAGCGTGTCCGCCGGCCCGGGCCGGATGACGAGGGAGTGGGGGGCCAGGACCTCGTCCAGGATCTTGCGCGGGGTCTTCGCGCTCGGCTCCTCGGCCACCGACATCTCCGGGCGCACGAGGCGCGTGCTGTACACGACGTTGAGCCCCGAGGTGCGCAGGTCGGCGAGCACGTCGGAGAGGGGGCGGCCGGCGTAGCGTCCCGCCGGCTGCGCCGCCCCGGGAGAGGCCAGGGCCAGCACGGCCAGGGTGCACAGCCAGGTGCGGGAGTGGATCCTCATGTCATCCCGTGAGACGGCCCAACGCGCGCGAATCCTTCGCTCCGCCACGGGGGGGCCGCGCCCTGATGCCGCTACCGGGGCGCGGGTGCGGGTCCCGGGGCGGACAGCCCCAGGCGGGCGCGCTGGCGGGCCGCTTCGGCGGGCCGTCCCCACGACTCGTACAGGGCAACCACGCGCTGGCCCGCCTCCCGCGTGCGGCGGTAGTCCCGGCCGCGCCGGCGCTCGAGGATGGGGTAGCTCTCGACGAGAAGCGGCTCGGCCTCCGCATGGCGGCCCAGCACCGTGAGGCAGCCACCCAGGAGGCTGCGGGCCTCCGCCGTACGCCAGTCGTCGCTCGTGAAGGCCCCCGC
>DATBIO010000256.1:0-10103 GCA_036556965.1 Vicinamibacteria bacterium
CGGGGGCCGGCTGCGCGGGCGCGCCGCGCCGGCCCGCCACGCGCGGGTCCGCGCTCTCGAAAACGGGGTCCGCCACCACGGCCACGGTGGTGGACGACGGCAGCCCGGGCGCCGCCCCTTCCTTGCGCAGGGCGAGGAGCACGGATGCGGAAGGGGCGAAGACGATCTCGTGGTCGCGGAGCAGGGGAAGGTCGGCGCCCTCCACGGGCGAGGGCAGGGCGCCGAACGGGACATAGGCCAGGGCCCCGGAGGCGACCACGAGCAGCCGCTTGCCCTTCCAGTCCGTGGCCAGGCGGGGTGCGATCCCGCCCAGGAGCAGGCGGCTGAGCGCGGACGATTCGGCGGCCAGGCGGCGGTCGGCCTCGGCCAGGAGGGCGGGGGAGCGCGCGTGCCGCCGCTCGGTCAGGAGCCGATGGACGGTGCGCGCCGCGTCCTCGATGGGAGCCTGGCCGGGAAGGGCGTGGCTGAGGAGCGAGGACGGGGTGACCGCCCACAGGAAGCTGCGCTCCTTGGCCAGGTAGAACTCGAGGAGCACCGTCTCCTCGTCGAGGAGATCCCGGCGCACCTGCTCGACGGTGGCGGGCACGGGCTGGGTCAGGGCCGCGTAGCGCGGACTCTCCTGGCGCATGCGCGCGAGCAGCTGGGCGTGGGCCTGAGACGCCTCCTCGAGCTCCCGCCGCGCGAGGGCCTGCTCTTCCGCGGGGCCCTCGCGGGCCAGCACCCGCGAGAGGCGCGCGGTGGACCCGCTCAGGCGCTTCTGCAGGGAGCGCTCGCGCTCGAGGAGCGCGGGGTCCACACCCTGCCGGATGTCCGCCCGCGCCTCCACCAGCGCCTCCAGGAGCACGCGCGCCCGCGCCCGCTCGCTGGTCTGGAGGGCCGCCGCGTCGTGCCCGGCCTCCGCCTCCTCCTCGTGCAGGCGCATGAGGAGGTCGATGTACAGGCCGTAGGTGTCCTGCTCCGCGGCCACGTACGACGCGCGCAGCTCCGGGCTGGTCACCGCGGAGCGCAGCTTCTCCGTGAGGGCGACGGCGGCTTCCGCACGGGCCAGCGCCTCGCGCAGGTTGCCACGGTCACGCTCGATGCCCGCGATGGCCACCAGCGTCTCCGCCTCGGAGTACCGCTGGCCGATGGCTTGGTGGATGGCCAGCGACTCGCCCAGGCGCTGCAACCCCGCCTGCGTGTCGCCGAAGCGGTGGAGGTTGCGGCCGAGGGTGTGCAGGGTGGCCGCCTCCGCGGCCCGGTCGTGCATCTGCCGTCGCAGCTCGAGCGAGCGCAGCCCCAGGGCGATGGCGCGCTCGTGCTCGCCACGCCGGCTGAGGACCTTGGCCATGTTGTTCAGGGTGCGCGCCTCCACGTCCGGCACCTCGGCCGCCCGGGCCAGGGAGAGCGCCTCCTCGAGGAGGGCGAAGGCCCGCGGGTCGTCTCCCAGGTCCATCTGGAGGGTGGCCATGTTGCCAAGGGTCATCGCCCGGTGGTCCCGGCGGCCCGTCGTCCGCGATACGGCCAGCGCCCGCTCGTAGGACTCGAACGCGCGCTCGCGCTCGCCCAGCGCCTTGTAGGCGTTCCCGAGGTTGTTCAGGGCACGGGCCTGGCCGCGGGAGCTGCCCGCCTCCGTGGAGAGGGCCAGCGCTTCCGTGTAGCGCTCCACCGCCCGCTCCGCCTCGCCCGTGCGGTCGAAGACCACTCCGATGCCGCTCACGGCGGCGGAGAGGAGCCGCGGGCTGTGGAGGGCCCGCGCCATGGCCGCCGCCTCCTCGAGGTGGGCCCGCGCCGCCTCGAACTCGCCCGTGCGGAACCTGATCCAGCTCAGCTCGAGGACGGCGTGCGCTTCGCCCTCGCGGTCACCGGCAGTCTTGAACCGGCCGCGCGCCTTCTCGAGCGTCTCCAGGGCTTCCGGTTGTCCGGCGTCGAACTGCGCGCGCCCTCGCATGACCAGCGCGACCGCCTGTCCGCGCGCGTCTCCCGCCGTCAGGAACCCCGCCGCGGCGCTCTCCAGGCGCACGAGGGCCTGGCGCCGGCTCTCCCCCGTTCCGTCGTTCAGGAGGCGGATGCCGTCGGCGAGGGCGTCATCGGCGGCCGCCAGGGCGCGGTCCGCGTCGGTCGCCGCGCGGGGCTCCTCGACGCGGACCTGGTAGGTCCCGGGGCGCCCCTCGCCGTCGGACCGCGCCTCCAGGACGTAGGCGCCGCTCGTGGGCGCGACGGCCAGGAGCCGGAGCGACGTGAGCGTGTCGGCGGGCGCCTCGCGCCGCGCCAGGACCGTGCCCTTGTCGTCCCGGAGGGCCAGGGCCACGCGCGGCCCGTTCTCGCGGACCTCGACCTGGAGCAGCTGTCCCGCTTCGAGGGCGAGAAGGTGGCGGCGGGCCGCCTTGACGTCGAGCGCGAAGTCCGCGGCTCCGCCGAACACCACGTCGACCGCGGGCACGTCCTGGCCGGCGCGCGCCGCCTGGGCAGAGAAGACCAGGACGAGGGCCGCGGCGCGGGCGGACGCGCCGCGCCAGGTTCCCGCCAGGGGCCGGGCTGGGGGCTTCACGGACATGGCTCTCGGGATGCGGGTTCGTCGAGATTCTGGCATGACCGCCGGTGGCCCGCGGCGACGCCGCGCCGCGTCGGCCGCTACGTCACTTGGTCGTCGATACCGCCGGCGGCGGCCCCGGGGCGGCCACGTGATAGCGGCGCTCGAGGGCCTCGCTCTCGCCCGGGGGCAGGCGCCCTGCGGCATGGTCCTGGAGGAGGACGCTCTCCACCCCGAGCACGCGCGCGCGCAGCTCGGGGTGCGTGAGGTAGGCGGCTTCCAGGGCCTCGACCTCGGTCTCGGGCAGGAGCCCGAGCAGGTACTGGCGGATCCCCGCGTCGTCGAGCTCGGGCATGCGCCGCACGAGGCCGGCGGAGCCCCGCTTCGTGGTGCCGTTCCCGTGCTCGGAGCTCATCGTCCCTCCGAGGGGAGCGCGCGCGCCGCGGCCCGCCGGGGGGGCACACGGGGGGCGACGCAGACGCGCGCCTCGCCGCTGGGCAGGATCACGACGTGGTCGGAGGTCGTCTCGGCGCCCGGCCGGGCCGCATCGTCGAACGTCACCAGGGGAACCTCCTGTCGGCACCGGGGGCAGTACGTGCGCCGCGGGCGGGCCGACGCCGGGAGGGCGTCACGTGTCGCCACGGCAACCTCCATACGAGCCGTTTGGCCACGGAACGCCACCCCTGCCCTCGCGTCGTGCGAGGCAAGGCGGCCGAGGAGCCCTCAAGCGCCAGAGGGAGCGCCAGGGCGACAAACCAGGGGACTCTCGACCCAATAGTGCACCCGGAGGCGGGAACGTGTCGAATCATTTCTCGTGTCGCGGCCGTCCACTCACTCGCAGGAAGTACCGTTGGAGGGGCTCGTCCGGGGCATCCGGGTCGGCCAGCGACACCAGGTAGTCGCCCGGGGCCATCGTCACCGCGGGGACGCTCACCGAGGCCAGGAGGGCGGGGCGCCCCCGCCGCCCGGCCGGCTCCGCCGGGCCCACCCAGACGAGGGCGCCTTCGACGGTGGCCAGGGTGGCCTGCAGCCGGGAGGCGCCCACGAGGCTGCCGGGGTCGCCTTCCAGCTCGAGGACGACGGCGGCGGTACCCGCCGGGATGCTCAGGTCCCGCCGGCCCTCCGCGCCCCGCAGCAACGTGGGTGAGAGCGCGACGACCAGCGGCGCCGCCGCGGGCCGAGGGCCGGGCGCGCCGTCCACTGCCTTGGAAGGGGGCGACGGCTCGGCCTGCGCGACGGTGGTGGCGGGGGGGGTCGCGAGAGCCTCGGGCGTGGTGTCGCGCCACTTCCATACGGAGACGCCCACGACGCCCAGGACCACCGCCGCGGCCAGGGCCGCGGGTCCCCTCCACGCCGCCCGCTGCCGGAGGGCAGCGCGCGCGCCGGCGCCGGGTCCCGCGGCCGCTCGGAGCGCCCGGGCCAGCGCCACGCGCTCCTGCAGGCGCGGGGCGGTGAGGTAGCGGCGCTCGAAGTGCGCCCGGTCGCCCTCGCCCAGCCGGCCCGCCACGTAGTCGTCCAGCAGGTCGTGCTCGACGTCGCGGACGCGGTCGAGCATCTCGGGATCGACGACGTATGCCTCTTCCAGCGCCTCCGCCTCCGGCTCGGGCAGGAGGAGGAGGAGGTAGCGCCGGATGCGGGCGTCGTCGATGGGGGCCGGAGGGCGGCTCACACCCTCCTGTGCGCGACCGCCCGTGTTCGTGTCGTGGGGGTGTCGCGAGGATCAGCCATGGCCGTCCCTTCCCACCGCCGGGGGCGTCACCGCTTTCCGGCGGACAGGGGCGCGGTGCGCGCGCCGAGACAGGAGCCGATGCAGGCCTCCAGGCGGTCGCGCAGCCGCTGGGCCCGGTTTCGGAGCGCGCTCTCCGTGAGTCCGAGCTCGCGGGCGAGGCGCCGGCGCCCCTCGATCCGCGTCCTTCCCTCCGATACGTAGTAGGAGAGGATGAGGCCGCGGCCGTCGGAGGGCAGCTCGCCGAGGCATCGGCCGAGGCAGTCGTGGAGCGCATCGTCGTGGGGAGGCTCCACGGCCGCGCGGCGACCGTCGAGGTCCTCCGCCGCCGCTCGCTTCGACTCCGGCCGCCGCCAGTACTCCAGCAGGACCAGCCGCGCGATGCCGTGCGTGTACCGGGGCACGTCGTCCACGGCCACGCCCTCGTGCAGCCGCGCGGCCAGGCGGTCGAGGGCGTCGTCGGCGCACTCGTCGGGCGCCTCCGTGCCCCGCCAGGTGAAGAAGTGCACGAGGGCGCGCCGCAGCTCCTCGTACGCCGCCCCCGCGCGCTCGGCGTCCGGGGCGAGCCGCGCCAGCAGACAGGCGAACGCCTCCGCCGTGAGGCCGCCCCCAGGCCCACGTCTGGATGACAAGGTAGAGCCAGTATAGACCGCGTAAGTTCATAGGTGGCTGCATTTGGAATACTTGACGGAAAGGTCAAGATTGAATATAGTCGCCCCATGCTCGAGATCCGCAACCTGCACGCCAGCGTCGGCGGCAACGCGATCCTGCGCGGCCTCGACCTGCGTGTGCAGGCGGGCGAGGTCCACGCCATCATGGGCCCCAACGGGTCGGGGAAGAGCACGCTCGCCCACGTGCTGGCCGGGCGGCCCGGCTACGAGGTGACGGCAGGCTCGGTGAGCTACCTCGGACGCGACCTCCTGGCCATGAGCGCCGAGGAGCGCGCGCGCGAGGGCCTGTTCCTGGCCTTCCAGTACCCGGTGGAGATCCCGGGGGTGAGCAACCTGTACTTCCTGCGCGCGGCCCTCAACGCCGTGCGCAAGCACCGCGGCCAGCCCGAGGTGGACGCCTTCGACTTCCTGGCCCTCGTGAAGGAGAAGGCGAAGCTCGTCGACATGGACGACGCCCTCCTCAAGCGCTCCGTCAACGAGGGCTTCTCGGGCGGGGAGAAGAAGCGCAACGAGATCCTCCAGATGGCGGTGCTGGACCCGCGCCTGGCCGTCCTGGACGAGACCGACTCCGGCCTCGACATCGACGCCCTGCGCCTGGTGGCGGACGGCGTGAACCGGCTGCGCAGCCCCGAGAGGGCGATGGTGCTGGTCACCCACTACCAGCGCCTGCTGGAGTACGTGGTGCCCGACGCGGTGCACGTGCTCATGGAGGGCCGCATCGCGAGGTCGGGAGGCAAGGAGCTGGCCCTCGAGCTCGAGAAGAAGGGCTACGAGTGGCTGGAGGCGGCGCCCGCGCGCTGACCATGAGCGAGACCCTGCTGGAGCGCGCGTCCCCGGAGACGGCGCCGTACCGCGCCGAGTTCGAAAAGCGGCGCGCGGCCACTGCCCGCGAGCCGCGCTGGCTCCTGGAGCGGCGCGAGCGGGCCATGGGCGCCTTCGCCGAGGCCGGGTTCCCGAACACGCGGCAGGAGGCGTGGCGCTTCACGAGCGTGGCCGCCATCGCGCGCGCGTCCTTCGCGTTCCCCCCCGCGCCGCCGGTGCGGGTGACGGCGCCGGAGGGCGTCCGCGTGCTGGGGCTGGGCGAGGCCCTCCAGCGGGAGCCGGAGCTGCTGGAGCGGCAGCTCGGCCGCCAGTGCCCCGGCCGGACCTTCGACGCGCTGAACACCGCCCTCTTCGAGGACGCGGTGGTGGTGCTCGTCTCCCCGGAGGCCGCGGTCGAGGCGCCCATCGAGCTCCGCTACGAGGCCCCCGCGGGGGCGGCCGGCCATCCGCGCGTGCTCGTGGTCTGCGCGCGCGGCAGCCAGTCGGCGCTCGTCGAGCGCTTCGGCGGGGAGGACGGCTCGCTGACCGCCGCCGTCACCGAGGTGGTGCTCGAGGACGGCGCCCAGCTCCAGCACTACCGCCTGCAGACGGCCGGCGACGGGGCCTTCCACGTCGGCCTCGCCGCCGTGGAGCAGGGGCGCGACAGCCGCTACGCGGCCTTCAGCGTCTCCCTCGGGGCCGCCCTCTCGCGCCTCGACCTCGAGCAGCGCTTCGCGGCCCCGGGCGGGGAGTGCGTCCTGGACGGGCTGCTCCTGGCCTCCGGCCGCCAGCACTCCGACCTCCACACGCGCATCGACCACGCCGTTCCGCACTGCGCCAGCCGCGAGCTGGTCAAGGGCGTCTTCGACGGCGAGGCGCGCGGCGTCTTCCACGGCACCATCGTGGTGCGCAAGGACGCCCAGAAGACCGACGCGTGGCAGGTCAACAAGAACCTGCTGCTCTCACGCCGCGCGCTGGTGACCAGCACGCCGGCCCTGGAGATCCTCGCCGACGACGTGAAGTGCAAGCACGGCTCCACCACGGGCCAGCTCGATCCCCTGTCCCTCTTCTACCTGCGCTCGCGCGGCCTGGGCGAACGGGAGGCGCGCGGCCTGCTCGTCCACGGCTTCGTGGCCGAGCTGCTGGCGCGCGTGGGGCCGGCCGCCCTGCGCGCGGAGCTGGAGGAGCGGGTCGGCTCCTGGCTGCCCGCCGCGCTCGGCCCGGCCGGGGAGGTGCGGGCATGACCAGCGCCACCGCTTCGCCTTCCCGCGCCGCCTCCCCGCTGGACGTGGAGGCGGTGCGCGCGCAGTTCCCGATCCTCAAGACCACCGTGCACGGCAAGCCCCTCGTCTACCTGGACAACGCGGCCAGCGTGCAGAAGCCGGTGGTCGTCATCGAGTCCGATCGGCGGCTGTACGAGGAGTACTACGCCAACGTCCACCGCGGCGTGCACACGCTGTCCATGAAGGCCACGGACGCCTACGAGGGCGCCCGCCTCAAGGTCCAGCGCTTCCTGGGCGCGGCCTCCCCCAAGGAGGTGGTGTTCACGCGCGGCAGCACGGAGTCCATCAACCTGGTGGCCCAGAGCTACGGCCGCGCCAACGTGGGACCGGGGGACGAGGTCCTCATCACCGGCCTCGAGCACCACTCCAACATCGTGCCCTGGCAGATGCTCTGCGAGGAGAAGGGGGCCCGGCTGCGCGTGGCCCGCATCGACGACCGGGGCGAGGTGGACCTCGAGGAGTTCGAGCGCCTCCTCTCGCCGCGCACGAAGATGGTGGCCGTCGCCCACGTCTCCAACGCGCTGGGGACGATCAACCCCGTCGCCCGCATGGCCCGCCTCGCGCACGCGCACGGGGCTCCCCTGCTCGTGGACGGCGCCCAGGCCGCCCCCCACCGGGCGGTGGACGTCACGGAGCTGGGCTGCGACTTCTACGCCTTCTCCTCGCACAAGGTCTACGGCCCCTCGGGCGTGGGCGCCCTCTACGGCCGCCTCGCGCTGCTGGAGGCCATGCCGCCCTGGCAGGGCGGAGGGGACATGATCCTCTCCGTGACCTTCGAGAAGACGACCTACAACGAGCTGCCCTACAAGTTCGAGGCGGGGACTCCCAACATCGCGGGAGGCATCGGCCTGGGCGCGGCCCTGGACTGGCTCACCGCCCTGGGCCTGGACCGCGTGGCCGCCCACGAGCAGGCGCTCCTGGAGTACGGCACGCAGGCGCTGCTCTCCGTCCCCGGCGTCCGCCTCGTGGGCACGGCGCGGGACAAGGCGGCCGTGCTGTCCTTCGTGATGGAGGGCGTCCACCCCCACGACATCGGGACCGTGCTCGACTACGAGGGAGTGGCCGTGCGCACGGGCCACCACTGCGCGCAGCCGGTGATGGACCGCTTCTCCATCCCCGCCACCGCGCGGGCCTCGCTGGCCGCCTACAACACGCGCGCGGAGATCGACGTCCTCGTGCGCGGCCTGCACAAGGTGCGCGAGGTGTTCGTCCCGTGAGCGACCTGCGCGACCTCTACCAGGAGACGATCCTGGACCACAGCCGCCGCCCGCGGAACTTCGGGGAGCTCCCCGGCGCCAACCGGCGCGCGGAGGGGCACAACCCGCTCTGCGGGGACCGCGCCACCGTGTACGTGCGCGTGGCGGGAGACCGGGTGGCGGACGTCGCCTTCCAGGGCGCGGGGTGCTCCATCTACACGGCCTCCGCCTCCATGATGACGGAGAGCGTGAAGGGCAAGAGCCAGGCCGAGGTGGAGAGGCTCTTCGCGCGCTTCCACGAGCTGGTGACGGGCGACCCGGCGGCGGCCGCGGAGAAGGCCGCCCCCGAGCTGGGCAAGCTCGCCGTCTTCTCGGGCATCTCCGAGTTCCCCGTGCGCGTGAAGTGCGCGTCCCTGCCCTGGCACACCCTGCGGGCGGCGCTGCGCGAGGAGCGCGCGCCCGTCTCCACCGAGGTCTCGGAGTCCAGCAGCGGCGACGGCGAGGGCCGCGCGCGGGAAAGGGGGACGGCATGATCCCACCCGGCACCGTGAGGGAGGAGACCGTCGTGGCCCGCGACGTGGAGGCCACCGCCATCCCGTACGGCGACCGCCTCACCCTCACCGCGGGGACGCCGGTCATCATCACCCAGGCCCTGGGCGGCTCGTACACGGTGATGACCATGCAGGGCTACCTCGTGCGCATCGACGGCGCGGACGCCGACGCCATCGGCAAGGAGGCCGTCGCGCCCCCTACCTCCGAGGAGCTGGCCCAGAAGCCGCTCCAGGAGCTGGCCTGGGACCGGCTCAAGACCTGCTACGACCCCGAGATCCCCGTCAACATCGTGGAGCTGGGCCTGGTCCACTCCTGCGAGGTGAGCGAGCGGCCGGAGGGCGGCCAGCGGGTGGCGGTGCGCTTCACCCTCACCGCGCCCGGCTGCGGCATGGGCGACATCCTGAAGCAGGAGATCGAGCGCAAGATGCTGACCCTCCCCGACGTGCGGGAGGCCGACGTCCAGGTCCAGCTCGATCCGCCTTGGGACCAGACCAAGATGTCGGACGCGGCTCGGCTCCAGCTGGGGCTGATGTGAGGGAGCGGCCGCCGGTGGAGAGGGGCCCCGGAGCGGCGCCCGGGGGGCGGCGTCTCCCATGAAGCTCTCCGCGCAGGAGGAATACGGGCTGCGCTGCCTGCTCCGCCTCGCCGAGCGCGGCGAAGCGGCGAGCCTGACCCTGGGCGAGCTGAGCGGGCTGGAGGGGATCTCCGTCTCCCATGTGGCCAAGCTCATGCGCGTCCTGCGCAGGGCGGGGGTGGTGAAGAGCACGCGGGGCAAGGAGGGCGGCTACACCCTGGCCCGGCCCGCGCCGCGCATCAACGTGGGAGAGACGCTGGCCGCGCTGGGCGGCCGGCTCTTCGACGCCTCCTTCTGCCAGGAGCACGCGGGCCGCGAGCGCCTCTGCCGGCACACCAGCGACTGCTCGATACGGTCGGTGTGGCGCCGCCTGCAGCTGGCCGTGGACGGCGTGCTGGGGGGCCTGAGCCTCCAGGACCTCCTCCGGAGCGAGGAGGAGCTGCGCCAGTGGTCTCCCCCCGCGCGCGCGCTCGCTCTCACCGTCCTCGCCCCCGACACCCCCGAGCGCTGCTGAGGCGCTAAGTCGCCCCGCGGCCCTCGCCGCCGCGGAGGCCATGCGATCCTGTCGGCATGGCCATGCGTCGGCTGCCCGTGGGGGCGGAGCCCACCTCCGAGGGCGTGCACTTCCGCGTCTGGGCGCCCCGCCGCCGCGCCGTGGAGGTGCTCTTCGAGGACGGCCGGCGGCAGCGGCTGGACGCGGAGCCGGGCGGCTACTTCGGGGGCCTGGCCCCCCGCGCGCGCGCCGGAGACCTCTACCGCTTCCGCCTCGACGGGGGCGAGGCCTTTCC
>DATBIO010000257.1:0-24394 GCA_036556965.1 Vicinamibacteria bacterium
GCACGCACCCGCAATGGCTCGGCGTGCGCGACCTGGTGCGGAACGGCCGCATCGGCCCGCTGCGCGGCCTCACCTGCACGTTCGCCTACTTCAACGAGGACCCCGCGAACGTGCGCCACGTGCCCGAATACGGGGGAGGCGCCCTCCTCGACATCGGCTGCTACCCGGTGACGGTGTCGAGGTTCCTGTTCGAGTCGGAGCCCCTGCGCGTGGTGGCCGCCCTCGAGCGCGACCCGCGCTTCGGCACGGACCGCCTCGCCTCCGCCCTCCTGGACTTCGGGACCGGGCAGGCCACCTTCACCTGCGCCACCCAGCTCGTGCCCTACCAGCGCGTGCAGGTCCTCGGCGCGCGCGGGCGCATCGAGGTGGAGGTCCCCTTCAACGCGCCCGCCGACCGCCCCTGCCGCGTGCTCGTGGACGACGGACGGGACCTCCTGGGCGGCGGCATCGAGGAGCTGGCCTTCGCGCCCTGCGACCAGTACGCCATCCAGGGCGACCTCTTCGCGCGGGCCATCCTGGAGGACGGCGCGGTGCCCGTGCCCCTGGAGGACTCGCTACAGAACACCAGGGTGCTGGAGGCGCTCTTCCGGTCCGCGGCCTCGGGAGGTTGGACGGAGCCCTAGGCGGGCCCGCGCGTCAGCGCGGCGCCGCCCTCCGCGCGCGCAGGTCGGCGTAATCGGGCATGTGCGCCTTGAGCCCGCGCGAGGCGGTGGTCCGCGAGTAGCCGGCCACCAGCTGCTCGCTCCAGTGGTCCACCGAGAAGTCGAAGGGGTCCTTGGGGTCCTTGTCCACCAGCTCGAGGTCGGTGCGGGCCATGGTCAGCTTGCCGAAGCGCAGCTCGCCCCCGCGCCAGTAGATGTGGTTGCGGGACACGGCCGCCGGCCGCAGGGGCTTCGGCGTGCCCGAGCCGAAGGTCTGCACCAGCCGGTCGCCCTCCACGCGGACGGCGCTCACCTTCCCCCGGATGTGCGGAGGCGGCAGCATCAGCTGGGGGTCGAGGATGAGGTCGTTGTCGTCCACCATCACGCCGTGGCCGGGCTCGACCTCCAGCATGTCGTCCATCTCGATCCCCAGCAGCTTCATCAGCGGCTTCACGGGGAGCCCGAACCCCTTGATGGACTTGGCATGGACGCGCAGGCGGCCGTCGGCCGTGGCCTCCACCGCGCCCTTGGTCTTGAAGGGGACGTCGATGTCCTTGTCCAGGACGCCCTCCTGCCGGAGCCGGCCCTCGTCGTCGGTGGAGATGCGCAGGCGCTTCACGTTCGAGTGGCCGCGGCCGAGCACGTGGTCCGTCATGAGCACGTTGAGGGACCGCATGTCCATCGCGATCTCCGCGCTGTCCAGCACCACGACGTAGGTGCCCTTGTCGTCCAGGAACGGGATGTCGCTCTTGCCGGCGGGCAGGAAGCGGCCGCGGAGGTGGCGCACCCCGAGGACGATGTCCTCGGTGATGTGGAGGTCCACGTTCCTCATCTCCACCTCGACGGGCTGCCGCCCGGGGACGGGCTCCGGCGGGGGCGGCGGCGGGGGCAGCGGCCTCTCCACCGCGGCCACGGGGCTGATGGTGGGCGGCCCTTCCGGCTCCGCCGTGGCCGACGGCGAGGGAACGGGACCGCCAGCGGTGCCGGGCGGCGCCGCCCCCCGGCCGCAGGCGAAGGCCCCCACGAGCGCCAACGACACGAACCGCATGACGTTGTGGACCAGGGGCACGAAGCGTGCCAGCCGGAAGTCGGTGTGTCGGCTCGATCTCGGCGTCGGTTCAAGGGCTCCGCACGGCAGGAACTACATCGCGGCGCAGCCTCGGCGCCCGTTGTCGGCGCTGGCGAAATCCCGTAGTCTGCGGCAGGGGCCTCCGAGGGCGCCGCACATGAGCGTCATGCTGCGAAAGATCGACCGCGACGTGAAGCGGTTCAAGCAGATCGTCCGCGGCGTGATCAAGAAGGAGTTCCGAAAGTACCTCACCCAGGGCGAGCTGGTGGGGCGGCAGGGGCAGCACATCGTCTCCATCCCCCTGCCCCAGGTGGAGATCCCCCGCTTCCGCTTCAGCGCCAAGGAAGGGGGTGTGGGCCAGGGCGAGGGCGACGCGGGCGACGCCCTCGACGGGCGCCCCGGCACCGAGCCCGGCCACCACATCCTCGAGGTGGAGGTGGGGCTGGACGAGCTGGCCGACATCCTGGGCGAGGAGCTGGAGCTGCCGCGCATCCAGCCGCGCGGCCGCCGCTCCATCCCCACCGAGAAGCTGAAGTACTCCAACGTGCGCCGGGTGGGCCCGGAGAGCCTGCGCCACTTCAAGCGCACCTTCCGCGAGGCCCTGAAGCGCCAGCTCGCCACCGGGGTCTACGACCCCGTGAACCCCGTCATCGTCCCCATACGCGACGACCGCCGTTACCGCTCCTGGCACGTGCGCGAGGTGCCGGAGAGCAACGCCGTCATCGTGCTCTGCATGGACGTGAGCGGGAGCATGGGCGACCAGCAGAAGGAGCTGGTGCGCATCACCGCCTTCTGGATCGACACCTGGCTGCGCAGCCAGTACAAGAACCTCGAGACCGTGTACGTGGTGCACGAGGCCTTCGCCAAGGAGGTGGACCAGCACACCTTCTACCACCTGCGCGAGAGCGGGGGCACGCGCATCTCCACCGCCTACGAGCTGATCTCGTCCGTGGTGCAGGGCCGCTTCCCCGCGGAGTCCTGGAACGTCTACCTCTTCCACTTCTCCGACGGCGAGAACGGCGACAGCCGGGACACCGAGGTGTGCATGGAGATGCTGGAGCGCGAGCTGCTGCCGCGCCTCAACCTCTTCGCCTTCGGCCAGGTGCGCTCCTCCTACGGCGGGGGGCGCTTCAAGTCGGACGTGGAGGAGGCCTTCCCCGGCGAGGAGAAGGTGGTGACCAGCGAGATCCGCGACCGCGACGAGATCTACGACGCCATCAAGAGGTTCCTGGGCAGGGGCCTGTGACCCGGAGAGCCGCGGCACCGAGTGGCCGCCTTCGCCGTCCCCGTCGCCCTGTGCGGCCGAGCGAGTGAACCTCCCCCCCGACATCGAGCGCGCCCGGCACGAGATCGAGGCCCACGCCCGGCAGTACGGGCTCGACTTCTACGACGTGGTCTTCGAGCTCCTCGACTACGACCAGCTCAACGAGATCGCCGCCTACGGCGGCTTCCCCACCCGCTACCCGCACTGGCGCTTCGGCATGGACTACGAGGAGCTGTCCAAGACCTACTCCTGGGGCCTCTCCAAGATCTACGAGCTCGTCATCAACAACAACCCCGTCTACGCCTACCTCATGAAGTCCAACGCGCCCGTGGAGCAGAAGCTGGTCATGGCCCACGTCTTCGGCCACGCCGACTTCTTCAAGAACAACCTGTGGTTCAGCAAGACCAACCGGCGCATGATCGACGCCATGGCCAACCACGCCACCCGCGTGCGCGGGCACATCGACCGCCACGGGGTGGAGGTGGTGGAGGACTTCATCGACGCCTGCCTGAGCCTGGAGAACCTGATCGACTACCACGGCCCCTTCATCGAGCGGCTGGAGCGGAAGAGCCGTGGGGAGGAGCCGGAGGCGGAGGCACGGGCGGTCCCGCGCCTGCCCAGCGGCCGCTCCTACATGGACCGCTACATCAACCCCCCCGCCTACCTCGAGGAGCAGAAGGCGCGCATCAGCGAGAAGGAGAAGCAGCGGCGCAAGGTTCCCGTGGAGCCCCAGCGCGACGTGTTGCAGTTCCTGCTCGACCACGCCCCCCTCGAGAACTGGGAGCGCGACGTGCTCTCCATCGTGCGCGAGGAGGCCTACTACTTCGCCCCCCAGGGCATGACCAAGGTGGCCAACGAGGGGTGGGCCGCCTACTGGCACAGCACGATCATGACCCAGCGCGCGCTCAGCGACTCCGAGGTGATCGACTTCGCCGACCAGCACTCGGGGGCCCTGGCCATGGCCCCCGGGCGGCTGAACCCCTACAAGGTGGGCATCGAGCTCTTCCGCGAGATAGAGGAACGCTGGAACAAGGGCAAGTTCGGCAAGGAGTACGAGGAGTGCGACTCCCTGGAGGAGAGGCGGCGCTGGGACCGCAAGCTGGGCCTGGGCCGCCAGAAGATCTTCGAGGTGCGGAAGATCTACAACGACGTCATGTTCATCGACGCCTTCGTGGACCAGGAGTTCTGCGACCGTCTCAAGCTCTACAACTACGGCTACGACAGCCGCTCCGGCCGCTACGTCATCGTGGACCGTGACTGGAAGAAGGTGAAGCAGCGCCTGCTCTTCCAGCTCACCAACCTCGGCCAGCCCATCGTGCAGGTGACGGACGCCAACTACGCCAACCGCGGCGAGCTCTACCTCAGCCACCGCTTCGAGGGGGTGCCCTTGGACTTCGAAAAAGCCCGCGACACGCTCATGAACCTGCACCGCGTGTGGCGGCGCCCGGTGCACCTCGAGACGGTGGACGACGACCGGGGGCGGCTGCTCACCTACGACGGCTCCGAGCACAAGAGCACCAAGCTGTGAGGAAGCGCTGGATGGTGCCGGCGGGGGTGGCCCTGGTCCTGGTGGCGGGAGGCGGCCTGCTCTCCATGGGCCCCCCGCGCCTGACCGCCGTCAACGCGGGCCTGGAGATCGAGTACCCCTGGCCGCGCGCGGCGGGGGCGGCCCTGGCCGCGGTGGGCGGCTTCCTGTTCGTGGTCGCGCAGAAGTCGTTCTGGGCGCGCCTGGCCGGCAGCGTGTTCGCCACCACCGCCCTGGCCGCCGCCATCCACCTCGGCGTCTACCGCATCCAGGCCGACGACCAGGGGCTGCTGGCCCGGGGCCTGCTCGGGTCCACGCGCGTCGCCTGGCGGGAGGTGAAGACGGTCAACGCCTCGCCGGGCCTGCTCCAGGTCACGGGCTCGGGCACGGTGGTGAAGGTGGACACCACCGACTACCGGCCGGAGCAGCGCGCGGCCCTGGACCGGACGGTGGCCCGCCGCCTGCGGGAGTAGCCCGGCGGCGGAACGAGGACGCCCGGGGCGTCCTCCGGAGCGGTGCGCGCGGAGCGAGGACGCCTCATTCGCGTCTTCCGCAGCGGAGCGTCTCCTCCGTCGCCGAGCGCGGGCTCCGCCCGCGCGAGCCCGCTCGAAAGAAGGTACGCGCGGAGCGAGGACG
Source organism: Vicinamibacteria bacterium (assembly GCA_036556965.1). Lineage (GTDB taxonomy): Bacteria > Acidobacteriota > Vicinamibacteria > Fen-336 > Fen-336 > DATBIO01. Next base: position 5,136 of record DATBIO010000257.1, read on the forward strand.
CCTACTTCAGATGAACAGGTGCTCGTCGTCGCGGTAGCGGCGACCGCGGCCCTTGACCGGGGCCTCCAGCGACCCGAGCGTGCGGTAGACGTTCAGGCCGCGCCGCGCGCTGCGCCACAGCGCGGACACCGCCCCCACGGAGCGGAAGGGACGCCGCAGGGAGCGGGCCACCTCGCGCCGGGCCTCGTCCACGCGGTCGCGGCCGGTGGCCACGGCTTCCTGCAGGCGCTGCACCTGCAAGGCCGCGACCTCGGAGACGGTGGCCATGTTGCGTGCCACCTCGTTGACGTTGTCGATGACGGGGCGCAGCTCGCGGCTCACGCCTCGCTGGATGCCCTGGAACCGCTTGAACAGCCGCCACCCGCTGAGGCCCAGGCCGGCGATGAAGGCCAGCTGGGCGAGGGAGCCCAGCGCGATCAGCCCCAGCAGCGCCACCCCCGTGTCCATGGCCTCGCCGCCCTCCTCCGGGCTACGACTCCCGGTCCTTCTCGTCCCGGTACGCCTCGCGCCCGGCGTCGACGGCGGCGTGGAAGCGCTCGCGCCGCGACTGGAGGTGGGCGCGGCCCTTCTCCACGTAGGTGCCGGCGTCGTCCATGATCTCGCGGGCCCGCACGCGCGCCTTGTCCTTGAACTCCTTGCCCTTCTCGCGACCCTGGCGCACCTTCTCGTTCACGATGTCGCGGGTCTCGGGGCCGGTGCGCGGCGCGTAGAGGAGGGCCAGCGCGGCGCCCGCCGCGGCACCCACCACGAAGGCCAGGAAGGTATGGGATCCCGAATCGTCGCTCATCTCATCTCCTCTGCGGCAAGCCGCTCGTCACAGGTTAGAACAGCGCGAGCTTTATCCGCAAGTACTTGCGCGGATCCTTGCGGATGTCGCCGATCAGCGCGCGCATCTCCTGGCTGGCCCCGTTGAGGTTGTCGTAGAGGGCGGGGTCGTTGACCAGGCGCCCGGCGGTGCCCTCGCCCTTCTCCAGACGCGCCGCCAGGGCGTCGAGGCGGGCCGCCGCGCTGTCGAGCTTCTGGTAGAGGGCCTCGTCCTGCAGCAGCTTGCCCGCGGTGCCCTGCCCCTTCTGGAGACGGGAGGCCACCTCGCCCAGGCTGTGGCTGACCGCCTTGAGCTCCGCCACCATCTGCTCGTCCTTGGACAGCACGCCCAGCGGCCCCTGGCCCGCCTCCACGCGCGCGATCACGGCCTCCAGGCCGCGCGCGGAAGAGGCGATCTGCCCGGACATCTCGCGGTCGTTGAGGAGGCGTCCCAGGGGGCCGGCCTCCGATTCCAGCTTGGCCGTCACGACCTGCAGCCGCGCGCTGACGTCCACCATCCGCTGGTACAGCTCCTCGTCGCGCAGGGCCTTGCCCAGCGTCCCCTCCCCCGCGTCCATGCGCGAGAGGATCCGGCGCAGGTGGGTGGTGGACTCGGAGGCGTCGCTGAGCAGGCTCTTGAACGGGTCCTCGGCGTCCGCGGTGAGGTAGCCCCCGTCCTGGATGGGGGCCCCGCGGGTGGCGCCGGTGATGTCCACCGCCTTCTCGCCGAGCAGCCCGAGCGCGCCCAGGGTGGCCCGGCTCTCGGTGGTGACGCGGTCCTGCACGCGCCGGTCGATGGACATGGTGACCTCCACCATCCCGCGCGCGCCCGCGCCCGCGAAGTCCACCTCCTTCACCGTGCCCACCTCCACCCCCCCCACGCGCACGGGGGCGCCGGGCTTGAGCCCGTTGACGTCGGACATGAGGGCCTTCAGCTCGTACTTGCGGCCGAAGAGCACCCCGCCCCCGCTCCCGATGTAGAGGACGGTGACCGCCAGCACGATCAGGCTCAGGATGACCACCACCCCCACGCGCAGCTCCGTCCAGGTGAGCGCCTGCGACCGGTCCGCCATGTGTCCCTCCCGTTAGGAGAGCGGGGACGGACGCCCCGCCTCCGAGTGGTCCGCCTTCCCGCGCGCGGCCCCTGCCCCCACGTTACGACAGGAACTCCCTCAGGTAGGGATCGGGGGACGCGACCAGCTCGTGGGGCGAGCCCTCGAACTGCACCACGCCCTCGCGCAGCATCATGAACTCCGTGCCCGCCAGCAGGGACAGGTCCTCCACGCGGTTGTAGACGTACTCGCCGCCCTCCCGGTAGACGAAGGTGCGGGCCACGTTGAAGGCGTCGCGCAGCTGGTGGGTGACCAGGATCGAGGTCACCCCGTCGAGGTCGCGCGCCTTCACGATGAGGTCGGTGATGGCGGCGGCGGTGATGGGGTCGAGGCCGGTGGTGGGCTCGTCGTAGAGCATGATCTGCGGGCGCGTGACCAGCGCCCGCGCCAGGGCCACGCGGCGGCGCTGGCCCCCGGACAGCTCGGCGGGCATCCGATGCCCGAACTCGCCCAGGCCCACGAAGCCCAGCATCTCGGCCACGGTGGCCTCGACCTCCTCCGCGGACAGCTCGCCGTCCTCCACCAGGCGGTAGCCGACGTTCTGGCCCACCGTGAGCGAGTCGAAGAGCGCGCCCTCCTGGAAGACCATGCCCATGCCCAGGCGCACGGGCCGCAGCTCCTCCTCGCTCAGCCCGTTCACCTCCGTCCCCCCCACCCTCACCGACCCCGCGTCCGGGCGCAGCAGGCCGAGGATGAGGCGGAGGATCGTGGTCTTGCCGGACCCGGAGCCGCCCAGCACGACCTTGGTGGTGCCGGGGGCGAGGTCGAAGCTCACCCCGCGCAGGATGGGCCGGTCGAAGGAGAGGTGGACGTCGCGGAAGGCGATGGCCGGCTCCATCACTTCACCGGGAAGATCAGGAGGAGCAGCTTGGTCATGAAGAAGTCGCTGGAGAGGATGAGCACGGAGCCCACCACCACCGAGCGCGTGGTGGACTTGCCCACGCCCTGCGTCCCTCCCTTGGTGGTGAGGCCCATGTAGCAGCCGACGGAGGCCAGGATGAAGCCGAACATCACGGGCTTGGTGAGGCCCATGACGAGGTCGTTGAGGACGAGGGCGTTGCCCACGGAGCGCCAGTAGAACTCCCAGGAGAGCTTCAGGTTGAAGATGCTGATGAGGCTGCCCCCGAAGATGCCCAGGGTGTCGGAGATCACCGTCATCACCGGCACCATGACCAGGCCGGCGGCCAGGCGCGGCGCCACCAGCTTGCGCACGGGGTCGGTTCCGAGCACGCGCAGGGCGTCGATCTGCTGGGTCACCACCATCGAGCCCAGCTCCGCGGCCATGCCCGAGCCCACGCGGCCCGTGATCATGAGGGCGGTGAGGACGGGGCCCAGCTCGCGCACCATGGACACGCAGACCAGGCGCCCGACGTAGGGGCGCGCGCCGAAGGCGTCCAGGCTGGCCGCGGACTGGAGGGCCAGCACCATGCCCGTGAACATCCCCGTCAGCACCACGATGGACAGCGACTGCACGCCCAGCATGTCCATCTGCGCGATCACGTCGCGCGTGTAGCGCGGCCGGCTGGTGAGCGCGCTCAGCCCGCGCCAGGAGAGGAGGGCGTATTCCTGGACCCCGAGGACGGCCTGCTGGAAGCGGGTCAGGAGCCGGCGGCCGAGGCTGCGCAGGAGCTGCCGCGTGCGGCCGGCCATGGGGAAGGCCATTCGCGACGATTATAGGTTTCGGGCTCAGGTCCCGCCGCCGCCGCGTACAATCTCCCCGTGCCCGGGCCGAGCGACCTCGAGCGCGCCGCCGATCTCTTCCACCGGGCCTTCCGCGCGCAGATGACGGGCGAGCTGGACGAGGCGGTGGCCCTCTACAAGGAGTCCATCGCGCTCTTCCCCACCGCGGAGGCCCACACCTTCCTGGGCTGGACCTACTCGTTCCAGGGCGACCTCGGCGAGGCCATCGCCGAGTGCCACAAGGCCATCGCCGTGGACCCCGACTTCGGCAACCCCTACAACGACATCGGCGCCTACCTCATCGAGCTCGGGCGCGTGGACGAGGCCATCCCCTGGCTGGAGCAGGCCCTGGGCGCGCGCCGCTACGAGCCGCGCCACTACCCCTACGTGAACCTCGGACGTGTCTACCTGATGAAGGAGATGTACAGCCGGGCCCGGGAGGCCTTCGAGAAGGCGCTGGAGATGCGGCCCGACTACGAGCCCGCGCGCCAGGTCGTGGAGAGCATCCGGCGCAAGCTGAACTAAGCGTCCGCGAGGTCGCTGACCATCTCCGCGCGCAGCTCGGTGGATACGGAGACGTCGGCGGCGTAGTCGGGGTGGTCCACCACCAGGCGCGCGGGCGCGCCCTCGGCCAGGGCGGCGCGCGCCGCCTCCGGCACCGCGAAGCGGACGAACTGCACGGCGGCCATCTTCTCCTCCTTGCTGTGGCCGCCCTCGAAGCGCGCCCGCAGCACGTGGCCGCCCGCGTGCAGGGAGAGCGCGCGCTCGATCCCCTGGAAGCGGTTCACCGCCTGCCGCATCTCGTCCGCGGTCATGCGCACGATCTCCGGGATCTCGATGAAGAGCGTGGCCGACAGCTCGCCCGGCCCCGGCAGCAGGGCGTTGTAGGCGTCCAGCTCGTCCTGGATGCGGTCCTCGCCCACGATGCGCTCGGTGCGGACCATCTCCTGGACCTGGAAGAGGACCGTGCGGCGGTCCTCGAAGAGCAGGGTGAGCCGGTCGCCCAGGGCCACGCGCCGCCGCGCCTTGTGGGCGATGACCTCGGCCCGCATCCGCTCGCGCACCCTCTCGTAGGCCACGAGGTCCAGGACGTCGGCCAGGGCCAGGGGAGTCATTCGACGGCCCCCCCGCGCGGGGAGGGAAACGCCCCGTTCCTCGCACTGCCACTGCTGGTCATGGTTGCTCCGGAAGGCCGTACGCCTCGCGCAGGACGGAGATCGGGTGGGCGGGCTTCCGGCCCCGCACCGCCTCGATCTGGAGGGCGGAGAGCGAGCAGTCGGTCACGTAGGTGTCGGCGGCGGCCGCCTCCATCTCCGCCACCGCCCGCCTCGCCACGGTCAGGCTGAGCGGATAGAACTCCGTCTTCATGGCCCAGGTCCCGTCCATGGCCGTGCAGCGCTCGACCACCGTCACCTCGGTCCCGGGAATGAGCTGGAGCACGTCGCGCGTCTTGTACCCCATGTTCTGCGCGCGGAGGTGGCAGGGCATCTGGTAGGCCACCTTGCCCGGCCCCCGGCCCGGGAAGTCCAGGGCCAGCTCCCCTTCCGCCTTGCGCGCGGCCAGGAACTCGAAGAAGTCGCGGGTGGCGCCCGCCACCGCCTGCGCCTGGGGGCCGGGAACCAGCAGCGGGTACTCCTTCTTCAGGACGTAGGAGCACGTGGGCTGCGGCACCACCACCGCCGCCCCCGCCTCCACCAGCGGGTGGAGGAGGCGGAGGTTGGCCTCCGCGTTGCGCGTGGCCCGCGCCACGTCGCCGCCGTCCAGGTACGGCATGCCGCAGCAGACCTGCCCGGCCGGGCACTCCACCGCGCAGCCGTTCCTCTCCAGCACGGATACCGCGTCGCGCCCGACCTGGGGCTCGTTGTAGTTCACGGAGCAGGTGAAGAACAGCGCGGCCCGGCGCGCGCCCGCGGGGGGCACCGCCTTCCGCTCGCGCCACCAGCGGGCGAAGGTCTTGTGGTGGAAGCGGGGCAGGTTGCGGTCGCGGTGTATGCCCACCGCCTTCTCCAGGAGCACCCGGTGCGGCTTCCAGCGGTTGGCCCGGTTGGCCACGGGGGCGGTGGCCGCGCCCAGGCGGCCCACGGCGTCCACGTTGCCGAGCCAGCGGTCCTGGCGCGTCACCCCTTCCACGCGCGCGCGCGCGGCCTTGGCCCGCAGCATCAGGCGGGGGAAGTCGATGTCGAACCGGTGGGGCGGGGTGTAGGGGCAGTGGTTGAAGCAGAGCTTGCACTGCCAGCAGAGGTCCACCATGCGGCGGTAGTCGGCGGGCGCCACCCGTTCCACCTCGCCGTGGTGGCCGTCGATGGTGTCGAGCATGACGTCGAAGGTCGGGCACAGGCGGTGACAGCGCCGGCACCCGTCGCAGATCCCGGCCACGCGGCGCAGCTCCGCCAGGGTGGCGGCGGGATCGAAGAACGACGGATCGCGGGGGTCGAAGGCCATGGGAGATGGAACGCCGACGCCCGGCGCGCGGAGGGCCGGCGGCACGCGCCGGCCCTCCACGGCCGAGGCCGGGACTAGAGCTCCTTGAGCCCCTCCAGCCCCTTGCTGAAGCGGCCGGCGTGGCTGCGCTCGGCCTTGGCCAGCGTCTCGAACCACTCCGCGACCTCGGGGAACCCCTCCTCGCGCGCGGCGCGCGCCATCCCCGGGTACATCTGCGTGTACTCGTAGGTCTCGCCCTCGATGGCGGACTGCAGGTTCTGGCGCGTGTTGCCGAAAGGGACGTCGGTGGCAGGGTCCCCCACCGACTTCAGGAAGTCCATGTGGCCGAAGGCGTGCCCGGTCTCGGCCTCGGACGTGTCGCGGAAGAGGCCGCCGATCTCGGGATAGCCCTCGATGTCTGCGGCGCGGGCGAAGTAGAGATAGCGGCGGTTCGCCTGGCTCTCCCCGGCGAAGGCGTGCTTGAGGTTCTCGTGCGTCTTGGTGCCCTTGAGGTTGGTCATGACCTCTCCTGGAAATGAGAATGAGTGTCGGTCGGTGAGCCGGAGCCCTGGCAGCCGGGGCACAGGCCGTGGACCTCGACGGCGTGGCCGAGGATGCGGTAGTTCATGGCCCGGCCCGCCTCCTCCTCCAGCCGCGTGTCCACGGAGAGGGGGAGGTCGTTCACGCGGCCGCAGCCCAGGCAGCGGATGTGGTAGTGCCGGCCGGTGTTGGCATCGAAGCGGGCGGGCTGGCCGCCGGCGTGGATCTCGCGGATCAGGCCCTGCGCGGCGAGGGCCTTCAGGTTGCGGTAGACGGTGCCCAGGCCGATGCGGGGCAGGCGCCGGCGCGCGCGCCGGTAGACCCAGTCCGCGGTGGGATGGTCCATGGTCGAGCGGACCACCTCCAGCACGACCTCGCGCTGGCGCGTGTGCCGGCCGTGTCCAGCACCCATATGGGAATGATTCTCATTTGTGGGGGCCGGCGTCAAGCCCCTTCCGCGCGCGGGTCGCCCGGTCCCCCGCCCGCGGGCGGCGGGTGCACGTAGAGCTCGCAGCACGGGTCCCCGCGGCGCACGCAGCGCCGCTCCTCGGCCACCCGCCGGACGCCCTCGCTGATGATGCCCTCCCAGATCCCGCGGAAGCGCGCGCACAGCTCGCGGGTGGCCGGGAAGTCCCAGATCTGGCTGGTGGCCTCCCGCGCCGTCTGCCCCGTCACCACCAGGCGCCCGACGTCGTAGAACATCCGCCAGACGGTGGGCGCCATCTTCATCCGTACCTCGGGCTCCGACACCATCGGCCCGATGAAGGCCGCCTTCTGGCGCTGTCCGGCGAAGAATCCCTGCCGGCGGTAGAAGTCCTCGTCGTTGCCGGCCAGGAGGGTGCCGGCCGTGACCAGGAAGCGCTGGAGCAGGCCCAGGTCGTACCACTCCACGTCGCGCAGGTCGGCCAGCGCTCCGCGCACGTCCGGATCGACGGCCTGGAGCACGCGCTCGGCGGCCTCCGCCCCGTGGCCCTCGCGCACGAAGGCCATGGCGTCGCGAAGGTCGCGCCCGCGCACGCGCGCCATGCCGGAGTATGCCACCCGCGGGCGGGGACGGCGAGGGGGGCGCGCCCCCCCCGCGCGCGGAGGACGGCGCTAGAAGGTCAGCCGCGCCGCCAGCTGCACCTGCCGCTCCGTGTTGAGCCGGGTCTGCGTGATCCTCCCGAAGTTGGGGTCGCCCACCACGTTGTTGGGCTGGGAGTAGACCGCCGAGTCGAAGACGTTGAACGCCTCGAGGCGCAGCTCCACCCCCGCCCGGCTCCCCGCCTTGAAGGTCTTGAAGAGCGAGAGGTCGAGGGTACGGATGCCGGGGCCGCGCACCGCGTTCCGCCCCGAGGTGCCCTGGGAGCCGGCCGCGGGCGAGAAGACGGAGGTCTCGAACCACTCGTCCACCGTCTGCGGCCCGTCGTTGGGGTCGCCGCTCTGGTCCGCGCGCCTGATGCCGTCGAACCCCGAGTAGACCGTGAACGGCGTACCCGACTGCAGGGTGAGGACGGCGTTGAGGGCCCAGCCCCCGAGCACGGCGTTGTCCTTGGCGAAGGGCAGGTCCCAGGTGCCGGCCAGGGTGAAGCGGTGCTTGGCGTCGTAGTCCGCCGGTCCCTTGTCCAGGTCCAGGTTGCACGTCTGCCCCGGCTGGACGCAGTCCGCGTCCGTCACCGTGGTGCCGCGGGAGGGGTTGCCCGGGAAGAAGCCCGGGGTGTTGTTCTCGGCGCTGGCCAGCGTGTAGGAGGCCAGGTAGGAGAGGCCGTGCGACTGCGTGCGCCGTATGCTCGCCTGCAACGAGTCGTAGCTCGACTCGCCGATGTAGAAGGTGGAGCTCAGGCGGTCCGCCACCGCCCCCGCGAAGCCGGCGGAGGTGATGAGGGCGGCCAGGTTCTCCGCACGCGTGCCCACGTAGGCGAGCATGGCCGCGGTGTTCCGCGTCAGCTCGCGCTGCACGCTGACGCTCCACTGCTGGACCATGGTGGTGTCGGTGTCACGCGGGATGAAGACGATGCCCGAGCCCTGGGGCAGATCCGGCGAGCCGGGGTCCACCGGGGTGGGCAAGGGGATGGGGTCGGAGAGGCGCACGCGCGAGCCGGGCACGCCGCCGAAGCGGTACTCGGTGACCACGGCGGGAGGGTTCTCCGTGAGCTGGCGGTCGATGCCCCCGCGGTCCAGCGAGTAGAAGATCCCGTAGCTGGCGCGCAGGGCGGTGCGGGGGTCGACGAGGTAGTTGAAGCCGAGGCGCGGCCCGAAGTTGTTGTAGTCGGTGTCGATGGTGGAGCGCGGCACGCCGTTCTGCCCGGGCAGCACCAGCCGCTGGGTCACGTTGTCGAAGTTGGCCAGCTGGTCGTCCTCCTCGTAGTAGGGCGTGTACAGGTCCCAGCGCAGGCCGAGGTTGAGGGTGAGCTTGGAGTTCACGCGCCAGTCGTCCTGCACGAACAGCGAGTTCTCCCAGCTGATGACGTTGCGGGGGATGAAGCCCGGGTTGCCGGTGGCGGTGAAGTCCGTGACGCCGATGAGCATGTCCGCCACCTCGTAGCCGGAGTAGCCCGGGGTGAAGCCGAGGCCGTCGCGGAAGAAGTAGAAGCCCTTGCCCACCTGGGTGCGCTCCTGGGCCATGTTCCGGCGGATGAGGGCGCCCCCGAACTTGAAGGTGTGGCTCCCGCGCAGCCAGGTCACGGTGTCGGAGAGCTGGATGGTGCGCTGCTTGATGCGGTACTGGCCGAAGTCGCCCAGGTACTCGATGTAGAAGCCGTTGCCCCCGCCCACCAGGGAGAGGCCGTTGTCCTGGTTGATGCCTCCCGGCCCGCCGATCCCGATCGCCTCGTTCTGGTTCTCGCCGAAGCCCACGGGCAGGAACTCGAAGCGGAAGTCGGTGTAGCCCACCCGCAGCTCGTTGATGAGGTCGCTGGAGAAGGTGTGGGTCTCGCCCAGGCGCACGGCGTAGCCCTTGTTGCGCGAGGTGCCGGCGCCGAAGCCCGCCTGGAAGCCGGGGATGCGGCCGGGGTCGCTGAACTGGTCGTCCCAGTAGCTGGCGCCCACGAAGAGGTTGTCGCTCGCGCCGAACTGGTGGTCGAGGCGCGCGTCGAAGTCGTCGTAGGTGCTCTCCTTCTGCCGCGCGGTCAGGTAGTTCCGGGTGACCCCGGTGCCGTCGGGCATGGGGAACGAGTTCAGGTAGTTCCGCCCCACGGGGTTGATGCGGTCCGGGGGGATCACGTTGCCGGGGAAGGGGATGCCGGTGAGGGGGTCGTAGATGATGATGGGGTCGGCGAGCCCGCTGCGCGAGGGGTCGAGGAGCTCCGAGAAGTTGCCCTCGCGCATGAGCTGGGTGGGCACCGTCACGCGGTTCCCCGCCTCGACGGGGATCGAGTTGCGCAGCCCGTGGTAGCTGAGGAAGTAGAAGGTCCGGTCCTTCACGATGGGGCCGCCCAGGGTGGCCCCGAAGTCGTGGTTGTCGAACTCGGGCTTCTCCTCGGCGAACTCCGGGGTGGCGGCCAGGCCCTCCGGCCGCACGAAGTAGTAGGCGCTGCCGTGGATCGCGTTGCTGCCGCTCTTGATGACCAGGTTCTGGACCGCCCCTCCCGCCCGTCCGAACTCCGCGGGGGCGTTCGTGGTCACCACGCGGAACTCCTGGATGACCTCCGGCGAGGGCAGGTAGGCGATGGAGTTGACCAGGGTCTCGTTGTTGTCGAGGCCCTCGATCTGGTAGTTGTTGAACTGCTCGCGCAGGCCGTTGACGGAGAGCGCGACCCCGCCGAACTCGGAGTAGCGGAACGTCTCCGCGTCCGTGCCTCCTCCGCCCCCGGACGCGTTGCTGCCCGGGATGCCGCGGTTCACCCCCGGGGCCAGGGTGGCCAGCTGCGTGAAGTTCCGGCCGTTGAGGGGCAGGTTCTCCACCTGCTCGCTGTCGATGAGGGTGCCGATGTAGGAAGTGCTCTTGTCGATGAGGGGGGCGGCGGCGGAGACGTCCACCACCTCGGTCTGGCCGCCCACGGCCAGCTTGAGGTCCACCCGCGCCACCTGGTTGACGGTCAGCACGAGTTCGGCGGCGGCGGGCCGGAACCCGCTCAGCTCGACGGTCACGCGGAAGGGGCCGAGGGGGAGGGCGGTCAGCGAGTACGCCCCCTCCCCGTCCGTGGTCTCCGCGCGCGCGAAGTTCGTCTCCGTCTGCGTCGCCGTCACCGTGGCGCCGGGCACGGCGGCGCCCGTCTCGTCGGTGACCACGCCCTCGATGCGGCCGGACGTCTGGGCGAGCAGGGGGCTCGCGAGGCACAGCGCCGCGGCGAGCGCGAGCACCGGCCGGACGGTGCGGAGGAAGGCGGCTCCACTCATGGGCATGCTCTCCTTGGGCATCGCGCAACCCGTGGAAGTCCTGCGGTTGCCTTGATTTCGCGTACGAATGCGGGGATCATCCCGCCCAGGACACTCTGGGGGACCACAGCTCATTTTCCGCGTAGTGAGTCAGGGTGGAGTATGGCGTCGGAGCGGCCCGGAGTCACGAGCGAGAGACGAATTCGCGACGAACGCGGGCCGATGGGCGCCGGCGGGGATGACGGGCGCCCGGCCCGCCTGACCTTCGGCCGATTCGTGATGGAGCCCGAGTCCGGCCGGCTCCTCGCGGGGGAGCAGGTCGTGCCCCTGCCCCCCCGGCCCTTCGAGACGCTCCTCTACCTCGCGCGCAACCCCGGCCGCGTGGTGACCAAGGCCGAGCTGATGGAGAGGCTGTGGCCGGACACGTTCGTCACCGACGACGTGCTCGTCCAGTGCGTGGTGGACATCCGGCGGGCCCTGGGGGACCACGCCCGGGAGCCCCAGTTCGTGCGCACGGTGCCGCGCCGCGGCTACGAGTTCGTGGCCGCGGTGGGGCAGGAGCCGGCGGGTCCCGCGTCCGCCGTCCCCGCCGCGCCCTCCCCTCCGCGCGCTCCACGCCTGGCATGGCGCCGCTGGCACGCCGCGGCCGCGGCCGCCCTGCTCGTGGCGGGAGGAGGCCTGTGGCTGAGCCTCCGCGGCGACGGGGACGGGGGTCCCGCCCTGGCCATGGAGCCCGGCTCCCTGGTGGTCATGCCCATGTCCGTGGACGAGCCGAGCGAAGAGAGCGCCTGGCTGCGTCACGGCCTCCCGGAGATGATCCGCGGCCAGCTCGGGCAGACGCCGGGCGTGCGCGTGGTGGCGCGCCACCGCCTGGCCAGCGCCCTGGCCGCGGCGGGCAGCGAGGAGGCGGCGCCGTCCCCCCAGGTCGCGGAGCGCGTGGCCCGCGGCCTGCGCGCGGAGAAGCTGGTCACGGGGTCCTTCGTCCGCGTGGAGGACCGGTTCGTGCTCACCGCCCAGGTCCTCGACGTGCCCAGCGGGCGGATCCAGGGCACGGCGTCGGTGCGCGGCGGGTACCCGGCGGAGCTGCTCGACTCGGTGGACGAGCTCTGCCTCAAGCTGATCCACCACCTGGGACCCGCGGAGACCACCCGCGGCCGCATCTGGAAGCCGGCGGGGCTCGCCACGCGCTCGGTGGAGGCCTCCCGGCAGTACGTGGAGGCGCTCGTTTCCTTCGCCCGCGGGGGGAAGGCGGGGGCGGAGGAGGCGGAGGGCAGGCTGGACGAGGCGCTCGCCCTCGACCCCACCTTCGCCCAGGCCTACGTGAAGAAGGCGGAGATCCAGCAGTGGCGCCGCAGCTGGGGCTACGGCGAGGCCGACCCCGAGCCCGCGGTGCGCGCGGCGGCGCGCCTGGTCAAGGAGCTGCCGGACCGCGAGCGGCTCCTCGTGCAGAGCTTCGAGTCGCTGGTGGTGCGGGAGCAGCCCGCGCTGGCCCTGCGCGACTGGAACGCGCTGCTCCAGTTCTACCCGACCTACGCGCAGGAGGTGGGCGTGCCCGGCCTCGTGGCCGACACCTTCCTCCGCCAGGGCCGCTGGGACGAGCTGATCGTGGTGGGCGAGGGCCACGTGCACTCGCCCTCCCTGCCCGAGGCCGAGCGCGCGCGCCTCAGCTCGCTCCTCGCCGTCGCCTTCCGCCGCAAGGGGGAGTTCGAGCGCGCGCTCGAGCACGCGCGCCGCGCGGTGGACCTGTGGCCGACGCAGGAGGGCCCGGAGTACCTGCGCCAGCGCACGGCGCTGGGCCGCATCGGCCTCGAGGCGGGGCGGCGGGACGAGGCGCTGGCCGCGTTCCGCACGGTGGCGCGCGCCCCCGAGGCCGACGCCACCAACGTCACCGACGCCGCCTGGGGCCTCTACATGGCCGGGCAGCCGGCGGAGGCGGGCACCCTCGTGGAGCGCGCGCTGTCCATGGACCCCTCCTACGGCAACGCCCACCACCTCGCGGGCTGGCTGCAGCTCGCCGCCGGGCGCTATGCCGCCGCCGGCCGCAGCTTCGAGACGGCGTGGGAGCGCACGCCGCGCGCCTTCGGCAACCCGCACCAGGGCGCGGTGAGCGGCGACCTGGCCGCCCTCTACTACGCGGGCGTGTCCTGGCAGGCGCTGGGCGACCAGGAGCGGGCGGTGCACAGCTTCGAGCGGCTGGTGGAGCACTGCCGCCGCCTGCTCGCGAGCACGCGCGACCCGCAGGCGGTCGGCCCCAGCTGGCAGGCGGCGAACTACCTGGCGCGCGCCTCTTCGCGCCTGGGGCTTCCCGCGCGGGAGCCGCCACCCCTCACCGGCGACGACACCACCTACTTCGTGCAGTCCGCGCGGCTGCACGCGATCGAGGGGCGCGACGCGCAGGCGCTGCGCGCGCTGGCCCGCGGCCTCGCCCTGGGCCACGGAGAGCACCAGCACATCGCGGACGACCCCGACTTCGCCTCCCTGCGCGACAACGAGGAGTTCCGGCGGGTCACGCGGAGCGCGCCGTCGCGGATGGCCAACCGGTCGCCGTAGCGCCGCGTGGCATCCACCTTGCTAGCCCTCAGCGGCAGGGAGGACCCGCATGCTGCCCATCGGTGACGAGAACCATCCCGGGGGACCGCCCCCGCTGGCCACCTGGGCCTTCATCGGCCTCAACGTGCTGGCCTTCTTCCTGGAGCTGAGCCAGCCCTCGGAAGGCGCCCTCCAGTCGTTCATCACGGCCTGGGGCGTGGTGCCCAGGGAGTACGGAGCGGGCCGCGACCTGGCGCCCCAGATCCCGCTTCCCTTCTGGAGCACGCTCGTCACCTCCATGTTCCTGCACGGAGGCTGGGCCCACATCTTCGGGAACATGCTCTACCTCTGGATCTTCGGGGACAACCTGGAGCGCCTGATGGGCCACGCGCGCTACGCCGTCTTCTACCTGACCTGCGGGGTGGCCGCCGGGCTCGCCCACATCGCCTTCAACCTGGCCTCCGGCGTGCCCAGCGTGGGGGCCTCGGGCGCCATCAGCGGCATCCTCGGCGGCTACATGGTGGCCTTCCCCCGCAACCGGGTGCGCGTGCTCATCGGCTACGGAGTGGCCGCGGTGCCCGCCGTAGTCATGCTCGGCTTCTGGATCCTCATCCAGTTCATCAGCGGCATGGGCGCCATGGCCGACACCGAGCAGACGGGCGGCGTCGCCTACATGGCCCACATCGGCGGCTTCGCGGCGGGCCTGGTCCTGGTCAAGCTGTTCGCCGCCGGACGCCCCCGCCGCCGCGTCTTCGCCTGAGACAGCCGTCTGCAGTGCAGACCGCGGAACAAGGTTGACGCTTCCCGGGCCGGCGGGCATAGTCTGCCGCCACCTGGGAGGTCGACCCATGCCCCTGCGCCGAAGCGCGTCCGCCCTCGCCCTGGCCCTGCTCGCCGCCTGTGGCGGCGGCACGGGCGGGACGGAGAAGAAGGCCGGCGACGACCGCATCACCATCGGCTTCTCCATGGACACCCTCAAGGAGGAGCGCTGGCAGCGCGACCGCGACCTCGTGGTGGCCAAGGCCAAGGAGATGGGCGTGGAGGTGCTCGTGCAGGCCGCCAACGGCAACGATGCGCTGCAGAACGAGCAGGCGGAGAACCTGCTCACCCAGGGCGTGGACGTGCTCCTCGTGGTGCCCCACAACAGCCGCACCACCGCGGTGATCGTGGAGTCGGCGCACCGGTCGGGGGTGCCCGTCATCGCCTACGACCGCCTCATCAGCGACGCGGACCTCGACCTCTACGTGAGCTTCGACCCCGTGCGCGTGGGCGAGCTGCAGGGAGAGTACGCCGCCAAGCGCAAGGCCAAGGGCAACTACGTCCTCATCGGGGGCGCCCCCACCGACAACAACGCCGTGCTCCTGCGCCAGGGCCAGCTCAAGGTCCTGCAGCCGCTGATCGACAGGGGCGACATCAAGGTGGTGTCCGACCAGTGGGCCAAGGACTGGCAGGCGGTGGAGGCCCTCAAGATCATGGAGAACGCGCTCACCCGCACGGGCAACCAGGTGGACGCGGTGGTGGTCTCCAACGACGGCACCGCGGGCGGGGCGCTGCAGGCGCTGGGCGAGCAGGGCCTGGCGGGCAAGGTCCTGGTCACGGGTCAGGACGCGGAGCTCTCGGCCTGCCAGCGCATCGCCACCGGCCAGCAGACCATGACCGTCTACAAGCCGATCTCCCGCCTCGCGGCCAAGGCGGTGGAGATGGCGGTGAAGCTGGCGCGCAAGCAGCCGGTGGGCGAGCCCACCAAGGGCGTGAACAACGGGCGCAAGGACGTGCCCAGCATCCTCCTGGAGTCGATCGCGGTGGACAAGGACAACCTCGCCTCCACCGTGGTGGCGGACGGCTACCACCGCGCGGAGGACGTGTACAAGGACGTCCCTCCCGACCAGCGGCCCAAGCCGTGACCGCGCCGCGCTGAGGGAGCCCGTGGCGCTGCTCGAGCTGCGCTCCATCACCAAGGACTTCCCCGGCGTGCGCGCGCTGGACGGGGTCTCCTTCGACCTGCGCGAGGGCGAGGTGCACGCGCTCTGCGGGGAGAACGGCGCGGGCAAGAGCACGCTCATCAAGGTCCTGTCGGGGTTCTACCCCGCCGGCACCTACGGCGGGGAGATCGCGCTGCGCGGGCAGGTCGTGCGCTTCCGCGGCCTGCGCGCGGCGGAAGAGCACGGCATCGCCCTCATCGCCCAGGAGCTGGCCCTGGTGCCCGACCTCAGCGTGGAGGAGAACCTGGTGCTCGGGCGCGAGCCCGCGCGCGGGGGCCTGATCCGCTGGCGGGAGGTGCGGCGCTTCGCGCTCGAGGCGCTGGCCCTGGTGGGGCTGGAGGTGGACCCCGCGCGCAAGGTGCGCGAGCTGGGCATCGGCCAGCAGCAGCTGGTGGAGATCGCCAAGGCCCTCGGCAAGAAGGCCTCCATCCTCGTGCTCGACGAGCCCACCGCCGCCCTGCCCGAGGCCGACGTGACGCGCCTGCTCGCCCTGCTCGCGCGCCTGCGCGCGCAGGGGCTGGCCGCCGTCTACATCAGCCACCGGCTGGAGGAGGTGTTCTCGCTCGCCGACCGCGTCACGGTGCTGCGCGACGGGCGCTCGGTGGCCACGGCGGTGCGGGCGGAGACCACGCCCGCCGCCGTCATCGCCCAGATGGTGGGACGCGAGGTCACCAGCCTCTACCCGCGGCCGCCGGCGGGGGCGGGGGCTCCCCTGCTCTCGGTGCGCGGCTGGTCCGTCCGCGACCCCACCAACGCCACGCGCTTCGCCGTGCAGGGCGTCGACTTCGACCTCCACGCGGGGGAGGTCCTGGGGGTGGCCGGCCTCATGGGGGCGGGGCGCACCGCGCTCCTCTCCTCGCTCTTCGGGGCGGCGCGGAGCGCGGTGGCGGGCACCCTGCGCGTGGGCGAGGCCCCTCCGCGCGGCCCCTTCGCGTCCCCCTCGGAGGCCATCGCCCACGGGCTGGCCCTGGTGGGCGAAGACCGCAAGGGGGCGGGCCTGGTCCTGGACGGCTCCGTGCTCGACAACGTGACCCTGGCCACCCTGCGCCTCTTCGTGCGCCACGGCCTCCTCGACCACGCCCAGCGGCGGGCGCGCGCGCAGGAGCAGGCGGACTCGCTGCGCCTCAAGGCGCCCTCCCTCCTCGCCCTCGTCCGCCAGCTCTCCGGGGGCAACCAACAGAAGGTCGTGCTCGGCAAGTGGCTGCTCACGCGGCCCCGCGTCCTGCTCCTGGACGAGCCCACGCGCGGCATCGACGTGGGGGCCAAGGCCGAGGTCTACGAGCTGGTGGCGGCGCTGGCGCGGGGCGGCCTGGGCGTGGTGCTGGTCTCGTCGGAGCTGCCCGAGGTGCTGGGGATGAGCCATCGCGTGCTGGTCCTGAGCCAGGGCCGGCCGGCGGGCGTGCTCGAGGGCGACGCCTCCACCCCGGAGGCGGTCATGGCCGCCGCCACCGCCGGGGCGCGCGCGTGAGCGCCCGCCTCCGCGCCTTGACCATGGTGGCGGCCCTCGCCGTCATCTGGCTGGTCTTCGGCGTCCTCACCGAGGGCACGTTCTTCAGCCCGCGCAACATGTCGCTGCTGGCCCGGCAGACGTCCGTCACCGCCATCCTCGGCATCGGCATGGTGCTCATCATCGTGGCCGGCCAGATCGACCTGTCGGTGGGCGCGCTGGCCGGCCTCATGGGCGCCTTCTCCACCCTGGCCTACGTGAAGGGCGGCTTCCCCCTGGCCGCGGCCATGGCCGTGGCCCTGGCGGGAGGCGCGGCCCTGGGCGCGGCCCAGGGAGCGCTGGTGGCCTGGCTGCGCATCCCCGCCTTCGTGGTCACCCTGGGCGGCATGCTCGTGTTCCAGGGCACTCTGCTCGGCATCACGGGAGGCGTCACCGTCCCGCCCCACCGCCCCTACGTCTTCGTGGGACAGGCCTACGTCCCGGCCTGGCTGGGGTGGACCATCGCGGGCCTGGTGGCCGCGGCCTGCGCCCTTCGCGTGGCCCGGGGACGCGAGGGGCGCGCGGGGGCGGCGGCGGGGGCGGCGGTGGCGCTCGTGGTCACCGGCGTCATGAACGCCTACGCGGGGGTGCCCCTGCCCGTGCTGCTGGTGGTGGCCCTGGCCGCCCTCTTCTCCGCCGTCGCGCGCCACACGCCCTTCGGCCGCCACCTCTACGCCATCGGGGGCAACCGCGAGGCCGCCTTCTACTCGGGCGTCCGCATCGAGCGCCACCTGGTGGGCGTCTTCATGCTGATGGGCGCGCTCTCCGCGGTGGCCGGCGTCGTCCTCACCGCGCGCGTGGGCTCGGCCACCCCCGACGCCGGGCGCATGATGGAGCTCGACGCCATCGCCGCCGCCGTCATCGGCGGCGCCTCGCTGCTGGGCGGCCAGGGCACGGTGTGGGGCGCCCTCCTGGGAGCCCTGGTCATGGCCTCCCTCGACAACGGCATGAGCCTGCTCAACACCGAGTCCTTCTGGCAGCCGATCATCAAGGGAGCGATACTGGTTGCGGCCGTCGCGGCGGACATGGCGTCGCGGCGCGTGCAGACGTGAGCATTCCCCCGCGCATCGGCCGCTACCAGATCGTGGACCTGCTCGGCCAGGGCGCCATGGGCGTCGTCTACCGGGGCCGCGACGAGGCCCTCGACCGCGACGTGGCGGTGAAGGTCGTCCGCCAGGAGGCCATCGACGACGACAGCCGCGCCCGCTTCCAGCGCGAGGCGCGCGCGGCGGCCAGGCTCCAGCACCCGCACATCGTCACCGTCTACGAGCTGGGCGACCACGAGGGCGCGCCCTTCATGGCCATGGAGCTGCTGGAGGGCGCCGACGTCCAGCACGCCATGAAGGACGGCTCGCTGGCCGACCCCGCGGTGGCGGTGCCCATCCTCCTGCAGACCCTGGACGGCCTCGGGCACGCCCACGCCCGCGGCATCGTGCACCGGGACGTCAAGCCGTCGAACATCTTCCTGCTGGAGGGGCGGCACGCCAAGGTCCTGGACTTCGGCGTGGCGCGGCTGGGCGAGGGCCTCACCGTGACCGGACACGTGGTGGGCACCCCCCACTACATGTCGCCCGAGCAGGTGCGGGCCGAGCCCGTGGACGGGCGCAGCGACCTGTTCTCGACCGCGCTCATCTTCTACGAGATGGTCACGGGCACGAAGGCCTTCCGGCCCGGCTCCGTGATGAGCGTGCTCTACCAGATCGCCAACGAGGACGCCGACCTCTCGCGCCTCCCCGCCGTCCCGGAGTGGGCTCCCCTGCAGCGGGTGCTGCGGCGCGCCCTGGCCCGTGACCGTGACCAGCGCTACCCGGACGCGCGCGCCATGGCCAGCGCCTTCGCCGACGCGCTGCGCGAATGGGCGGCGGGCAAGCCGCTCACCCCCGCCGCCCGCGCCGCCGCGGGTCCCGTGCTGGAACCCACGCTCGTGGAGCAGACGCCCGCCGAGCGCTTCCTGGCCCCCGACCCGGGCACGGTGGCGGTGGCGGAGCCGGTGCCCGACCTCCCCCCGGCGCGGCCGGCCGCCGACTCCTCCACCCTGCCCGGCTCGTCCGTTCCCTCGGTGCGCTCGCGTCCGCGCGTCCCCGCGCGCCCGGCCCCTGCCGCGGCGCCGCCGCCGCGCTCGAGCCGGGCGCCCGTCGCCGCCGCCGCGCTTCTCGCCTTCGCCGCCGCCGCCGGGGGCGGCTGGTGGTACGTGCAGCGCGAGCATGCGCCCACGAGCCCCGTCGCCGGCGGGCCGGCGGCGAGCGCCACCGGCGCGCCCGCGCCGGACCCCACGCTGGCGGTGGTCCCGGCCCTCGCCCCCGCTCCCATCCTGCCCGCGGCCGCCGAGCCGGCGGCTCCCCCCGTCGCCGAGCCGTCCGCCGAGCCGTCCGCCGCGCCGCCGCCGCCGCCGTCGCCGCGGCCCAGCGC
>DATBIO010000258.1:0-3336 GCA_036556965.1 Vicinamibacteria bacterium
CGGCGCGCCAGGCGAAGCCGAGCCGCCGTTCCTCCGCGAGGAACTGCCCGTCGATCCCGAAGTACACGGCGCCCTCCACCACCGCGGGCGCGCACTGCCCCACGAGCTCGAGGTGGAGGGCCTGGTCGCCCCCGGCCCACAGGTCGGCGGGGAACAGGACCTGCGGATCGTGGCTCGTCGTCCGGTAGGAGCCCGGGGCCGCCCGCGCGAGGCCGGAGTGGGCGAAGCCCTGGAGCGGTCCGCCGGACCCGGTCGTCCGGCCCTCCGCCCCCATCCGGTAGGCGGGCCGCACCACCCACAGCAGCGCGCCCACGTTGAGGGCGGCCATGGCGGCCAGGAGCACGGCGGTGAGGCCGCGGGACCAGCCCGGCAGGGCCTCGAGGCCGAGCGCGGCCAGGACGGCGATGGCGGCCAGGGCCGGGAACAGGTAGCGGCCCTGGGGCTGGCTGAACGTCAGGTTGATGTGGATCACCACCCCCAGCGCGAGCGCGGGGATGGTGGCCAGCACGCACAGCAGGCGCCGCTCGGCGGCCCGCCGCCAGCCCCGCGAAAGCACGCCCAGCGCGGCCAGCACGCCGAGGGCCAGGAAGGCGCGGTATGCCCACTCGGGCAGGGGGACGTTCAGCCAGCCGAACATGCCCACGAACGAGCGGCCGAGGGCGTCCGGGAACACCTCGCGGAAGTAGGGCGACCCGAGGGGCTTGGGATCGACGAGAGGGGCGACGGCCGTGAGCATGGCCCGGCTCGCGAAGGGGTCGCCGTAGAGGACGACGTTGCGCAGGGCCCAGGGCGCGGCGAGGAGGACGCTTACGCCCAGCACCCCCGCCAGCCGCCGGGCGCGCGTGGGCCAGGGACCGTCGCCGCTCGCCAGCGCCGCGGCCACGGTGAGGGCCAGGACCACCGCGTTGATCTTGGAAAGGAAGGCGGCGGCCAGGGCCACCCCCGTGGCCAGCCCCAGAGGCCAGGAGAAGCCGCGGCGCACGAGCCTCACCACGAGGCAGGTGCAGGCGGCTCCCGCGGTCGCCACCAGCGCGTCGTTGCTCACGTTCATGCCCCGGAACGAGAACTGGGGCAGGAAGGCGACGATCCCTCCCGCGAGGAGCCCGGTGCCGGCACGGCCGGTGGCCTCGCGGGCGGCGAGGAAGGTGAAGAGGACGGCACCCACCGAGATCAGGCAGGTGGCCCAGCGCGCGGCGCGTATGGGCCGGTAGCGTCCACCGTCGCCGGGGCGGCGGAGGTAGAAGCGCGGGGGGATGCCCAGCCGCACCCGTCCCTCGGCGTCCACCCAGGCGTGGTGCGGGGGCAGCTCGGAGACGGACGCCAAGGGCGCGACGAGCAGGTAGTACAGGGGCGGGGAGTTGGCCTCCACGAACTCGGGGCCGAAGAGGGGGAGCCGCCCGTGGTCGTGCAGGTACCGGGCGTACTGCCAGTGGTGCGGCTCGTCGGGCGCCTCGAACACGGGGACCACCACCGACCAGGCCAGCAGCAGGCCGAGCGACAGCGCGAGGAGCGCGGCGAGGGCCGCGCGCTCGGCGCTGCCGGCCGCGCTTCGAAGGCCGGTGGAGTTCATGGCGCGGCGTGCCGGGCGGCCGGAGGTCCGCGGCCCGGGAGCCTCGCGATGCTACCGTGGAACGAGCGCGCGCTTCGCCGGACGGCGCGCGCGGGGTCCGCGGGGTGGGCGAGGCCTCCGCGGTGAGGCTCCGCGGCCGGCGGCGCCCCTGGGTGGGGCGCAGCCTTCTCGTCGCGGCCGATGCCGTGCTGATCGCGGCCGCCTTCTACCTGGCCTTCTGGGTGCGCTTCGAGGGCCACGTGCCCGCGGACCGGCTCCGGCAGTGGTGGCACTCCCTGCCCATCCTCCTGGTCCTGCGGATCGGCCTTCACGCCGGCCTCGGTCTCCACCGCTGGTCGTTCCGCCTGCCCGGGCTGCACGAGGCGCGTCGCCTGGTGGAGGTCTCGGCCCTGGGCAGCGCGGCCTTCGTGACCGTCTTCTACTTCCTCCAGCGCGCCACCGAGGACATCCGGCTGGGACCTCCGCGCTCGGTGATCGTGCTGGAGTTCCTGCTCAGCACCAGCCTCCTCGGCCTCCTGCGCTTCTGGCCCCGCCTGGCCCGGTCGTGGTCCGCCGACCGCCGAGCACGGGCGGACGGCCGCCGGCGCACGCTGATCGTGGGGGCGGGGAACGCGGGCGACCTCCTGATGCGCGACCTGCAGCACTCTCCGGATCACCCCTACCGCGTGCTCGGCTTCGTGGACGACGACCCCGCGCGCCGCGGCTCGTCGCTCGGGGGGCGCCCGGTGCTGGGCACCCTGGAGGACCTTCCCGCGCTGTGCCGGGCCCACGACGTGAGCCAGCTCCTGTTCGCCATCCCCAGCCTGCCCGCCTCGCGCTTGCGCGAGGTCCTGACCGCCTGTCGCGGCCTCCGGCTGCACTACAAGCTCCTGCCCCTCTCCGTGGCCTACCTGCAGGACCGGCGCAGCACCAGCGTGCTCCAGGACCTGCGGCCCGAGGACCTGCTCGCGCGCAGCGCCGTGCGCTTCGCCCCGGAGGCCGCCGCCGCCCTCGTCACCGGGCGCCGGGTGCTGGTGACGGGCGCCGGCGGCTCCATCGGCAGCGAGATCGCGCGCCAGGTCGCCACGCACGGCGCGGGCGCCGTGGTCCTGCTCGACGTGGCGGAGAGCCCGCTCTACCTGCTCGCGCGGGAGCTGGAGGCGCACCACCCCTCCCTGGCCGTGGCCGCGGAGCTGGTCGACGTGCGCGACGCGCCCCGGCTGCGCGCGGCCTTCCTGCGCCACCGGCCGCAGGACGTGTTCCACGCCGCCGCGCGCAAGCACGTGCCCCTCATGGAGGCCCAGCCGGAGGAGGCCGTGCGCACCAACGTCACCGGCTGCCGCCTGGCCGTGGAGGCGGCCAGCGAGGCGGGCGCCGAGCGCTTCGTCCTGATCTCGACGGACAAGGCCGTGCGGCCGGCGGGGGCCATGGGCGCGAGCAAGCGCCTGGCCGAGCTGGTGGTGCGCGAGCAGGCGGCGCGCGCGCGCACGCGCTTCACCGCCGTCCGCTTCGGCAACGTGCTGGGCAGCTCGGGCAGCGTGGTCCCGCTCTTCAAGGCCCAGGTCGAGGCGGGAGGTCCGGTCACGGTGAGCGACGCGGGCTGCCGGCGCTACCTCATGACGGTGGCGGAGGCGGTGGGGATGGTCGTGGAAGCGGGCCTCTCCGGGTACGGCGACCTCTGCGTGCTCGACATGGGGGAGCCCATCCGCATCCTCGACCTGGCGCGCATGATGATCGCGCTCAGCGGCCACGCGGAGGACGAGATCGGCATCGTCTTCACCGGCCTG
>DATBIO010000259.1:0-4170 GCA_036556965.1 Vicinamibacteria bacterium
GCCCGGGACCGCGGCAACTTCGAGGGAGGCTCCATGGACTGGCTGGTCACGTCGATCCGCGAGAACCCCGAGCTCGCCATCTTCCTGACCCTCGCCATCGGCTTCGTGATCGGGCGGATCCGGGTGGGCAGCTTCAGCCTCGGCAACGTGGTGGGCACGCTCCTGGCCGGCGTCTTGGTCGGGCAGATCGGGGTCGAGGTGGACCCCCTCGTGAAGGTGGTCTTCTTCGACCTCTTCCTCTTCGCCACCGGCTACAAGGTGGGCCCCCAGTTCTTCCGCGGGCTGGGCAGGAACGCGCTGTCCCAGGGGCTCCTCACCCTCGTGCTCTGCGTGACGAGCCTCGTCACCACGGTGGTGGCGGCACGGCTCATGGGATACGACTGTGGCACCGCGGCCGGCCTCATGGCGGGCGCCTTCACCGAGTCCACGGTCATCGGCACCGCCGGCTCCACCATCGCGCAGCTGGACCTGTCCGAGGCGGAGAAGACGCGCCTGCTGAACAACATCCCCGTCGCCTACGCGGTGAGCTACCTGGTGGGCACGGGCTTCGTGGTCTGGTTCCTCTCCAGCCTCGCGCCCCGGCTGCTCCGGCTCGACCTGCGCGCGGAGGGCCGGAAGCTCGAGGGGCAGATGGCGGCACGGTCGAAGGCGGACGCCGCCGCGCGGCCGGCCTACCGGGACTGGGACGTGCGGACGTACCGCGTCGCCGAACCACTGGCCGAGCGTGCGGTGGCGGACGTCGAGGCGTCCTTCGTCCCCGATCGCGTGTTCGTGCAGCGGGTGCGCCGCGGGAAGGAGATCCTCGAGGCCGCCCCCGACACCGTCCTGCGCCGGGGCGACGTCGCCGTCTTCATGGCGCGGCGGCTGGTGTTCCTCTCCGGCCGCTGGCCCCTGCCCGAGGAGGTCCAGGACCCGGAGCTGCTCGATTTCCCCGTGGCCTCGCTGGACCTGGTGGTGACGACGAAGGAGGTGGCGGACCGTCCCCTCGAGGAGATCGCCGAAGAGCACGGGCGTGGCCTGGCGCTGCTGAAGCTGGTGCGGGGCGGGGAGGAGATCCCCTTCGGCCCCCACACCATCGTGAACCGCGGGGACCTGCTCCAGGTCGTGGGGGCCCAGGCCGACGTGGAGCGCGCGGGCAAGGCCCTGGGATACCTCGAGCGGCCCTCGAGCGAGACGGACGTCGTGTTCGTCGGCCTCGGCATCCTGGTGGGCGGCCTGGTGGGCGCGCTCACCCTCCGGCTGGGCGACGTCCCCTTGAGCCTCACCGCGAGCGGGGGAGCGCTCCTCATGGGGCTCGTGTTCGGTTGGCTGCGATCCGTGCGCCCGACCTTCGGCCGCATACCGGAGCCCGCGCTGTGGGTGTTCGACACCGTCGGCCTCGCCGTGTTCATCGGGGTGGTGGGCCTGGGCGCCGGCCCCACCTTCGTGGCCGGTTTGCGCTCGACCGGCCCCAGCCTGCTCGTGGTCGGCTTCGTGGTGGCCCTCACGCCCCACCTGGCCGCGATCCTCTTCGGCCGCTTCGTCCTGAAGATGAACCCCCTCATCCTGCTCGGCGCCTGCGCGGGGGCGGGGACGGTGACGGCCGCCCTGCGGGCGATCCAGGACGAGTCGGGGAGCAAGGTCCCCGTGCTCGGGTACACCGTCCCCTACGCGATCGGGAACATCCTGCTCACCGCCTGGGGCCCCGTCGTGGTCCTGCTGACGCGCTAGGAGGGGGTCTGCCCGGTGGTGACGCCATCCTCGCCGGCCCGCGGCCGCGGGACTCCGCCGTGTGCCCGAGGCGCGCGGCCCTGGCCAGCCTCCTCTTCCTGCTTCCCGCCACGGCCGCGGCCCAGGACTCCCAGTACTGGACGCTCCAGTACGGACCGGTGGCCGAGCTGCTGGGGGGAGTGGTGGTGGGGAGCACGCGCGACCTGTCGGCGACGTTCTACAACCCCGGCGCGCTGGCCCTCACCCGGGACCCGTCCCTGCTCGCCAGCGTGGAGTCCTTCGAAGCCACGTGGCTCGGCGCGGAGACCGAGGCCCCCCTCCTCGGCTTCGACGACCTCTCCGTGCGGCCGTCGCCGACGCTGTTCGCGCTCGCCCTGCCGCGGAGCTGGACGGGCAGCCATACCCTGGCCATCTCCAGCCTGACCCGGCAGGACTTCGACCTCCGCGTGGACGATTGGGCAGTGCCCTCGCCGCAGGCGGGCGCGGAGTCCCTCTTCGATCAGGACCTCAACGAGAACTGGTTCGGCCTGAGCTGGGGCCACCGGGTGGGGGAGCGGACGAGCGTCGGGCTCACGACCTACGTGGTCTATCGCGGGCAGCGCACGCGCAAGGAGATCTTCGGACAGGCCTCCCAGTCGGCGGACCGCGGGGGGGCGGCCCTCCTCGTGGAGGACTTCGACTACAACCACTATCGCCTGCTCTGGAAGGGCGGGCTGGCCATCCAGCGCGACGACTGGGACCTCGGCCTCGCGGTGACCACCCAGAGCGTCCCCCTCTTCGGCAGCGGGTCCGCCTCCTACGCGCGCTCGGCGGTGGGCGCGGACCTGGGGGGCGGCCCCCGGGTGGAGGTGGCCGTCCAGCACGAGGAGGATCTCGAGTCGCGCTACGTGTCTCCGTGGTCGGTGGCCGTGGGCGGCGCCCTGCGCCGGGGCCGGAACAGCTACCACGCGACCGTCGAGTGGTTCGCGCGCGTGCCCGCGTTCCACGTGCTCGACCCCGCCCCCTTCGCCTCCAGCCCCGCGGCGGACAGCCTGGTCAAGCGGCTGGAGCAGAGGGCACGGAGCGTGGTCAACTTCGGCTTCGGCTACCAGCGCAGGGTGAGCGATCGCTTCTCCTACTACTCCGCCGTCACCACCGACTTCACCTTCGCGGACAAGGACGACTCCGCGGCCAACTCCCTCTCGACCTGGGACATCTACCACCTGACGGCCGGGGCGTCGTTCGTGCTGGGGAGCGTGACCCTCACCATGGGCGGAGCCTACGCGTTCGGCAGCGACGCGCGCACGGTCACCACGGTGGCCGTGGCGCCGGGTGCGCCGCCCGTGCTCGTCGCCTCGCCCCTCGAAGTGAACTTCTCCCGGATCCGCCTGCTCCTCGGGTTCGACTTCGGGGGCTAGCCGCTCCCCGGCCACGCGCCGCCGCCGTGGCCGGCCCCCTGCCCCTCAGAAGGCGAGGCGGAGGGCGAACTGCACCTGGCGCGGCGGGTGGGCCCTGGTGTAGCGGCCATAGGTGATGCGGCCGGTCGGGCCGCGCAGGGGCTCGTCCGGGAAGGCGCCGGTGCCGAAGACGTTGTTCACGTCGCTGTAGTTGACGCGATCGAGGAGGTTGAACGCCTCCACCAGCACGTCCAGGGACGCTCCCCGCGGCAGCGCGAAGCGGCGCGCGAGGCGCGCGTCCACGGCGGCCGTGCCCTCCATGCGCTCGTCGTTCCGGTCCACGCGGGTGGCGGGATCCCTGGGATCGCGCCGGGCCCGGTCGTTGGCGGCGACGCCGTCGCCGTTCGCGTCCACGCCCACCAGCGCGGTGTAGGGGCGTCCCGCGCCCACGGCGACGATCCCGGAGAGGCTGAGGCGCCAGGGGAGCTCGGCGAGGGCGCTCAGGACGAAGCGGTGGCGCTGGTCGGTCGCGGCGGGACCGCGGAAGGCCTCGGGCGCGAACTCCAGGGGCAGCCCCGCGGGATCCGCGGGGTCCCTCCCCCGCCCGGGGTCCTCCGCGGTGTTGGCCTGGCCGAACATGTCGCTGCCCGTGTCCTCGACCTCCGACAGCGTGTAGGAGGCCAGGGCCTCGAACCGGCTCCCCATGCGCCCGCGCAGGGACACGGCCAGGCCGCGGTAGGAGCTCTCCCCGTAGTTCGTGAACTGGTTCACGGAGGCGGACGTGCCCGGCCTGCCTTCGACGTCGTTGGGCCGGCGGCCGGGGCCCAGGGACGGCAGCAGCGGGTTGTAGTCCACGACCCCGATCTGGTCCCTCCCCTCCACGGCGAGCAGGTCGACGGTGAGCCGGAGGTCGCGCCCCAGCTCGTGGGTCACGCCCGCCGAGAGGTGGCGCGCGGAAGGGACGCGGAAGCCGGGGCCCGCCACCTGCACGAGGCTGGGGAACGGCGTGGCGGGCTCGGGCAGGCGATGGTCCGGGGAGCGCCAGGCCTCCGCGGACAGGGGCAGCCCCGACTGCAGGAGCCTC
>DATBIO010000260.1:0-1719 GCA_036556965.1 Vicinamibacteria bacterium
AAGGCCCTGGACCGCGACCGCACGAGGCGCTACGGCGCCGCCTCCGAGCTGGCCCTCGACCTCCGCCGCCACCTCGCGCACGAGCCGGTGCACGCCGGGCCCGCGCGCGCCCCCTACCGCCTGGCCAAGTTCGTGCGCCGCCATCGCGCCGCGGTGGCGGGGGCGGGGGCGGGCGCCGTCGTCCTCGTCGCCTTCGCCGTGGGCACCGTCGTCCAGTCGCTGGAGGTGCGCCGCGCCCTGGCCCGCGCGGACCGCGAGCGCGCGCGCGCGGAGCGCGTCTCCAGGTTCCTGGTGGACGTCTTCCAGGCCGCCGACCCCTTCGAGGGAGGAGGCCGCGAGGTGACCGCGCGCGCGGTGCTGGACCGCGGGGCCCAGCGCGTGTCCGAGGAGCTGGCGGGCGAGCCCGACGTGCAGGCCTCGGTCATGAGCGCGGTGGGCCGCGTCTACTCGCAGCTCCGGGTCTACGACAGCGCCGAGCGCCTCCTGCGCGACGCCCTCGCCCTCCGGCGCCAGCTCCACGCGGGGGACCACGCCGAGGTGGCCCAGTCCCTGGAGGAGCTCGCCTGGGTGCTCCGCCTGCGCGCGGACACCGCGGGCGCGGGTGCGCTGCTCGAGGAGGCGGTGGCCATGCGGCGGCGGCTGGACCCGCCCGACCCGCGGCTGGCCCACAGCCTCTTCCTGCTCGGCTCCCTGCGGCGCCAGGAGGGCAAGCCGGAGGCGGCGGGGGCGCTGCTGGACGAGGCGCTGCGCCTCCACGGAGCGCCCCCCGCGGGAGCGGGCGCCGCCCTCCCCGACCAGGGCGCGCGCGCGGCCATCCTGGAGGAGATGGGGAACCTGGCCGCGGCGCGGGGCGACTACGCCGCCGCCGAGACGCGCTTCCGCGAGGCGCTGGCCGTGCGGCGCCAGGACCGCGGGCGCGACGCCCCCCTGACCGCGGCCGCCCTCGGGCGCCTGGGCCGGCTGCTGAGCGAGCGCGGCGACCTGGAGGCGGCGGAGCCCCTGCTGCGGGAGGCGCTGGCGATGCTCGAGCGCCACCTGGGGCCCGATCACGAGGGGCTGGCCGCCCCCCTCAACAACCTGGGCCTCACCCTACAGAACCGCGGGGACTACGCCGGGGCCGAGCCGCTCTACCGCCGCGCGCTGGGCATCTCCAAGCGGCTGCACGGCGACGCCCACCCGTCGGTGGCCGTCAACCTCAACAACCTCGGCCTCCTCTTCCACGACCAGGGCCGATTCGCGGAGGCCGAGCGCTTCTTCATCGAGGCGCTGGCCGTGCAGCGGCGGGTGCTGAGGCCGGACCATCCCGACCTGGCGTTTCCGACCACGAACCTCGCGCGCGTGCTCCACGACCAGGGCCGCCTGGCCGAGGCGGAGTCCCTGTACCGGGAGGGCCTGGCCCTGCGGCGCAGGGGCCTGGCTCCGGCCAATCCGGCGCTGGCCGACTCCCTGGCCTGGCTCGGCAAGCTCCAGGCCGAGCGCGGAAGGGGCCTCGAAGGTGAGGCGATGCTCCGGGAGGCGGTGGCGCTGCGGGCGGCGGCCTTCACGAGCGACGACTGGCGTACGGCGGAGGCGCGCAGCCTCCTGGGCGGCTGCCTCACCGTGCTGGGCCGCCATGCGGAGGCCGAGCCGCTGCTCGTCGAGAGCTACCCCGTCCTCGAGCGCCGCCGCGGCCGGAACTACCGCCGCACGCGCGAGGCGGGCCAGCGCGTGATCGCCTTG
>DATBIO010000261.1:0-23375 GCA_036556965.1 Vicinamibacteria bacterium
GCCACCGACGTGGACGCGCTGCTGCTCGACTCCGGGCGCCCCGGGGCCGCGGTGAAGGAGCTGGGCGGGACGGGCCGGCGCCACGACTGGGCGGTCAGCCGGCGCATCCGCGAGCGGGTACCGGTGCCGCTCTTCCTGGCCGGCGGCCTCACCCCCGCCAACGTCCGCGAGGCCGTGGCGGAGGTCGGGCCCTACGGGCTCGACGTCTGCAGCGGCGTGCGCACGGACGGCGCGCTGGACGAGCGCAAGCTGGGCGCGTTCTTCGCGGCCTTGGACGGCTAGGGCCGGCGCCGGCTCAGCGCAGCTCGAAGGTCACGGAGACGGTGTAGCGCAGCTCCTCGGTGCCCGCCTCGATGGGCACGTCGGGCGCGGCCTCCATGGCCATGGTGCGCATCATGGGCCGGGGCGGCGCCATGGCCGTGCCCTCGGTGATGGACAGCGCGCGCCCGAGGGTCCGCCCGGCGGCCTGGGCCAGGACCTGGGCCTTGGCCCGCGCGTCGGCGAAGGCACGGGTGAGGCCGTCCTGCCGGCCCGGAGCGGCATCCGAGACCTCGAAGGAGACGCCGGAGACCTGGTTCGCGCCGGCGTCGAGGGCCGCCTGCAGGAGGGCGGAGACGTCCGCCGTGGTCTTCCGCGTCACCGTGACGCCGTTGCTCACCTGGTAGCCGAGGATCCGCGGCCGCTTGCCGGGCTGGTGGTCCATCTGCGGATACACCGAGACGTGCGAGGTGCGGAGCTCGCCCTCCGCCGCGCCCGCCTTCTTCAGGGCGCCGATCACCGCGGCCATGGTGCGGCTGTTCTCCTCCGTGGCCTGGGCCGCGGTGGGGGCCGTGGTCTGGACGCCGGCGGTGAACACGGCGCGGTCGGGGGCCAGGCTCACGCGCGCGGTGCCCGTCACGCTCACGGCCTCCGCGGGCGCGGCCTCGCGAGGCGCGGGGAAGGGAGGCGTCTGGGCGGCGGCGGGCGCGGCCAGCGCCGCGAGCAGGACGAGGACGCGGTTCATGCGGACCTCCTCCGTCCATTATCCGCGCCGCCGGAGGTGGAAGGGCGGCGGGAGTGGACGGAGGTCAGGCCGCCGTTTCGGCGGGCACGGAAGCGCCCGGCGCCCGGCGGTCGAGGCGGAAGCGCTCGGCCCCCGCGGGCAGGAGCTGCACCTCCGTGGCCAGCCCCAGGGCCATGAGGGTGCGGATGGCCATCCAGTTGAGGTCCACCTCCCACCACTCGTGGCCGTGGCGGGCGCTGCGCTGGAACGCGTGGTGGTTGTTGTGCCAGCCCTCGCCCCAGGCCAGGAGGCCCACCCACCAGAGGTTGGTGGAGCCCTCGGGCGTGTCGTAGGTGCGGTAGCCCCAGGTGTGGGAGGCGGAGTTCACGAACCAGGTGGTGTGCAGGACCACGAGCAGCCGCACGAAGACGCCCCACACCACCAGGCTCCAGCCGCCCCAGGCGAACAGGGCCAGGCCCACCAGCACGTTGGGCAGGATGTGCAGGCGGTTCAGCACGCGGTGCACCGGATCCGCCACCAGCTCGGGGGCGTGGCGCCGCTCGATCTCGCGGTAGTCGTAGCCCACCTTGCAGAGGATCCACCCGATGTGGCTCCACCAGAAGCCGTCCTTGGGCGTGTGCAGGTCCTTCCCTTCGCGGTCGGACAGCGTGTGGTGCATGCGGTGCATGGCCACCCAGGAGATGGCGCCGCCCTCGCTGGCGAGCATCCCGCACACGGTGAGCAGGTACTCGAGCGGCTTGGGCACCCTGTACCCGCGGTGGGTGAGGAGGCGGTGGTAGGCGAGGCCGATGCCCAGCGAGCCCGCCACCCACCACAGGAGGACGGCCGCACCGAGGCCGGTCCAGGTGAAGGTCCAGGGCGCGAAGAGGGCGCCCACGTGGAGGGCGCCGAAGTACGCCACGTTGACCCAGTCGAATGGCTTTCCGTTCCAGCGCAGCGTCACAGCGTGCTCCTCCGAGAATGTCCGTTCGCAGGCTAGCAAACCGGCCGCTCCGCGTTTGTCACAGAACCGTAATACTTTGGGGCTTCCGCCCGGCCCCGGCCCCGGCCGCGCATTGACAGCCACCGGCCCGTCCACCAATGCTCGCGCTCATGAAGGAAAAGAAGGGGCGGGGCCTGACGCGGCGCGAGCTGATGGGGCGCGGGGCCGGTCTGCTGGCTGTCTCCGCGGCGGGCCTCGGGCGGAGCGTGGCCGCGCCGGCGCCGGGCTGGGACGCCATCGTGGTGGGCGCGGGCGTGTTCGGGGCGTGGACGGCGTGGCACCTGCGCCGCGAAGGCCGGCGCGTGCTTCTGCTCGACGCCTCCGGCCCCGCCAACGCCCGCGCCTCCTCGGGCGGCGAGTCGCGAATGACGCGCACGATCTACGGCGCGGACGACGTCTACACGCGGATGGCCTGGGACTCGCTCGAGGACTGGCGCTGGCTCTCGTCGCGCGCGGGCCTGCCCATCTACCACCCCGTCGGCGTGCTGATGTTCTTCGGGAAGCGCGAGCCCTTCGTGGACCAGAGCATCGACGTCCATCGCCGCCTGGGCCTGCGCCTCGAGGTCCTGGACCGCGCCTTGCTGGCACGCCGCTACCCGCAGGTGGCCTGGGACGGGGTGGAGCTGGGGCTGCTGGAGCCGGACCGGGGGCCGCTCATGGCCCGGCGCGCCGTGCAGACGCTGGTCGGGGAGTTCGTGTCCGCGGGGGGGTCCTATCGGCTGGCCGCCGTGCTGCCGCCCGGCGACGGCCCCGCCCTCGAGGGCCTGCGCACGGCGGAAGGCGAGACGCTGCGCGCCGGGCACTACGTGTTCGCCTGCGGTCCCTGGATGCCGAAGCTCTTCCCGTCGCTCCTCGGCGGGCGGATCTTCCCGACGCGCCAGGAGGTCTTCTTCTTCGCCCCGGAGAACGGAGACGACCGCTTCTCGGCCGCGCGGCTGCCCGGGTGGGCCGACTTCAACGAGGGAGACATCTACTACGGGATGCCCGACCTCGAGAGCCGCGGCTTCAAGATCGCCCACGACCGCCACGGGCCGCTCTTCGACCCCGACTCCGGCGACCGGCAGGCGACCGCGGAGGGGCTGGCCGGCGTCCGCTCCTACATGTCCCGCCGGTTCCCGGCCCTGGCCGCGCGCCCGGTGGTGGAGTCGCGGGTGTGCCAGTACGAGAACAGCTCGAACGGCGACCTGCTGATCGACCGCCACCCGCGCTGGCCCAACGCCCTCCTCGTGGGCGCGGGCTCGGGCCATGGCTTCAAGCACGGCCCCGCGGTGGGCCGCCATGCCGCCGACCTCGTCACCGGACGGCGGGCCGGGCCCGAGCTGCGCTTCAGCCTGGCCACCAAGGGACAGGTGCAGCGGCGCGAGGTCCACTGACCGCGCTTGACAAAGGCGTGACAGCGCCGTACTAAAGCGTGCCAAAGACGCCCTAAATGCAACTGAGACAGCGGCTTTAGCCAGGAGGCTCTGATGTCTTCCCTTCGCAATCCGTCCCGAACGTTCATGGCATTGGTCATCGTGCTCTGCACCGGCGCCGCCGCCCAGGCCCAGACCGGCGACGCGCGCCTGAGCGGGATCGTGAAGGACGCCACCGGCGCCGCCGTTCCCGGAGCCGTCGTCACCGTCACCAACCAGGCCACGGGCGCCTCCCAGAGCGCGCCTACCGGCAACGACGGCACCTTCTCCTTCACGCTGCCTGCCGGCACCTACACCGTGGCCGTGTCGCTGCGGGGCTTCGGCCAGCAGTCGCGGAAGGACGTCGAGGTCTCGGCGGC
The DNA here is from genome assembly GCA_036556965.1 of Vicinamibacteria bacterium. GTDB lineage: Bacteria > Acidobacteriota > Vicinamibacteria > Fen-336 > Fen-336 > DATBIO01. The sequence goes on from DATBIO010000261.1 coordinate 3,757, forward strand.
CGGAGCCACCGCCGACTTCACCCTGCAGCCGCGCGCCGAGGAGCAGGTCACGGTCACGGCCATGAAGCGCGAGACGACGGTGCAGGAGACGCCCTTCTCCATCGCCGCGCCCACGGAGGCCGACCTGCGCTCGCGCGGCATCGACGACATCGAGGGCGTGGCCCGCGAGGTGGCCGGCTTCAGCGTGCAGAACCTCGGACCGGGCCAGAGCCAGGTCGCCATCCGCGGCGTGTCGTCGGGCCAGATCGCCCGCGACCAGCCCGGCGTGAAGGAGCAGGTGGCCGCGTACCTGGACGAGTCGGTGATCTCGCTGTCGCTCTTCACGCCCGACATCGACCTCTTCGACGTGTCCCGCGTCGAGGTGCTGCGCGGCCCGCAGGGCACGCTCTTCGGTTCGGGCAACGTGTCGGGCACGGTCCGCTACATCAGCAACCAGCCCGAGCTCGGCGCGAGGAAGGTGTTCGGTGAGGTCGGCGGCAACACCATCGACGGCGGCTCCCAGGGCGGCAACATCAAGCTCGGATTCAACGCTCCGCTGGGAGACACGGCCGCGGTCCGCGTGGCGGGCTACTACACCCACCTCGCCGGCTACATGGACACGCCGGGGGTCACGCGGACGAGCGACGGCGCGATCCGGCCAGACCCGAACAACCTCGTGAGCGACGTGAACTCGGGCAATCGCTACGGCGTGCGCGCCGCCGTCAAGATCGCGCCCAACGACCGCTTCAGCATCACGCCCCGCCTGGCCTACCAGAAGGTCGACATGGACGGCTGGAACCGCATCGACGACTACAACATCCTGGCCAATCCCTTCACGTCCTCGCGCCCGGCGGTCACCTTCACCGACCGCGAGCAGTTCGTGCAGATCGAGGAGCCCTTCACGGACGAGTTCCTGCTCGCCGACGTGGCCCTCAACTACGACTTCGGGAGCGTGACGCTGACCTCGATCACGTCCTACACGAACCGCGACGTGCTGGTCGTGCGCGACGCGGGGGCGCTGACGTCCAGCATCACCGGCGGGACGCCCCTGGCTCTGCCCGAGAACGTCTACTCCCTCGACGCGCCGCTGGACGACGCGACGGACGCCAAGGTGTGGACGGAGGAGATCCGCGTCTCCGGCGCCACCGAGAGGCTCAAGTGGCTGGCGGGCGGGTTCTACGCCGACACCACGCGCGACTACGGCCAGAGCCTGCTGGTGTCGGGCTTCGAGGACCTGACGGGCATTCCCACCGCGGGGCGCTTCGGCGCCGGGAGGGACGTGCTCTTCTTCTCCGACCTGCACTACGAGCTCAGCCAGTTCGCGCTGTTCGGCGAGGCGACGTACACGTTCAGCGACCTCATCGACGTGACCGGAGGCCTGCGCTACTACAACTTCAACGAGGACCGCACCCAGGTCTTCGACGGCATCTTCGCCGACCCCGGCGGCGCCCCGAACTCGACCGACGCCAGCGGCGTGGCGCCCCGCTTCATCGTGACCTTCAAGGCCACCGACGCCACGAACGTGAACGTGCAGGCGGCCAAGGGCTTCCGCCTGGGCGGGATCAACGACCCGCTGAACGTGCCCCTGTGCTCGCCGGCCGACCTCCAGACCTTCGGAGGCCGTGAGACCTGGGAGGACGAGACGAGCTGGAACTACGAGATCGGCTCCAAGTCGCGGGTCCTGGGCGGCAAGGGCTCGCTCAACGTGTCCGCGTTCTACATCGACATCTCGAACCTGCAGGCTACGGTCACCGCGGGCACCTGCTCCTCGCGCGTGGTGTTCAACGTGCCCGACGCGCGCAGCGCGGGCGCCGAGATCGAGTTCGCGGCGGCCCCCAGCAGCAACTTCGACTTCTCGGTCTCCATGGGCTTCAACAACTCCGAGCTGAAGTCGACGCTCGAATCGACCGACGCGTCGGGCAACACCACAGTGGTGGCCGGCATCCGCGACGGCAACCGGCTGCCCAGCGTGCCGCAGTTCCAGATGTCCGCCACCGCGACCTACCAGTGGCAGATGCGCCAGGACTGGCTGGGCTACGCCACCGGGAGCTTCCAGCACGTGGGCTCCCGCTTCACGCAGGTCGGGGACGAGGAGCCGGGAGCCGGCAACGTGAGCCTCATCACGTCCCCGGGGACCATCGGTGGACCTCTCACGCAGACCACGTTCTCCTTCGACCCCCTGCTGCCGTCCTACGACATCGTCAATGCCCGCGTGGGCGTGCTGTTCGGCAAGTGGGACGTGGCGCTGTTCGCGAACAACCTCACCGACGAGCGGGCGTTCCTGGCGCTGGACCGCGAGCGCGGCCAGCGCGCGCGCGTGGGCTACCTGACCAACCAGCCGAGGACGTTCGGCGTCACCGCCCGCGTGAACTTCTAGGATGACGCGCCGGCTGCTCCGTCGGGCCGGAGCGGCCGGCGCCCCCTTCGCGCTGGCGGTCGTCGGGATGGCGGGTCCGACCGGCGTGGCCGCGAACGGCGGCTACGCCGACCTCGTCGCGCTCTTCCAGGAGTGGCGGGCGTTCCAGGGGCCCGTCTTCCGCGACGGCGTCCCCGACTACACGCCCCCCGCCATGGCCGCCCAGAAGGAGCGGCTGCCGGAGTTCCAGGAGCGGCTGCGCGCCATCCGCCCCGGAGGCTGGCCGGTCGCCCAGCAGGTCGACTGGCGCCTGGTCCAGGCGGAGATGAACGGCCTGGACTTCGACCATCGCGTCCTGCGGCCCTGGGCGCGCGATCCCGGCTACTACATGGTCGTGATCCCCGAGCAGAGCGACACGCCCGCGAAGGAGGGCTCGACCATCGCGGGGGCGATCGAGACCTGGCGGATGGCGTTCCCGCTCCCGGCGGCGGACATCGCGCCCTTCCGCGCCCGGCTGCGCGCGATCCCTTCCGTGCTGGCCCAGGCGCGCGCGAACCTCGTCGAGGACACGCGCGACCTCTGGCGGGCGGGGCTCCGCGTCCAGAAGGAGCAGAGCGCGGCGCTCGCGGACCTGGCGAAGCGCGTCGGCCCGCATCACCCCGACCTGGTGCCCGACATCGACAGGGCCCGCGCGGCCGTGGACGAGTTCGGCGCCTGGCTGGAGGCGGGCCTGCCCGGCAAGGGGGGCGCGTCCGGCGTCGGCCGCGAGAACTACGACTGGTACCTGCGCAACGTGCACCTCTCGCCCTTCACGTGGCAGGACGAGGTGACGCTCCACGAGCGCGAGCTGGCCCGCTCCCTCGCGCACCTGCAGCTCGAGTCCGTCGCGCACGCGGGACAGCCGCCCGCCCCGCTCATGGACTCGCCCGAGGGCTGGACCCAGGGCATGCAGGAAGCCGTGACCGCGTACATGAAGTTCCTGGGCGACCGCGGCGTGGGCACCGTCAAGGACTACATGGACCCGGCGCTCCGGGCCCGCGTGAGCGGCTTCGTGGCGCCGGCCGACCGCGACTTCTTCTCGCAGGTGGACGCGCGGGAGCCGTTCCTGCTGCGCGCGCACGGTTACCACTGGTTCGACCTGGCGCGGATGGAGAAGGAGCCGCACCCGAGCCCGATCCGGCGCGGCGCGCTCCTCTACAACATCTGGGACAGCCGCGCCGAAGGGCTCGCGACCGCGATGGAGGAGATGATGGCTCGGGCGGGCCTCTTCGAGGGGCGCCCGCGCGGCCACGAGCTCATGTACGTGATGGTCGCGCAGCGCGCGGCCCGCGGCCTGGCCAGCTTGAGGGTCCACGGGGGCGAGACCGACCTGGGTCGGGCCGTCCGCTTCGCCCACGAGAACACGCCGTACGGCTGGCTCAAGGTGGACGGCGACCTGGTGTGGGGCGAGCAGCGCCTCTACCTGTCGCAGCCGGGCTACGGGACCTGCTACCTCTCGGGCAAGGCCCAGATCGAGTCGCTTCTCGCCGCGCGCCTGGGGCGGGAGCGGGACGGCTTCTCGCTCCGGCGTTTCATGGACGACCTCAACGCGTCGGGCATGATCCCCGTCTCGCTGATCCGCTGGGAGATGACGGGGGAGCTGCCACCGCAGTAACGAAAACTCATCGCAGAGGACGCCGAGGACGCAGAGGCTCCAATTCTGAGCCGCTCTCTGCGTGCTCTGCGCTCTCCGCGGTGAGCGCCGTGAGTGCCCGCTTGACCCCTGGGACGGCGCGGACCAGAATGCTGGCCCTTCCGGAAGAACTGATCCTCGGGGGTTCCCGCTCGATGCCGCCGCAATTCATCTACACCATGAAGGACCTGCGGAAGGTCACCCCGCAGGGCAAGGAGATCCTGCGCGGGATCTGGCTCTCCTTCTTCCCGGGAGCCAAGATCGGGGTGCTGGGCGCCAACGGCGCGGGCAAGAGCAGCCTGCTCCGCATCATGGCCGGCGTCGACACCGACTTCGCCGGGGAGGCCTTCGCCGCGCCGGGGACGCGCGTGGGCTTCCTGCCCCAGGAGCCCCAGCTCGACGCGGGGAAGACCGTGCTCGAGCACGTCGAGGAGGCGGTGGCCGAGAAGCGGGCCGTCCTCCAGCGCTACGAGGAGCTCTCCGCCGACTGGTCGGACGAGAACGCCGACGAGCTGGGGCGGCTGCAGGACCAGATCGACGCCCAGAACCTGTGGGAGCTGGACCGCCACGTCGAGGTGGCCATGGACGCGCTGCGGCTGCCCCCTCCGGACGCGGACGTCACCCGGCTCTCCGGCGGGGAGCGGCGCCGCGTGGCCCTGTGCCGCCTCCTCCTGCAGCCCTCCGAGATGCTCCTCCTGGACGAGCCCACCAACCACCTCGACGCGGAGTCGGTGGCCTGGCTCGAGCGCTTCCTGCACGACTACGCGGGCACGGTGGTGGCGGTGACGCACGACCGCTACTTCCTCGACAACGTGGCGGGCTGGATCCTGGAGCTGGACCGCGGCGCGGGCATCCCCTGGCAGGGCAACTACTCCTCCTGGCTGGAGCAGAAGGAAGGCCGCCTGGCCCAGGAGGAGAAGGAGGCCAGCGCGCGGCGCCGCACCCTGCAGCGCGAGCTGGAGTGGATCCGCATGGCGCCCCGCGCGCGCCAGGCCAAGGGCAAGGCGCGCATCAACAACTACGAGCAGCTCCTGGCGGAGGAGCAGGCGGCGGAGAAGCGGGATGGGCCGCGCGAGATCGCCATCCCCCCCGGGCCGCGCCTGGGCGACCTGGTGGTCACGGCGGAGCACCTGCGCAAGGGCTACGGCGACAACGTGCTCATGGACGAGGTGGACTTCATCCTCCCGCGCGGCGGCATCGTGGGCGTGATCGGCCCCAACGGCGCGGGCAAGACCACCCTCTTCCGCATGATCGTGGGCGAGGAGACCCCCGACGCGGGCACCCTGCGCGTGGGGGAGAGCGTCGTGCTCTCCTACGTGGACCAGAGCCGGGACGCCCTGCGCGGGGAGCGCAGCGTGTGGGAGGAGATCAGCGACGGCGGCAAGGACCTGGTGATGGTGGGCAAGCGCGAGGTCAACTCACGCGCCTACGCGGCCTCCTTCGGCTTCCGCGGCCCCGACCAGCAGAAGAAGGTCAAGGACCTCTCCGGGGGGGAGCGCAACCGGCTGCACCTGGCCACCCTGCTCAAGAGCGGGGGCAACCTCCTCCTGCTGGACGAGCCCACCAACGACCTCGACGTGGACACCCTCCGCGCGCTGGAGGAGGCGGTGGTGGGCTTCGCCGGCTGCGCGGTGATCATCAGCCACGACCGCTGGTTCCTCGACCGGGTGGCCACCCACATCCTCGCCTTCGAGGGCGACAGCCGCGTGGTGTGGTTCGAGGGCAACTACCAGGACTACGAGGCGGACCGGCACCGGCGGCTGGGCGCGGAGGCGGACCAGCCGCACCGCATCAAGTACCGGAAGCTGGTGCACTGATCCGCTCGGCGGCAGGGGGGCCCTGCCCGCCGCGCCGGCGCCGGGCCTACCTGGGCGAGAACTCGATGCGCACCTGGGGGTCGGTGTTCACCTTGATCCCGGGCATTCCCTTCACCAGGCGCTTGATCTCGTCCATGGGCGCGCCGTCCATGGCCTCGAACTGCTTCAGCTTCTTGGGGTCGGCCAGGATGGCGTCGAAGCTGACGTCGAGCAGGGTGACGGTGGAGCCCTCGAGGTAGGGGCTGTTGGTCTTGATCCCGGTGCCCTCCACCTCCACGGCGATGTTGATCCGCATCCCCTTGAACATGGACTTCATCATCTCGAGGGCCTCGGGGGGCGTCTCCGCGGCCGGCTGGCGGGCCGGCCGGGGGGAGGCGGGGCCCGGCTGGCCCATGTCCACGATCAGGACGGACCGGCCCGCCGGCTGACGCTCGAAGCGGAACTTCAGCCGGTCCTCGGGCGAGGGGCTCTCGGGGGCGCCCTGCGGCGCGTCCGGCTTCTGGGAGAGCTGCAGCCGCGTGACGTCCTTGAAGGCGAAGGTGGCGCGGGCTCCCTTGCGGTCCTTGAGGTCGATGGGCTCCGCGGACACGAAGGTCACGCCCTCCCCGAGCTTGGACGCCTCCGCCTTGAGCTTCTCGGGAGCGAAGGGACCCGAGGAAGTGAGGTCGCCGGAGGTCTCCGTACCCTTCGTTTCGACCGTTCCCCCCATGGCCTTCGCCATGCCCCCCATGGCCATCTCCAGGGCCTGCGGGTTCATGGTGATGGTCTGGACGAGGGTTCCGCTGCCGTCGCCCTTGACCCGGATCAGGTTGTGGACCTCCATGCAGCCCCAGGCCGGGACGGCCAGGAGGGCTCCCGCGACGACGGCCAGACGGTTCCTTGGCTCCATCTCTCTCCTCTCGGGGCGCGCCCCCCGCCGCCCGGCCCGGAACGTGGCCCGTGCGCCCGCCCGCGCGGGAGGGAAAGGCGGAGGCTACGTCCGGGCCCGCGGCGCGTCAAACCGTGCGCCCGCGCACACGGTCTGGCGCGGCCGTTGTGAGGTGCGCTACACTGTCGGCCCTTCACGACAGAGAGGCTTCGAACCGGTGAGGTGGATCACGGCCCTCCACGCGTCCACCCTCGTCCACGCGATGACCCGTGACTGACCGAGTGACGATGGACGGCCTGGAGATCCCGGAGCTTCACCTCCGGGAGGCGGCACCCCGCGCCGAGGCTCCCGGCGACGTCGTGGCCGGTGGCCCGGGCAGCGGCCGCCGCTCCGCCGCCGCCGACATCGGCTTCTCCCCGGCCCCGACGCCGCGCGCGCCCGAGGCCCGCCTGCCCGAGCCTCACCGCGCCCCCGAGGCGCGCACGCCCGCCGAGACGGGTCGCCGGATGGAAGACCTCGTGCGGCAGTACCGGCGGCTGATCCGGGTCATGGTGGCCCGCGTCGGCAAGCGGCTGCCCGCCTGCGTGCGCGAGGACATCGAGCAGCGCGTGTTCATCGCGCTCTGGAAGCAGCTGCGGCGCGACCAGAGCATCCAGCACCCGACCACGTACATCTACAAGGCCGCGGTGCGCGAGACCATGCGGGTCCGCCGCCAGGAGGGGGCGCGGTCGCAGGAGCCGCTCGAGCAGGACGGCCCCGCCGCCCGCCTGCGCGCGCGCGAGGACCCGCACGTCACCCTCGACCGCAAGGAGAAGATGGACCACATCCGCGCCGCTCTCCGGGGCATCGCCCCCGACCGGCGCCAGGCGGTGACCGCCCACCTCACCGGCTACCAGCTCACCGAGATCATGCGCCGCTTCAACTGGCCCTACCACAAGGCCCGCAACCTCGTGGCGCGCGGGCTGGCCGACGTGCGGCGGGCCCTGTTGGCCGCCGGGGTGGCGCCCGTCCGTTACCTGCCGTCGGAGCCGCCCGTGTCCCGCCGGCCGCCCCTGCTCGCGCCGCGGGCGCCGTCCTCGCTGCGCCTCAAGCCCGCCCGTCCCCCCGTGCCCCCGCGCCAGGGCGACGCGGCTCCTCGTACCGCCGGGTACCAGGCCGTCCTGCGGCGGATGCAGAGGCGCCCCAAGGGCCGGTAGCCTTCCCCTCCGGATGGCGGTGCTGGCCGTGACGGGCGCGAGCGGCTTCGTGGGCCGCCACGTCGTCCGTCTCGCCGCCGGCGCTGGCCACGAGGTACGGGGCCTGTCGCGCTCGGCGGAGGGAGGGGCGGCCGTGGAACGCGCAGGCGGACGCTCCTTCGTCGTGGCCGGCCTGGAGGAGCGTGCCCTGGTCCCCGCCTTCACGGGGGCGCAGGCGCTGGTCCACCTCGCGCACATCGGGCACGAGAAGCCGGGGGCCACCTTCGAGGGAGTCAACGTGGAGGGTACGCGCGCCGCCGCGCACGCGGCGCGGGCGGCGGGCGTGCGCCGGCTGGTGCTGCTGAGCGGGCTCGGCGTCGCCGCCTACGGCAGGGGGCGTCGCACCACCAACCCGTACTTCCTGTCCAAGCTCGGCGCGGAGCGCGCGGCCTTCGCGGCCGGCCTGGAGGCGGTGGCCCTGCGGCCCTCCTACATCGTGGGGCGGGGAGACGAGCTGGTGGCGGACCTGCTCGCGCAGATGGCGCGGGGCGAGGTCGAGCAGCCGGGCGACGGCGCCTACCGCATGCAGCCGGTGGCGGTGGACGACGCGGCGGCGGCCGTGCTGGCCGCGGCCTTCGCGGAGGGCGCGCGCCTCTTCAACGGCTCCCTGCCCCATCGCGCGCTCGACCTCGTGGGACCGGAGCCAGTGTCCTTCGCGGACTTCTGCGCGCGCCTGGCCGGGGAGGCCGCCGGCGCCGGCCTGCGTGTGGACCACCGGGTGCGCGTGGTGGAAGTGGCGGAGGCCGAGCGCCGGGCGCGCACGGAAGGGTTCCACGGCATGGGACCCGACTCCCTCGACTGCCTGCTGTGCGACGAGATCGCGGACCACCGTCCCCTGGAGGCGCTGCTGGGCCGGCCGCTGGCGCCCCTCGCGCAGACCCTGCGTCGCGCGATGGTGTAGGCTGGGCGCATGCAGCTGGGCGTGGTGGAGCACGTGGACTGCGCGCACTTCCTGCCCGGCCACCCGAAGTGCGGTCAGATCCACGGCCACACCTACCGCGTCGAGGTGATGGTGGAAGGAGACCCCGGCGCGGGCATGCTCATGGACTTCGGCGAGATCAAGGCGCGCACGCGCGAGGTCCTCCAGGAGTACGACCACCGCAACTGGAACGACGTGCTCCCCCTGCCCACGGTGGAGAACATCTGCCAGCTGCTCCACTCCCGCCTGCGCGAGAGGTTCCCCTTTCCCGTGCGCATCCGCGTGTGGGAGGGTCACGGCAAGTGGGCGGAGTTGTAGGCGGCCGAGGGCGGCCGCGGCCCGGCTAGAGCCGCTCCACCTCGCGGCGCACCCTCTCCTCGAAGCCCTCGGTCAGGGCGCTCGTGACGGGCCCCGGCGCGGCCCCCAGGACGACGTCGTCCAGGCGGGCCACGGGGAGGATCCCCCGCGACACGCTGGTCAGGAACGCCTCCTCGATCGCGCCCGCTTCCTCGAGGCGCGCGGCGCGGCCGGCCCGGGGCAGGACGGAGGCGGCCACTTCCAGCACGAGGTCGCGCGTCACGCCGTGCAGGACGCGCTCTTCCTCGGTGTAGAGCCGGCCCCCGCGCACGGCGAAGAAGTTGCTGGACAACCCCTCCAGGAGGGCGCCGTCGCCTCCCACCAGCACGCCTTCGTGCGCCCCGGGGGGGAGGCGCGCGCGCGCTTCGTCCGCGCTGGCCAGGAAGCGGGTGTCCTTGGCCCGGGGGTTGTCGCGCCGCAGGTGCAGGGTCACGCACCACGCGCCCGCCGCGTACAGCCCGGCGGGAAGGGCCACGAAGGGCTCGACGGTCACGAAGAGCCGGGGCGGGGCGAAGGTGATGCGGAGGCGCGACTCCGGGTGGCCGGCGTCGTCGAGCACGCGGCCCAGCGCCCGCCGCACCGCGCCTCGGTCCAGGGTGCCCGGGGGAGCGCCCGCCGAGTCCTCCAGTCGCCGCAGGTGCCTCTCCAGCCGCGCCACCCCGCGACCGCCGTAGGTCCGCAGCGTCGTGTAGGAGCCCTCGGGCAGCTCCGCGGAAGCCGCGCCGAGCGTGGGCATGTCGGCGCGCGCCAGTGCCCGCTCGCCGAGGATCTCCAGCGTCCTCGCGGTCACGGCGCTGTCCCCGGGGTTGACAAGAACACGCTCAACTTTTAGCTTAGTGGCGGGGCGGCGCACGGGCAACCCGCCCCCCACCAGACGAGCATGGACCTGTACGCCGTCCTCGGCGTTCGCCAGGGAGCGAGCGCGGCGGAGATCCGCCGCGCCTACCAGAAGCGCGCGCGTTCCCTGCACCCGGACCTCAACCCCGGGGACCCCGTGGCCGCGGAGCGCTTCCGCGCCGTGTCCCAGGCCTTCGAGATCCTGTCCGATCCGCACCGGCGCGCCCAGTACGACCGCGGCGACGTCCTGCCCGCGGCGCCGCCCGCGCTCGAGGTGGGCTTCGCCGGCTTCGACTTCTCCACCGAGGTGCGCGTGGACGGCCCCGGGCTGCGCGACCTCCTCGATGGCGTCCTCCGCACGCCGCGGGCCGAGGAGCCGGCGCGCGGCGAGGACCTCGAGCAGAGCGCGCGCATCAGCTTCCAGGAGTCCTTCCTCGGCGCGCGCCGCCGGCTCCAGATCCTGCGCTACGAGCGCTGCGAGGCGTGCGAGGGGCAGGGCCGCGTGAGCCGGCGGCCCCAGTCGTGCCCCGCCTGCAAGGGAAGCGGCCACCTGCGCGCGGCCAAGGGACGGATGCTCTTCACCCGCCGCTGCGCGGACTGCGGGGGCCAGGGCGTCATCGGGGAGGCGCCGTGCGCGCGGTGCCAGGGCGAGGGGCGCGCCGTGCAGAGCGAGTGGATCGAGGTCGTCGTGCCGCCGGGCGTGGACAGCGGGAGCCGCGTGCGGCTGCCCGGCGCGGGCAACGCGGGCCGCCGCGGAGGCCCCGCGGGGGACCTCGTCCTCCACGTCGAGGTCGACGCCCATCCCCTCTTCCGCCGCGAGGGTGCGGACCTCCAGTGCGAGGTGCCCGTCACCTTCACGGAGGCGGCGCTGGGAGCGCACATCGAGGTGCCCACGCTGGAGTCGCCGGTGGTCATCGAGGTGCCCGCGGGCACCCAGAACGGCCAGCGCTTCCGGCTGCGCAAGCGCGGGATGCCCCGTCCCGAGGGCGGGCGCGGCGACCTCTTCGTGTCCGTGCGCGTGCAGGTTCCGGCGGTCACCGACGAGCCGAGCCGGCAGCTCCTCCGCGAGTTCGAGCGCCGGCACCCCGAGGAGCCGCGGCGCGACCTGCTGCCCGCCCGACCCGCGGCCAAGGCCCGCTAGATGGCCCGCGCACGCCGGCCGCGCCCCGCCGCCGAGGGCCAGGCCCCGCTGCCGGGGAAGGGCAAGTACTACATGATCAGCGTGGTGGCCAAGGCCTACGGCATCCACCCCCAGACCCTGCGCCTGTACGAGCGCGAGGGGCTGCTCAAGCCCTCCCGCACCGAGGGCAACACGCGCCTCTACTCCGAGGAGGACCTGCGGCAGCTCGAGGTGATCCTCAACCTCACGCGCGACCTCGGGGTGAACCTGGCCGGGGTGGAGATCATCCTCAACATGCGCCGCAAGATGGAGCAGATGCAGTCCGAGATCAACGAGTTCCTCCAGCAGGTGCGCGACGAGCTGCGGCGCAGCAGCGAGCAGGGCTGGGAGGAGAAGCTCGAGCAGGCCCTGGTGCGCCTGCCTCGCCCGCAGATCGTCAAGAGCGAGAAGGGCTGACCTCCTATAATGGGTTGCCCGCCCGGCCCCGCCGGCGCGGCCTAGCCCATGCCCTCTCCCTCGAAGAAGAAGGCCCCGTCCTCGGCGCCGGCCCGGGTGCGCAAGCCCCGCAAGCCGCCCGTGGAGCGGGCCTCCGCGGACAGCCTGGGCGTCTACATCCGCGAGATCGCGCGCTTCAAGCCCCTGTCCACCGAGGACGAGCGGGCCCTCGGTCGGCGCATCCACAAGGGTGACCAGGAGGCCCTCAAGCGCCTGGTGGAGGCCAACCTGCGCTTCGTGGTCAGCTATGCCAAGCGCTACCGCGGGCTCGGCCCGTCGTTCCTGGACCTGATCCACGAGGGCACCCTGGGCCTCATGGAGGCGGCCAAGCGCTACGACCCCGAGCGCAACGTGCGCTTCATCTCGTACGCGGTGTGGTGGGTCCGGCAGGCCATCTTCCAGGCCCTCTCCGAGCACGCGCGCGTGTTCCGCGTGCCCCCCAAGCTCTCCGGCCAGATCTCGAAGGTGGGGGCGGCGCGGCAGAAGCTCTCGGTGGAGCTGGAGCGGCAGCCCACCACGGCCGAGGTGGCCGAGCGCACGGAGATGAGCCCGCAGGAGGTGGAGAAGCTGATGGAGGTGGCGGGGGAGGACCTCTCCCTCTCCACCGCGGTGGGAGAGGACGGCCGCCAGGAGCTGGGCGACGTGCTGCCCCAGGAGAACATCCCCTCCGTGGAGGTCGCCCTCATCAAGTCCTCCCTGGACGAGGAGATCCGGCGCATGGTCTCCGAGCTGGACGAGAAGGAGCGGGAGGTGATCCGCCTGCGCTTCGGGCTGGACGGCGACGACGAGTGGACGCTGGACCGCATCGGGAAGAAGCTGGGCCTGAGCCGGGAGCGCGTGCGCCAGATCGAGAGCCGGGCCAAGGAGAAGCTGCGCCGGAGCAACCGCGCGCACGAGCTGCGCGGGGTGCTCAATTGAGCCGCTGCGAGCGCTGCGGCGGCACCGGCTTCGAGATCGTGGACAAGGACGGCCGCGAGTTCGCCACCCCCTGCGCGTGCCGGCGGCCCTCCGGTCCCGTGGACGTCCTCCTCTCCTGCCGCGTGCCCCCCCGCTACGAGCACTGCGTGCTGGCGCAGTTCGAGGCCTTCACCCCCGCCCTCTCGGCCGCCCTCGAGAAGTGCCTGCGCTACGCCGAGGGCTATCCCTATCTCGGCAGCACGGACGAGGGGCTCGGCCTGCTCTTCACCGGCGACAACGGCGTGGGCAAGACGCACCTCGCGGTGGGCGTGCTCCGGGAGCTGGCCGAGAAGAAGGGGGCCGTGGGCCAGTTCTGGGACTTCCACGAGCTGATCCGCGAGATCAAGAACAGCTACGACGAGACCACGCGCACCACGGAGCTGCAGGTCCTGGAGCCGGTGGTGGAGGCGGACGTCCTCCTCCTCGACGACCTCGGGGGCTGGAAGATGACGGACTGGATGAACGACACCCTCTTCTACATCCTGAACAGCCGCTACCTGTCCAAGCGGGCCACCATCATCACCACCAACTTCCAGGACGTGGACCGCGAGGCCGCGGTCCGCGCGGACGCGCTGCGGCGCAAGGAGTACCTCATCGACCGCGTCGGCCAGCGCCTGCGCTCGCGCCTGATGGAGATGTGCCTCGTGGTCCCCGTGCAGGGGACCGACTACCGCCAGGCGCGCCAGGCCTCCAACCAGGCCATCGTCGGCGGCCGGTGAGCGAGGAGCTCCTCGGGCTCTACATCCACCGCGCGTCTGTCTTCCGCGCCTTCGTCCGCGCGCGCGCGCCGTCAGTAGTAGATGGTGACGCGGAAGCTGCCTGAGTTGTCGGGCAGGTGGTCGTCGTTGATGCCGAGCATCAGGCGGCCCGACGCCCGGACGCGGATCGGCCCGCGCTCGTCGCCGATGAAGAAGACGTCGGAGCCCTCCCCGACCTTCCCCACCAGGGCCGCCCCGGGCCGGCCGGGGATCGGACGGTTCGCGTTGTAGTGCGAGCCGCCTTCGCCTCCGGGACCGTCGCGCCGGTCCGGACCCCAGCGCACGGTGCCGGAGGCCTCGAAGTAGACGGTCTGCCCGGCACGGACCTGGACGCCGGTGTCGGTCCAGGCCTTCGCGGCGGGCACGCTCACGTACCTCTCGCGCATGCCGGAGGGCCGGGTGTCCCCTATGTCGCTCCCGCCGTCGTTCCACTCCTCGAGCTCGATGCGCGCCACCTCGCTCCGCCGGAAGCGCTGGACGCGGCCGTCGCGGCCCCGGTCCTCGCGGAACTCGATGGTGTCTCCGCGCACCGACAACAGCTCGCCGTCCACCCGGTCTCCCGAGCGGAGGACGAGCGTGTCGCCGAACGCCCCCGCCGCCCAGAGCCCGCACGCCGTCACGGCCAGCGCCTGTCCACGCACGCGCATCACTCCTCCTGGTCCGGCCCGGACTATCCCAGACCGCGGGCCGGCATGTCCAGCGGCCCGCCCCTTTTGGAGAACGCTTGGCCGCCTCTTGGGACAGCCGGGCCCGCACCCCCGATCTTGGGAACATGAAGCGATCGATGGCCGCCGTGCTGGCAACCCTCGTGGCCGCGCCCGCGCTGGCCCAGTCTCGGCTGAGCCTGCCCGCCGGCGCGCGCGGCGAGAGCGTCCCCCTGGAGGCGGCCTTGGCCGCCGACGCCATCCAGGGCCCAGCCTGGGGGGTCGCCCCCCGCGCCTCCCACGCCAAGGAGGGCGCCCTGGTGGGCGCGGTGGCCCTCGGCGTGGCGGGGGCCGTGGTGGCCACGCAGATCTGCCGCATCGCGGAGGAGGACCAGCACTGCTCCCAGGACATGCGCGTGGCCGCCTACGCCCTGATCTCCGCCGCCATCGGCGCGGGCGTGGGCGCGCTGATCGGCTCCGCCTTCTGAGTCAGTCCAGCACGTCGATCAGGCGGCTGAACTTGACCACCAGGCTGCGGCCCTCGGGCACGGTGGAGGAAGCGAGCGTGCGCTGGCTGTCGTTGAAGACCACGAAGAGCCCGGTGTTCGCGCTCTGGAGCCAGCCGAAGCGGACGTTGGAGGACCACGCGTCGAGGAGGTCGTTGTACTGCACCAGGGCCTGCAGGAAGAGGCGCGGTGTGAAGGAGTACGAGACGCGCGCCCGCAGGAGGCTGGTGGTGAACGCGCCCTGGGGGAGGTCCACGTCGTTGTAGTCCCAATTGAGGCGCACGTTGAAGGTCTCCCCCGTGCGCAGCTTCAGCTCCGAGGTCACGCCGAAGCGCTGCCCGCCCAGGAAGCCGCCCGCGGTGAGGGTGGTGTCCAGGCTCACCGGCTTGCCCTGGTTGGTGATGACCACGAGCTGGAGCTCCGTTTCATCGTAGGTGCCGGGCGGCACCACCACCCCGGGGTGGATCTCGAACGGCTCGCGGAGCCCCTCGCGTGTGAGGTTGACGGCGGTGTGGAACTCGAAGCCGCTCTGCCACTCCCAGTGGCTGTCCATGTGCAGGAAGCCGGTCTCGTGGAAGCCGTCCGGCTTCCAGTAGCCCGTGTAGGAGACGTGGGGCCGGATCTCGTGCAGGCCCCAGAAGCCGTTCATGCGGCGGGTGCGGAAGACGAGCCCGTCCACCTTGCGGTAGCCGGAGCGCTGGAGGAAGCCCACCTCGGGGTTGAAGGCCTCGCCCACCTCCGTGAAGCGGGCCTCCAGCTCCCAGCCCGGCGACGACGAGTTCGCGGTGAGGCTGAAGGCGTCCTGGTCTCCGGAGGCCCCGGGGGTGAGGCTGCGCGCGGCGTAGCCGTAGAACTGGCCGTACCGGCCCACTCCCCACTTGCCGTCCAGGGCGAGCACGCGGTTGTAGGTCCCGCCGCCCTGCCGGTTCACGAACAGGGCGCCCAGGTTGGAGCGGTGGGGCAGCTCGCGGCTGAGGCGCGCCACCGCGTAGTTGTTGCCGGGCACGCCGTCCGCCTCCCGCGTCTGCATGTCGAGCAGCCCCACGTTCATCCCCAACGCCTTGCCGGAGAGGCGGCCCCCGGCCAGGATGGGGATGGGCACGCCGTCCGCGCCGATGCCGATGCGGCGGCTGAAGAACATCTCGACCTCGCCCGGCGTGCCCACCGAGAAGAGGCCGGCGTTCTCCAGGAAGAACGGCCGCTTCTCCGGGAAGAACACGCTGAAGCGCCCGAGGTTGATGACCTGGTCGTCCGCCTCCACCTGGGCGAAGTCGGTGTTCACGGTGGCGTCGAGGGCCAGGCTGGGAGTCACGCTCCACTTGAGGTCGCCGCCGACCTCGCCGTCGAGGTCGGTGTCCGCGCCCCGCTCGGGCCGCGTGGACTCGCCCAGCACGTAGGGCGTCAGCTTGAGGTTCTTCTGGGGCGGGGGCTCCAGGCCCACCAGCGTCCCCGCGGCGGAGAGGCGGAAGAGCGTGTACTGCCGAGAGAGGGGCGCCCAGTACGCCGTCTCCTTCCTCCGCCGGATGTTCCGCTGCACGTTCAGGCCCCAGGCGCGCCCCTCGCCGCGGGCGTAGCGGAGGGTGCGGAAGGGGATGGCGAACTCGGCGCTCCAGCCGAAGGGCCCCACCCGCGCGCGCACCTCCCAGGCCGCGTCCCAGTTGAGGTTGAAGCCGCCCAGGGAGCCGGTGGCGTCCCGGTCGCCCAGGCCCTCGTTGGTGACCTGGGCGTCGTACTCGATGCCGGCGGGGTTGGTCCCGAACAGGAAGCCGTTCTGCCGGTCGTGGTAGGTGTCGAGGATCACCTGCACGCTGTCCGTGTCGTCGAGGGGAGCGTCGCGCCGGCTCTCCGAGACGATGATGCGGTCCGGCTCGCGGTCGAAGCACACCACGCCCAGGTACAGGGTATCGGCGGTGAAGAGCACGCGCGCCTCCGTGCGCTCCGAGGCGGGCTGGCCCTCGTCGGGGGTGGTCTGGCGGAAGCCGGTGAGGGGCGGTGCGGGCGCCCAGGCGGGGTCGTCGAGCACGTCGCCGTCCAGCACGGGCGCCGCCTCCGTGCGGGCGGCGGTGGCGGTGGGCGGCCCCTCCATCGCGGCCGCCCGGCCCGCGGTCACGGCGAAGAGGAAGAGGGCGGCCGGTCGACCCGTGCTCAGCGCGCCGCCGCGCGCGCGGCGGGGGAGGCCGCCGGCCGCGGCGCGGGCAGGGCGCCCGGGCGGGCCGCGCGCAGTCCGCCCCCCAGCGTCAGCAGGTACGAGCGGACGGCCTCGATCTGCGCGGCCTGGTCGCCTCCCAGGATCTCGGGGAAGGCGTTGTTCTTGGGGTCCTTGGGGAAGTTGGCGGGCATCCGGGTGCCGGGCTGGATGCGCAGGGGATCGGCCAGCCACAGCGTCAGCCAGTCCGGCCGCAGCCGCTGGGGGACGCGGGCCAGGTCCGGCGCCATGTTGGCGGGGTCCTGCCCCTCCGGGAGCCGTCCCGCCACCACGTGGCAGCGCACGCACTGCCACTTCGCGAACAGGTCCGCCCCGTGCGCCACCATGGTGGCGTCCAGCCTCGGCAGGGGCGCGGCGGGGAAGGGCACGCCGTCCATGGCCGCGAAGCCGCGGGTGAGGGTGTTGAGCTGGCGTTCCGTGAACTCGAAGGTGGGCATGCGCAGCGTGAGCCAGGGCCGGATCCTGTCCGACGGGTCGGCCAGGAAGTCCTGCAGCCAGTCGCTGTGCACGCGCGCCCCCTCGCCGATGCGCGACTTCGCATTGTAGAGGAGGGGTGGCGAGAGGCCGGGAGCGGAGAAGCGCTCTCCGCCCGCGGCCTCGAGCTGGTCCTCGATGACCTTGCGGATGGAGCCGCCCGTCTCGCCCACCTGGTGGCAGCCGCGGCAGTTGTACTCGCGGATCAGGCGGTGGGCGTCCTCGGAATGCCGCTCGTCCGCGCCCACGCGGTCCTGCGCCGCCAGGGGCACCTGCTCCTTGCTGAAGGAGAGGACGGCGGTGACGATGGCGTCCGCCTCCTCCTTGCTCGTCCAGAACTTCGGCATGCGCAGGAGCTCTTCCGGCTTCTTGACCTTGCCCTGGTCGAAGATGCGGGGCTCCATGACCTTTCGGTGCAGCCAGCCCGGCAGGGTGTGGGGGATCTTGCCGTGCTCGTAGCCGAAGTCGAGGCGCTCGACCAGCTTGCTGCCCTGCTCCGTGAGCTCCACCCCGATGGGGTTGGCCTTCTCGAAGCCCTTGATCTCGTGGCAGCCGAAGCAGCCGTAGCGCGCGATGGTCTTCTCCCCCACGAAGAGGGTGCGCGCGCGGTCGTCCATGGCCGCCAGCCGCGCCTCGACCTCCTTGCCCGGCATGTTGGCGCCCAGCAGGTGCTCGCGCACGATTTCGTCGCGGAGGCTCGCGTCGATGGCCGGGCGCGGACGCGCCATGAAGGAGTCGTGGGTGAGGCTCATGAGGTATGCGGTGATGTCGGCCGCCTCCTTCTCCGTGAGCCGCAGGCTGGGCATCCGGGTGTCGTGCCAGTAGCCCTTGGGGTTGCGGATCCAGGCGTAGACCCAGCCCGCGTTGAGCTTGGTGCCCGAGCCGTCGAGGTTGGGCCCGTGCGCGCGGTAGGAGGAGGCCAGGAACTGGTCGAGCCCGCGCGTGTCGTCGCCCACCCGGTGGCAGCCCAGGCAGCCCACGTTCTCCACGAGCTGACGTCCCGCCGCCAGGTCGCCGGAGGGCGGAGCGGGGTAGGGCTCCGCGGCGGCGTTGGCCACGATGTAGGCGGCCACGGCATTGGCCTCGAGGTCGTTCCGCTTCTTCTGCTCCGCCGTCTCGTCCGGCCGCACGTCCCACACCTGCGGCATGCGGGTGGGCCGGAAGCCCTTCGGCTCCTTGATCCACCGGTAGATCCAGTCCTCGGTGGTCTTGCCCGTGATCCTGGTGAGGGTGGGGCCGACCTTGCGCAGATCCTCCCAGCCCTTGATCTTGTGGCAGCCGTGGCACCCGTAGCGCTCCACCAGGAAGCGCCCGGTGTTGAGGCTTGACGCGCGCGGCACCTCCACCACCCCCTGGTGGCACTTCGCGCACTGGGACTCCGTGTGCCCCTTGGCCGCCATGGGCCAGTCCCAGTAGTGCATGGTCTCGTAGCGCTCGTGCCCGCTGTACTTGCCCCAGGCCTTCTCCTGCTCGACGCTGGAGGCCGTGTGCGCCGCCTTCACGAAGCTGGTCGCGCGTCCGCGGCCCTGGTGGCAGGAGGTGCACCCGAGCCGCTCCGGCGCGTGCGCGCCCTGCACGTAGAACTCCATGTCCGGGTGGGTGCGGAAGGGCTGGGGGGCCTCCTCGTAGCCCTTCTTGTCGATCCCGAGGTGGCAGGTGGTGCAGCGGTCCACCTTCTCCGTCTGGGTGAAGATCACGTCGTCCTTCAGGTTGGCCGGCATCACCTGGTTGATCTTCAGCGACGGGTTGGCCAGGTCCAGCACGGGCAGGTTGCGCACGAAGGACACCAGGCCCGGCCTGATCTCGTCCAGCCGCGCCTCGAGGCGGTCCTTCTCCGCGAACAGCTCCTTCTGGATGGCTTCCGCCTCCCCCTTCGACTTCTGCAGCTCGGCCAGCTTCTTCCGGGTCTCCGCGCGGCGGGCCTCTATCTCCTCGACCTCCGCGCGGTAGCGGGCCCAGGTCTTCTCCAGCTCCTCGAGCTCGCGCCGCCGGCGGTCGGCGCTTCCCTTCTTCTGCTGTCGCGCCTCCTCCAGCTCGTAGCGGGCGACGTCGATGTGGGCCTTGGTGAAGCGGAAGTTCTGGTCGGCGGCGTACCACTTGCCGCCGAGGTCCGTGAGCTCGTCCTCGAGCTTCCGGATCTCCTGGGCGCGCGCCCGCGCCTCCTCCGCGCCCTGGGCCAGCTTGGCCTGCAGCTCCTGGCGGCGCGCGCCGTCCACCTTGCCCAGCGCCTCCTGGATCTGGGCCTCCGTGCGCTTGACCTCGAGCTTGTTGAAGGCGAGCTGGTACTGCTTCCACTCGCGGTCGTAGTCGTACCAGACCATGAGGGAGAAGGCGATCAGGAGGCCGATGGAGGTCAGCGCGAAGACGAGGTTCAGCGTCCGCGTGCGATCGGCCATCTTCGGGTCACGACCCGGCTCGG
>DATBIO010000262.1:0-8218 GCA_036556965.1 Vicinamibacteria bacterium
ACCCCTTCACCCGCGCGGGCAGGATGGCCGCCTCCCAGGCCGCGGCCGGCGCCTCGAAGCCGGCGAGCTGGCCCAGCACGTCGGCGGTGCCGCGGGGGCCCTCGAGGCGGTGGTCGGGATGGGCGTGCTGCCAGCAGGGAAGGAAGCGGAGGAACTCCGCGGCGGTCACGGGCTGGATCTCGCGGCGCAGCCTGTCGAGGGTGCCGCGGTGGATGCGCGCGAGCAGGCGCCGGTTGCACCAGGCCTCGCGGCCGTCCAGACGCGTGCGCAGCACGACCCCTTCGCCCTCCAGGGCGGGCAGGTGCTCGGCCAGGCCCGCGATGGAGGGGGCGTCGGCGTGCACGGGCCCCAGCGCCTCCAGCCGGCCGCGCAGGACCGCGCGCGGGTCGCGCGGGGCCTCCGCCGCGAACCAGCGGTCGCCGTCGCGGACCACGCGGCCCGCGGCCTCCAGCTCGCGGAGCCAGGCGTCCCACGGCCGCCCTTCCTCCACGGTGGCGTAGCCCATCCACAGGAGCGCCTCGTGGACCTCTTCCGCCTCCGCCGGCGTGGGCCACGCCTCCTCGCGCACGCGCGCCACCGCCTCCGGGTCGAGGGCCCCCAGCGACTCGGCGGCCCGGGGATCGAGGTGGCGCCGTGACATGACGGCCTGCGTGCGGCGCTCCTCCAGGGGCGCGTCGTCGAGGAAGGTGTAGGGCTGCGCGCTGAGGATGCCGCGCGCGAAGGCGGAGGGTGCGGAGGTGTCCACGGCCCGCCGCTCGATGCGGCCGTCGCGGAGGCCGCGCAGCACGTCGAGGAAGCCGTCCACGTCCATGGCCTCGGTGAGGCAGTCCTCCACCGTCTGGCGCACGATGGGGTGCTCCAGCGGCACCTCGATGGGGCCGCCGGGCAGCGTCTCCGGGCAGGCCTGGACCTGGGGGAAGGCCTCCGCCAGCAGGTCGCCCGCCCGCATGCGCACGATGTTGGCGGGGATGCGCTTGCCGTTGCGGGAGCGGGCCAGCATCAGCGATCGCTGCGCGTTCCAGCGCCACCGCGTCTCGAACATCGGGGCCGCCAGCAGGGCCTGGACGAGGACCTCGCGCGCGGTGTTCGGGTGGAGGTAGTCGAAGACCTCCTCCAGGGGGAAGCTGTGCTGCGGCCCCAGGGAGAGGACGATGGCCTCCTCGTTGGCCGCGGCCTGCAGCTCGAAACCGAACCCGACGCAGAACTTCTTGCGCAGGGCCAGGCCCAGGGCCCGGTTGATGCGCGAGCCGAAGGGGGCGTGCACCACGAGCTGCATGCCGCCGCTCTCGTCGAAGAACCGCTCGAGGACCATCCGCGCCTGGGTGGGGACGGTGCCCAGCACCTGCACGCCCTCGGCGACGTACTCCGCGAGCTGGCGCGCCGCGCCCTCGGGCAGGGCGGGCCCGCAGGCCTCGTGGAGCGCGGCCTCCCCGCCGTCGGCCACGGCCGCGCGCAGGGCGGCCAGCTCCGCCGCCAGCTCGCGCGTGCGGCCCGGGGCCTCCCCCAGCCAGAAGGGGAGCGTCGGGGGAGCGCCCTGGGCGTCGGCCACGCGCACCGTCCCCGGCTCGACGCGGAGCACGCGCCAGGACGCGTTGCCGAGCTGGAAGATGTCCCCCCCGTTGGCCTCCACGGCCCAGTCCTCGTTGACGGTGCCCACCAGCGTGCCCTCGGGCTCCAGCCGCACCTGGTAGTCGGCGGTGTCGGGGATGGCCCCGCCGGAGAGCAGGGCCATGAGGCGGGCCCGCCGCGTCGCGCGGAGGCGGCCGTGCACCGAGTCGCGGTGCAGCAGGGCGCCACGGCCCTGGGCATGGAGGGACACCACCGCGTCGAGCTCGGAGCGCGCGAGGTCGCGGTAGGGCCAGGCGCGCCGGAAGGCGGCGTACAGGGCCTGCTCCTCCCACGGCTCGCCCACCGTCGCCGCCACCACCTGCTGGGCCAGGATGTCCAGGGGCCGCGGCGGTGGAGGCGTGCGGTCGAGGAGTCCCCGGCGCACGCAGCGCAGCAGTGCCGCCGCCTCCACCAGCTCGTCCACGGTCAGGGGGAAGAGCCGGCCCTTGGGCACGCGCCCCACGCCGTGCCCGGCCCGCCCCACCCGCTGGAGGAAGGTGGCGATGGAGCGCGTGGCCCCCACCTGGATCACCAGGTCGACGTCGCCGATGTCGAGGCCCAGCTCGAGGGAGGCGGTGGCCACCAGGGCCTGGAGCTGGCCGGCCTTCAGGCGCTGCTCGGCGTCGAGGCGCCGCTCGCGGCTCAGGCTGCCGTGGTGCGAGGTCACGGCCTCCGGCCCGAGCAGGCGCGTGAGCTGGGCGGCGATGCGCTCGGCCATCTTGCGCGTGTTGACGAAGACCAGCGTGGTGCGGTGGGCGCGCACCAGCTCGGCCATGCGCTGGTAGATCTCCTCCCACTGCTCGTGGGAGCAGACGGTGGCCAGCGCCGAGGGCGGGATCTCGACCCCGAGGTCCAGGTCGCGGAAGCTCCCCGCGTCCACGGGCACGCACTCGCGGCCTGTCCCCACCAGGAAGCGCCCGACCTCGTCCAGGGGCTTCTGCGTGGCGGAGAGGCCGATGCGCTGCACCTCGCCGGCCAGGGCGCAGAGCCGCTCCAGGCTGAGGGCCAGGTGGGATCCCCGCTTGTCGCGCACGAGGGCGTGGATCTCGTCCACGATGACCGTGCGCACGGAGGCCAGCAGCGCCCGTCCGCCCTGGCTGGTCAACATGAGGTAGAGCGACTCGGGCGTGGTGACCAGGATGTGCGGGGGCTTGCGCAGCATCGCCGTCCGCGCCGCCGCGGGCGTGTCCCCGGTGCGGACCAGCACGCGCACCTCGGGCAGCGAGGGATCCAGGCCGCGGAGCTCGGCCAGGGGCGTCTGGAGGTTCTTCTGGACGTCGTTGGAGAGGGCGCGCAGCGGCGAGACGTAGAGCACCGTGGTCCGGTCGGCCAGGGCCGTGCCCTGCCTCAGGAGGCCGTCGATCGCGGACAGGAACGCGGCCAGGGTCTTGCCCGAGCCCGTGGGGGCCGCGATGAGCGTGTGGCGACCCGCGCGGATGAGGGGCCAGCCGTGCTCCTGGGCCGGTGTCGGCGGGCCCAGCCGGGAGGCGAACCAGCGCCGCACCACCGGATGGAAGGAGGAGAGAGCGTCCATCGGACCTACCATGCTACGCCCGTTGCCCGCGCGCGAGGTCCGGCGCCAGGGGTGGGACGCCCACTGTCATCCGGCGGGGGCACCGCGCGCCCGTGAAACGGTGTCAACCCCGTAACCGGCGCCGATCCGGGGCCTTACGCCGGGCCGCCTCCGGTCGTTCCTGGCACCGCGCTTGCTCCCAGGGGAGTGTCGCGCTGGTCGCGTCATTCACTCGGGGGTCCGCGCCATGATCCATGCACTGCCGCACCGCCGCATCGCCGCCGCCGTCCTGGGCCTGGGCGTGGTCTCCGCCGCGCCCGCCGCCGCCCTGAACCTGTTCTCCGCGCAGCAGGACGTCGAGCTGGGCCGCCGCGCCGCCGCCGACGCGGAGCGCCAGCTCCCCATGGTCCGCGACGGGAACGTCGAGGGCTACGTGAACGCCATCGTGCGCCGCCTGGCCGCCGCGGCCCCGGGCCCGCGCTTCTCCTACCGCGCGCGGGTGGTGGACGCCGCCGACATCAACGCCTTCGCCCTGCCCGGCGGGTACGTCTACGTCAACCGCGGGCTGATCCGCGCCGTGCGCAGCGAGGCGGAGCTGGCCGGCGTCATCGCCCACGAGATGGCGCACGTGGCCGAGCGCCACGGCACGGAGCAGGTGAGCAAGGCGTACGGCGCCCAGCTGGGGGTGGGGCTCCTGGCCCAGGTTCTCGGGGGCAAGGACAACCGCCTGGGCCTCGGCGAGCAGCTGGTGGGGAGCCTCGGGCTCAACGCGCTCTTCATGAAGTTCAGCCGCGACTCCGAGAACGAGGCCGACCGCGTGGGCGCCCGGATGATGGCCCGCGCCGGCTACGACCCGCTGGCCATGGCCAGCTTCTTCGACCTGCTCGCCGCGCAGCGGCGCAGCAACCCGGGGGCGGTGGCGCAGTTCTTCAGCAGCCACCCCGCGCCCGCCAACCGGTCCGCGAACATCCGCGCCTACGCGCGGCAGCTCGGCGGCGGAGACGGCGGGACGGTGGGCAGCCTGCGCACGGTGCAGTCGCGGCTCGACCGCATGCCCGCGGCGCGCCGGCAGTCGGCCCTGCGCACGTCGAGCCTGCGCGCCCGCCGCTAGGGCCAGGGGACCGGCGTCGGGCGCGGCGGCGGCTCGACCCCAGCCGCCGCCGCCCTTCCTTGGCGCCGCGCCCGGGGTTCATTGACAGCGCCCGTTCGCGTTCGGTAGCGTGGCGCCGATGACGCGGGAGCAGGCGGACGCCCTGGCCGCCGAGTTCCAGGCCGCCTCCGACGAGGCCCGCCGGCTGGCCGAGGAGTTCTCCGCCGACGAGCTGGGCCAGCCGCCCGCCCCCGCCGCCTGGAGCGCCGCCGACAACCTCATGCACCTGGCGGCGGCGTCCCAGGCCCTGGTCCCGCGCATGGCGCGGACGCTGGGCAAGCTGGCCGATGCCGGGAGGCGCACGGACGGGCGCTCGCGCGCCGACTGGCTCGGCCGCCTCTATGCCTGGTGGCTCGAGCCTCCGGCGCGGCTCAAGTTCCGGGCACCCGCGCCCTTTCGGCCGCCGGTGGGCATGGCCGCGCACGAGGCGCTGGGCGTGTTCCTGGGCGAGCAGGACCGGGTGCTGGCCCTGGTCGAACAGTCCGTCGGCCTCGACCTGGCGGCGCGGAAGGTCCCCTCGCCGGCGTCCCGATACGTCCGCTACAACGTGTACTCGGCGTTCCTCATCGTGACGGCGCACGAGCGGCGCCATCTCTGGCAGGCGCGGCGCGCCGCCCAGGCCGTGCGCCGGTCGGGCCCGGGCGCGGGCGGCCGGGGAGAGCCCCGCAGCCCCGACCGCTGAGGGCCCGAGGGCGCGGCCTGGCGTCGCTCAGAGGTACAGGTGCAGCTGGGCCAGGAGCGTCTTCGTGACGAGGCCGCTCCTGCGCTCGCGGTCCCGGTAGAAGGACAGCCCCACGTTCCAGTGGGTGCGGGGCAGGAAGTCGACGGCCAGCCCCAGCCGCACGACGCCCGCCGAGGTGTCGCCGGCCTCCGTCAGGAGCTGGGGCGTCAGCTTGAGCCAGAGGCCGCGCACGGCCTCGAAGGCCGTCTCGTTGACCACGATCCAGGCCGGCGCGCCGGACGTGCCCTCGCGCCACTGCGCGTCGGCCTCCGTCCACACGCTCAGGCGGGAGGCGGGGGCGAAGCCGACGGCCAGGCCCGCGCTCCCGCTCTGCGGCTCGAGCGCGGTCTCGCCGCGGTAGAGGGCTGAGCCCACGAGCACGGCGCGCCCGCCGAGGTCCCACTGCCCGCGCGCCGATGCCGTCCACGCGCCCTCGTCCTCCTCGTCGAGGAGGGCCTCCGCGCGTCCCGGGCCGACGGCGACCTGCACCAGGTGGCGCGCGCCGGCGAGCCGGAGCTCCGCGCCGTAGATCTGGTCGTCGGTGTCCAGGCCCAGGCTGCGGCGGTTGAACGAGGTGTGGTCGGCGAAACGGACGCCGTAGGCAGGCAGGAAGCGCCCGACGCGGACGGCCAGGCCCTTTTCCGTCGCACGCTCCACCCAGTGCTCGTAGGACGCGTACTCGGCCCCGTCCTCCCGACCCTGGCGGCCGGCGTCGGCATAGACCGTCCAGCCGCCCGCGCGGAAGGCGGCCTGGAAAGCCGCGCTCATCATGAAGGTGCGCGTCTCGTGGAAGGAGTCGGCGCGGACGTCGAGGTGCGCGGGCCGCAGGTCCACGCCCAGCCTCACCGGTCCCAGGGCGCCTCCCAGCGCGCCCCACAGGAACGCCTCCTCCCCCCGGCTGCCCGCCTCGGGGCCGGCGGCCGACCGGTCGCCGGTGGTGGAGAGCTCGGCGTGCGACAGCGCGCGGCCGTAGTCGGTGAGGAGCCCGCCCCCGGTGGGGGAGTAGTGGCAGGAGCCGCAGCGGGCGTGCTGGCGCGACAGGAACATGGGCTCGGCGGCGGCCGTGGCCGCCGCCACCACCAGCACCGCGGGAAGGGCGGCCGGGCGGACGAGCCGCGTCACGGCGCCGGCGTCGGAGAGGCGGGGTTGGCCAGGAAGACCACCTTCACCCGCAGCTCGTTCCCCACGCCCACGCCCAGGTAGTAGGGCTTCTCCACGCCGTAGTCGGAGAGGCTGACGGGGAAGGCCGCCTCCACGCGCACGGCCGCTCCCTCGCGCCGGAGCTCGACCGAGCCGCTGACCGGGCGGCTGACGCCGTGGAGGGACAGGGTGCCCGTGAACGTGGTGCGGTTGCGCGCGGCCGCCGGGTCCACCGCCGCCAGCGCGATGCCGGTGAGGACGGCCTTCTCGAAGGCGGGGCCCCGGGCCACCTCCAGGTACTTCTCGCGCAGGTGCTGGTTGCGCAGGTCGATGCCGGTGTCCAGCGTGCGCAGGTCCACGGCCAGGGAGCCGCCCACGGCAGCGGGACGGCCGCCCCCGAAGGTGAGCTGGCCGCCGAGCGACTGCGACTTGGTCTCGAAGGCCCCGCCCACGGTCAGGGGGCAGACCACGCGCACGTCGCCCACGGTCACCTTCCAGGCGGAGGGTCCCGCGGGGGCGGCGGCGACGAGCGCGCCCGCGAGGAGGAGGGGCCGGTAGGCAAAGGCGGGGACGCTCATGCCTTGATGCGTCCGCTAGTATGAAGGGGATGGGGCGAGAGGGCGAGGCCGGCGGACCCGCCCGCCCCGTTCCATCGTATATTATGAATGAGGGTTCAGTCATGGACACGAAGGGTTCGCCAGGGGCGGCCAGCGAGCGCGAGTCGCTCCAGGTCGCCGAGGCCTCGCGCCAGTCCGCCTGGGAGCAGCCCAGCTTCATCCGCGAGCTGTTCCTGGGCAGCTTCCGCCTCGACCTGATACACCCCTATCCGCTGCCGGGGCCGGAGCGGCCCGCCTTCGCCGCCTGGTACGAGGACTTCGAGCGCTTCCTGCGCGAGGAGGTGGACTCCGCCGCCATCGACGAGACGGGGGAGTATCCGGCCCACGTCCTGGACGGCCTGCGCCGCCGCGGGGCCTTCGGCATGAAGATCCCCACGGAGTACGGGGGGCTCGGCTTCAGCCACACCGAGTACCAGAAGGTGATGCACCTCCTGGGCGGCCGCGACGGAAACATCGTGGCCCTGCTCTCCGCCCACCAGTCCATCGGCGTGCCGCAGCCCCTGAAGCTCTTCGGGAGCGAGCTCCTGAAGAAGAAGTACCTGCCGCGGTGCGCGCGGGGCGAGATCTCGGCCTTCGCCCTCACCGAGCCCGAGGTGGGCAGCGACCCCGCCCGCCTGGGCACCACGGCGGAGAGGACGGCCGACGGCAGCGCCTACGTCCTGAACGGCCGGAAGCTGTGGTGCACCAACGGCACCATCGCCAGGCTGCTGGTGGTCATGGCCATGGATCCCGGCACGCGGCGCATCAGCGCCTTCGTGGTGGAGACGGCCTGGCCGGGGGTGGCCGTGGAGCACCGCTCGCGCTTCATGGGCCTGCGGGCCCTGGCCAACGGCGTCATCTCCTTCACCGACGTGCGCGTGCCCGCGGAGAACCTGATCGGGGAGGAGGGCAAGGGGCTCAAGATCGCCCTGACCACCCTCAACGACGGGCGCCTCTCCATCCCCAACGGCGTGGTGGGCACGGCCAAGGCCTGCCTCGAGATCTGCCGCAAGTGGGCGGGCGCGCGCGTGCAGTGGGGACGCCCGGTGGGGCGCCACGACGCCATCGCCCAGAAGATCGCGGCCATGGCCGCCCACACCTACGCCATGGAGTCGATCGCGCGCCTGGCCACCTCCATGGCCGACCGCGGCGGCTTCGACATCCGCCTGGAGGCCGCGGCCTGCAAGGAGTGGAACACCGTCCGCGGCTGGGAGATCGTGGACGACACCATGCAGATCCGCGGCGGCCGCGGTTACGAGACCGAGCGCAGCCTGGAGGGGCGCGGGGAGCAGGCGGTGGGGGTGGAGCGCATGATGCGCGACTTCCGCATCAACCTCATCTTCGAGGGCTCCAGCGAGATCATGCACCTCTTCATGGCCCGCGAGATGGTGGACAAGCACCTCGAGGTGGCGGGCGCCCTGGCCGACCCCGACAAGACGGCGGCGGACAAGCTGGCCGCCCTCCCGCGCGTCGCCTCCTTCTACGCCTGG
>DATBIO010000263.1:0-8958 GCA_036556965.1 Vicinamibacteria bacterium
CCGAGCGCATGGCCGCGGACCCGGGGCTGGTCGGGCAGGCCTTCAACCTCAGCAACGGCCAGCCGGTCACCGTGATCGACGTGGCCACCCGGGTCCTCCGCCTGATGGGCCGGACCGACCTCAGGCTCGACGTGCGCTCCGAGGCCAGGAACGAGATCGAGAAGCAGTACCTGGACTCGTCGAAGGCGCAGCGCGTCCTCGGCTGGGGCAGCCGCTACGGCCTGGATGACGGCCTCCTGGAGACGATCGAGTGGTACCGCGCATACCTGAGCGAGGGGGACGCCGGCGGTGGCCGCAGCCCCTTCGCCTGAGCCCCGGCGGGTCGCCGTCACCGGCTCGTCGGGCTTCGTCGGACGGCACCTGCTGAAGGCGCTCGACGCGGCGGGTGTGCCCGCCGCGTCGTTCCATCGCTCGCGTCCGGAGCCGGCGCCGCCGTCCGACCGTGCCTGGGAGGTCGTCGATCCCCTCGATCCTTCTTCCGTGACGGCCGCCCTGCGGCGCTCGGGCGCCACCGCGCTGATCCACCTGGCCGGGATGCGGGCGCCCGCCGGCGCCCCCCACGGCGCGAGCGCCACCGCCGAGGCCAACTTCGCCGCCGCCGCCGTCTGCCTCGAGGCGGCCATGGAAGCGGGGCTGCGCCGCGTGGTGCTCCTCGGATCGGCGGAGGAGTACGGCCCGCAGGCGGGTCCCCTGCGCGAGGATGCGCCCCTGGACCCGCGGACGCCTTACGGCATCAGCAAGGCGGCCGCCACCTCCATGGCCCTCGCCCTCCACCGCGGCCGCGCGTGCCCGGTAGTGGTGCTCCGCGCCTTCAGCGTCTACGGACCCCATCAACCGGCGCACATGTTCGTGGCGGAGGCGATCGCCTGCGCCGTGGGCCGCCAGCCCTTCCGGATGACGGCCGGTGAGCAGAAGCGCGACCTCGTCTACGTGGAGGACGTGGTGACGGCGCTCCTCGCCGCCCTGGACGCTCCCGGCGTCGAGGGGCATGTGCTGAACGTCGGCAGCGGAACCGCGCATCGCCTTCGCGACGTGGCCGCGCTCATCTGGCGCCTCAGCGGCACCGACGCGCCGCTGCTCGTCGGGGAGCGGCCGGCGGTGCCCGAAGAGCTGTACGACACGTGGGCGGACGTGACACGCGCGGCGGACCTCCTGGGATGGCGCCCCCGCGTTCCCCTGGAGCGGGGCCTGGCCGACACCATCGGCTGGGCGGCGCGGGCGTGAGCGGCCCTCCGGTCGTGGTGCTCGGCGCCGGCCTCGCCGGGCTGAGCGCCGCGCAGCGGCTCGGCGACGCCTGCGAGGTCTTCGAGAAGGCCTCCTACGTGGGCGGCCATTGCCGGACGAAGGAGGTCGGCGGCTTCCTGTTCGACGAGGGCGCGCACGTCTTCTTCGGGAGCAACGAGTGCGCGCAGCGCTTCGTCTGGGAGCCTCTCGGGGACGAGATGGTGAGACGGGAAGCCGAGATCTGGAACGACTACGGACAGCGTCGCTTCGGCCGCTATCCCGTCCAGGCCAACGCCCACGCCCTCCCGCCCGAGCTGGCCACCCGCTGCGTGCTCGACTTCGTGGAGGCCTCGCGGGACGACGCGGCGCCGGTGCGGAACTACGCGGAGTGGTGCTACGCGTCCTTCGGACGGACCTTCGCGGACAACTTCATGCTCCGTTACGCCCGCAAGGTCTGGACCGTGGAGCCGGAGGAGCTGACCCTCGACTGGCTCGGGTCCAGCGTGGGCGGCCGCATCGCGCGCCCGTCCATGGAGCAGGTGCTGCGCGGCGCCATCGACCCCGTGCCCCAGACGCTGAACTACCTGACCCGGTTCGCCTACCCCGCCTCGGGCGGATTCGGGCGCATCGTCGCGCCGGTGGCCGGCGCCGCCGGCGCGGTCCGGCTGGGATGCGGGGTGGCCGCCATCGAGTCCGGCGCCCGCCGCGTCGTCCTCGAGGACGGGAGCGCGCGCCACTACCAGGCGGTGGTGGCCACCATGCCCCTCCCGGAGCTGGTGGCGCGCGTGGTGGATGCCCCGCCGGAGATCCGCGAAGCGGCGCGGCGGCTCATGTGGACATCGGTGCGCTGCGTCAACCTGGGCGTGCGCCGGCCGGACGTCGGACCGGGCCACTGGGTCTACTTCTACGACGAGGAGGTGCCCTTCTTCCGGATCAGCTTTCCCTCCAAGCTGAGCGCCGGCAACGCGCCCGCCGGCACGAGCTCCGTCAGCTGCGAGGTCGCCTATTCGCGGCGGCGACCCCTCCCCGAGGACGGGCTCGCGGAGAGGGTGCTGGCCTGCCTTCGCCAGGAGGGGATCCTGGACGACGCGGACGAGCTCCTGGTGCGCGACGAGATCGACATCCCCTACGCTTACGTGGTGTTCGACTTCGCGCGCGCGCAGGCGCTCTCCGCCATCCACGCCTGGATGCGCGAGGTCGCCCTCTTCCCCTGTGGCCGCTTCGCGGAATGGGGGTACCACTGGAGCTTCGACGCCCTCGAGAGCGGGCAGCGGGTGGCGGAAGAGGTCGCGGGCCGGCTCGGGCTGCCGTCGCGGTAGGGTCGTGCCGTCCCGCATCAGCGTCTGCATTCCGGTCTACAACGGGGCCGCCTTCCTGGCCGCGGCGGTGGAGAGCGCCCTCGGCCAGGACGCCCCCGACTTCGAGGTCGTCGTCTGTGACAACGCCTCCACCGACGGGACGAGCGAGATCGCCGCGCGTTTCGGATCCCGAATCCGGCACGAGCGGTTCGAGGACCACGTCGGCCAGGCCGCCAACTGGAATCGCTGCCTGCGCCTGGCCGGCGGAGACCACGTCGTGCTCCTCCACGCCGACGACCTGCTCCTCCCCGGGCACTTGAAAGCGGCGGCGGCCATGCTCGATTCCCACCCGCGCGCCGGCTTCGTGCACTGCGCCGTCCAGCACATCGCCGAGGACGGCAAGCCGCTGCGCCTCCAGCGCCTGCAGCTCGAGGATGGGGTGGAGGACGGCCATGCCTTCGTGCGCCGGCTGCTCACCGACGGCTGCATCGTCAACCCCGCCGGCCCCATGATCCGGCGCGCGGCGCTCGACGCGGCGGGGCCCTTCGCCGAGCAGATCGTCTGGGGCGTGGACTGGCAGATGTGGATCCGCCTCGCCCTCACCGCGGACGTCGCCTACCTGGCCTCTCCCCTCGCCGCCTACCGCCATCACGGAGGAAGCGGCACCACCGCCGTCTTCGCGTCCGGCCGGCACACCCGAGACGAGACCTGGGCGGTGGAGGACCTGGCCGCGTCGCGGTCCGACTTCGCGTCCCTGGCCGGACTGGCGTGGTCCGGCGTCGCCCGGCGCGCGTGGTTCCGCGCGGAAGAGGCGTGCCAGGCGGGGGCGCTGCGCGAGGCCCGGGCCGGGCTGCGCGCCGCCGTCGCGCTCGATCCCCGGCTGCTGCTTGCGCCGCGGACCTGGGCCCTCGGGCTGGCCACCTTCTTCGGCTACGACCTCTTCGAGACGGCAAGGCGGTGGAAGTCGCGCCTTGGAGGCGGGGCTCCCTCGGGTGGCTGAGCCGACCGCCGCTTCGCCGGAGGTCACGGTCGTCGTCCCGACCTACAACCGCGCGGACGCGCTGGGGCAGACCCTCGACGCCCTCGCGCGCACCGACCTCCCGGGCCACCGCTGGGAGGCGGTGGTGGTGGACGACGGCTCGACGGACGGGACGCAGGCGGCAGTGGCCGCGCGCGCGCCCTCCTGGCCGGCCCCGCTCCGCTACGAGCGCCAGGCCAACGCCGGCGCGGCGGCCGCGCGCAACCGGGGCGCCGACCTCGCGCGGGGACGGATCCTCGTCTTCATCGACAACGACATCGTGGTCGCCCCCGACTTCGTCGCGAAGCACGTGGCGGCGGTCGGGGCGCACGCCGGCACCTGGATCATCGGCCGCATCGTCCACCCGGAGGAGCTGCGCGCCACTCCCTTCGGGCGCTATCGCGACGCCGTGTGGGAGTCCTTCCACCGTGCCGCGCCCGAAGGCGCGGAGGCGTCGGAGGGGATGACGGCGGCCAACCTCTCCCTCCCGCGCGAGGACTTCCTGCGCCTCGGGGGATTCGACACCGCCTTCACCATCGCGAGCTGCGAGGACGCCGACCTCGGGATGCGCGCCCGCCAGGCGGGCATCCGCATCGTCTATCGGCCGGACATCGTCGCCGTCCACAACGACTGGGCGGTGTCGCTGCGCTCCTTCGCGGAGCGGCAGCGGCTCTACAGCGTCTCCGACGTGCTCATGTGGCGAAAGTACGGGGAGGGCTCGCCGCGCGCGGCGCTGGTCCGCGAGAACGCGCCCATCGCCTGGGGGGGCGATCCCCCCGGCCGCGTCCTGCGGAAGGCGGTCAAGGCCTGCCTGGCCAACCCGGCCGGCCGCGCGCTCCTGCGCGCGCACGCGTGGCTCGCGGAGCGGCTGGCGCCGGACACGGCGTGGTGCCACCGGTCCTACGAGCTGCTGATCGCCGAGTCCATCTTCCGCGGCGTGCGCGCCGGACTGCAACGGTACGGGTGAGCGGTCGATGACCCCCATCTGGCACCTCATCGACGCGAGCGGGGACACGGCCTACTTCCGCTCCATTGCGCGCCACCACGACCGCGAGCGGTTCCCGGTCACCATCGGCTCCCTGGCCCCGGCGGGGCCCTTGCAGGAGGCCATGCGCGCCCACGGCGTGCCGACCTTCAGCCTGGACGCGCCGAGCCGCGCCGGCTACGGCGGCGCCCTCTGGCGGCTGATGCGCGCGCTCCGGCGCGCGCGGGGGGCCCTGCTGCACGCGCACTGCTTCGACCCCACCTGGCTTGGCCTGGCCGCGGCGCGCCTCGCGGGCCGTCCGTTCGTCTTCACCCGTCATCATTCCGACCACCACCTGCGCCTGGGCAAGCGCTGGCACACGCGCGTGGACGCCTTCTGCGCGGCCCGCGCCGACGGGGTCATCGCCGTCTCCGAAGCCACGCGCCGCATCGTGCTCGACGTGGAGGGGGCGTCGCGGGCACGCGTGACGGTGGTCCACAACGGCATCGATCCCATGCCCCGACCATCGGCGGGCGAGATCGAGGATGCCCGGCGGGGCCTCGAGGTGGGGGCATCCGCCGTCTGTCTGGTGCCCGCCCGCCTCCACGAGGAGAAGGGTCACCGCACGCTGCTCGAGGCGCTGCCCGCGGTGGTGAAGCGCTGCGGCCACGTGGCGGTCCTGTTCGCCGGGGCGGGCCCCGAACGGGAGCGCCTCCAGGCCGAGGTGCTCGCCCGCGGTCTGGAGGGCACCGTCCGGATCCTGGGACAGCGCGCGGACATGCCGGCACTCCTGGCCCTCTCGTGGCTGGTCGTGCTTCCCAGCCTGGCGGAGTCGTTCGGCCTGGCCGCGCTGGAGGCCTCGAGCGCGGGCGTGCCGGTGGTCGCTTCCGACGCGGGGGGCCTGCCCGAGGTCGTCGCGCACGAGCGCACGGGGCTCATCACGCCGCGGGGTGACGCCGCGGCGCTGGCGGAGGCCGTCTCGCGCGTGATCCTCGACGCGGGCCTGCGGAATAGGTTCGGCGAGGAGGGCCAGAGGCGCGCGGCCGGGTTCAGCGCGGCGCGGATGGTGCAGGGATACGAGGGCGTCTACGCCGCCGTCCTCGAGGCGAGGCAGGGAGCTGCTTGAGCGAGGCACCCGTGCGCCGGAGCAGCGCGTGAACACGACGGTCGTGATTCCCGTGTACAACCAGGCGACCTTCCTGGCGGAAGCCGTCGAGAGCGCGCTGGGACAGACGACGCCGCCCGGCGAAGTGGTGGTGGTGGACGATGGATCCACCGACGCCACCCCGGCCGTCCTGGGCACATTCGGCCCGCGCATTCGCGTGATACGACAGGCCAACGCCGGCGTGGCGTCCGCGCGCAACCGCGGCGCCCGGGAGGCGCGCGGCGACGTCCTCGCCTTCCTCGACGCCGACGACGCCTGGCTCCCGCGCAAGCTGGAGCGCCAGCTCGCGCGGTTCGACGGGCGCGACCTTGGCCTCGTCCACTGCGGCGTCGAGGACGTGTCGGACGACGGCCACCCGGTGCGGGTCCGGCTCAACGGGCTCGAGGGGCAGGTGGCCGACCGCCTGCTGGCCTTCGAGGAGCCCGTGATCCTGGGCGGCGGCAGCGCGGCCGTGATCCCGCGCGGCGTCTTCGAGGCGGTGGGCGGCTTCGACGAGCGCCTGTCCACCTCCGCCGACTGGGACCTCTACTACCGCATCGCCCGGCGCTGGGAAGTGGGGTTCGTGCCCGAGGTGCTCGTACGCTACCGCGTTCACCCCGAAGGCATGCACCACAACGTCGCCGCCATGGAGCACGACATGCTGGCCGCCTACGCCCGCGCCTTCGGCGAGCGGGGCTCCACGCCGGCCGCCTTCCGGCGGCGCTGCTACGCGAACCTGCACGCCGTCCTCGCCGGCAGCTTCTTCGCGCGCGGCGCCTACGGCCGTTCGCTCCGCCACGGGCTCCGCAGCGTGGCGCTGCGGCCCCGCCACGCGCTGCGGGCGGTCGGCTATCCCATGCGGGCACTGCGGCGGAAGCTGGGCGCGTGAAGGGGTCGACCCTCTACATCTGCTACTACGACCTGCTCGAGCCCCTCGTGCAGACGCAGGTCCTGCCCTACCTGAAGGAGCTGGCCCGCCGCGGCCTGGCCGTGAACCTCCTGACCTTCGAGCGCCGCATGCCCACGCGTGCGCAACGGAGCGAGCTGCGCCGCGCGCTGGCGGCGGAGGGCGTGCGCTGGCAGGCCCGGCGCTACCACCGGCGGCCGTCCTTGCCCGCCACGGCCTACGACGTCCTGGTGGGCGCGCTGACGGCGGCGCTCATCTGCGTCCGCCAGGGTGTGGCCGTCGTGCACGCGCGCTCGCACGTGGCGGCGGCCATGGCGTGGCCGGTCCACGCGCTGTTGCGGCGCCGGCTCCTCTTCGACGTGCGCGGGCTGCTGGCCGAGGAGTACACCGACGTCGGGCACTGGAAGGCGGACGGCCTGGCCGCGCGGCTGACCCGGCGCCTGGAGCGCTTCTTCCTGAGGGAGGCCACGGCGGTGGTGGTGCTGACGGACGTCATCCGGAAGGAGCTGGTCGCCGCCGCGGCACCGGGCGGCTCTTCCCCCGACATCACCGTCATTCCCTGCTGCGTGGACACGGCACCCTACGCGGCGGCGCTACGGGAGCGCCAGTCCATCCGCGCGCGGCTCGGCTGGCAAGACCGCCTGGTGGTCGCCTACGTCGGGAAGATCGGCACCTGGTACCTGCCGGAGGAGACGGCGGCCTTCTTCGCCGCCCTCGCGCGCGAGAACGAGCGCTCCTTCCTGCGCGTCCTCACGCAGAGCGATGCCGCCCCCCTGGCCCTCGCCCTGGAGCGCCTGGGCGTCCCCCGCACGCACTGGGAGGCAGGACGGGTGCCGCCCTCCGAGGTGCCGACGCTCCTGGCCGGCGCCGACGTCGGGCTGTCCTTCATCCTGCCCTCGCCTTCGAAGCGGGCCTCGTCGCCCACGAAGGTCGCCGAGTACCTGGCCGCCGGGCTCCCCGTGGTCGCCAACGCGGGCATCGGCGACTGCGACGCGCTCCTCGCGTCGAACCGCGTGGGCATCCTGGTCGAGGACCTGTCCGCGGAAGGCCACCGACGGGCAGCGCGCGCGCTCCAGGAGCTGCGGGCGGACCCGGCGCTGGGGGAGCGCTGCCGCCGCGTGGCCGAGGAGCAGCTCTCGCTGGCCCGCGTGGGGGGGCCGCGCTACGCGGGCGTCTACGAGCGGCTGCTGGCTTGATGAGGCCAGCGGCTGAGGGGCGGCTGCGCGTCGCCGGCCTGGTGCCCTATCCGGTCGGCATCGCGCCCAGCCAGCGGTTCCGCCTCGAGCAGTGGCAGCCGCACCTGGCCGCCGAGGGCATCGACCTCGAGCTGCTCCCCTTCGCGGATCCCGCCCTGAGGGAGCTCCTCTACCGGCCCGGACACTGGCTGCGCAAGGCGGCCGCGCTCTCCCGCGCCACCCTGCGGCGCCTCCGCCGCCTGCCCGCGCTGCGCGACTACCATGCCGTCGTGGTCCATCGCGCGTCGTTCCTGGGAGGTCCCGCATTGCTGGAGCGGCTGGTGGGGCGGGCGGGACGTCCCGTGGTCTACGACTTCGACGACGCGATCTTCCGGCTGCACGCCTCCGAGGCCAACCGTGCGCTGGCCTGGCTGAAATTTCCGGGGAAGACGGCCACCCTGTGCCGCCTCAGCGCGCACGTGGTGGTGGGCAACGCCTACCTGGCCGACTACGCGCGCCGCTTCAACGAGCGTGTCACCATCGTGCCCACCAGTGTGGACACCGACCGCTTCCGGCCCGCGCCGCGCGATGCCTCCCCGACGGTGGTGGTGGGCTGGACCGGCAGCTCGACCTCGCAGACCCACCTCGAGCTCTTTGCGCCCGTCCTGCAGGCGCTGACGGCCCGGCGATCCGTCGAGCTGCGCGTGGTCTCCGACCGGGCTCCCGCCTTGCCCGGCGTGCCCCACGTCTGGGTGCCGTGGACGGCGGAGGACGAGCCGTCCGAACTGGCGCGCTTCGACCTCGGTATCATGCCGATGCCGGACGACGAGTGGTCCAGGGGCAAGTGCGCGCTCAAGGCGCTCCTCTGCATGGCGATGGGCGTGCCCACCGTCTGCTCGGCCGTGGGAGCGAACCTGGAAGTCATCGAGCACGGGGTCAACGGGCTGCTGGCGCGCACCCCCGAGGACTGGCTGGCCGCCCTGGAGAGGCTGATCGACGACCCATCCCTGCGCGCGCGCCTCGGTGCCGCCGGCCGGCGCACGGTCGAGGAGCGTTATTCCATGCGGCGGTCGGCCCGTGCCCTGGCCGAGGTCATCCGGGGCGAGGTGGGGCGAGCGCGGAGCGACGATCCCGAACGGGCCTGATGGGCGGTGGCATGCCGTTGATGGCCGACACGGAGTCCGTATCGAGCGTGGGCTCGTGTCCCGCGTGCGCCGGAAGAGGGCAG
>DATBIO010000264.1:0-15106 GCA_036556965.1 Vicinamibacteria bacterium
GTGGTGGCCGCCTCGAAGGCCGAGGAGGAGGCGCGCGAGGCGGTGAAGGACGTGTCGCTGGCGCTGCTGGCCGCGGTCCTTGTCCTGATCCCGATGGTGGGACCGTACCTGGCCATCGGTGTGAGCGGGGTGCAGATCTACCGCGACGGCGACGAGCTGGTAGCCGTCTACGGCAGCCTCGAGCAGGCCCGGCGCACGGGCGCCGTCACCGGGTTCGCACA
Source organism: Vicinamibacteria bacterium (assembly GCA_036556965.1). Taxonomy (GTDB): domain Bacteria; phylum Acidobacteriota; class Vicinamibacteria; order Fen-336; family Fen-336; genus DATBIO01. Next base: position 222 of record DATBIO010000264.1, read on the forward strand.
GGTGGCCACGCTCGAGGACAAGCGGGACGCCGCCGTGCAGACGCTCGTCATCTCCGCCGTCGCCGGCGTGGCCGACGTGACGGACGCCGCGCTGACCTTGCGGGCGGCGCGGGCCTCGCAAGCTATGGTGCCCGCCCCCGACGCGCCGGCCCCACGGCCCGCGGGCGGCCTGGCCATTCCCGCCGACCAGCACCTGGTCCCCGCGGGCGCCCGGGCGGCGGTCCGGGACCTGGACCAGGCCGCGGCGGACGCCGTCCTGCGGAAGCTCGACGGTGCCGCGCTTCGGCGCTACCGGCGCGACGGCCAGCCGGGCGACGCGGCCTTCTTCCGCGGGGCGGGCCTCGCCCCGCAGCGAAGCGTGGAGGCGGGCGGGCGGCGTTACCACCTGTCGCGGCCCTTCCTGGGACCCGAGGGCCGTCCGGCGGTGATCGCCTTCGAGGAGACCCCAGCCGGCACCTTCGTGCCGCGGACGTTCTACCTGAGCGGCGAGCACGGCCTCTGGCGCGCGGCCACGGGCATCGGCGGGCTGATCGCCAAGGGGCCCTCGCAGGTGCTCGATCCCGTCACGGGCAAGGCCCTCTCCCAGACCCAGTTCCTCGAGCGCGGTGGTGGCGAGTGGCAGTTCGTCAACGAGGCGGCGGTGGACCTGGCCGCGGAGCTGCAGCCGGCGCTGGGTCGCTGGTACGCGTCGAACACCGTGCTCGCCCTCCCGGAGGAGCAGATGGAGCGTGCCTTCCGCGGCCACCTGGAGGAGGCGTTCCCCGCGCAGGATCCCCAGGAGTTCGCGCAGTGGGTGAAGGCGTCCGACGTCGACCGTACCCTTCCCAACGACCTGCCCGACGTGCGGGGAGGGCCCCTGGATCAGTGGACCTTCACCCACCACGTGTACGGCGAGGTGGACGGCTTCCTTTACCCCTCGCGCGACGGCAAGCTGATCTTCACCGTGCTCCGTGACGGCAGGGGTTGGGTGTGGGTGCCCAGCATCCAGGACGCCACCGCGAGCCTGACGCCGTTCGGTACGCGCGCGCGCGCCTATCAGGGCGGCGCGCTGGTCGCCACGCCGGCCGTGAACAAGAGGGAGCTCGGGGTGCCGGACGGGTCGCTCCCGAAGGGCTATTACCGCAACCCCGGCTACGCGAACCCGCTCAACGAGGGGTTCGGGACCGTCCTCGCGCCTCCGAACCAGGTCGGCGACTTCAGGCCGATCGGCTCGTTCGACGACCTGCAGAGGCCGCCGGCACCACAGCCGACGCTCGCGGAGGAGGCCCAGGCGGCGCGGGCTGTCCAGCGCGCGCAGTCCGCCGAGGGCACCCGGGCCGCAGCGCATGCGGCGACAGTCGTCGCCCACGGCGCCAGCGTCGTGGACCACGCGCGGGGGCAGGCGACGGTGGACCCGGCCACGCTCGGCGCGGCCACGGACCGGAAGATCCAGGAAGTGCTGGGCCACCTGCGCCAGCGCAACCTGCCGACCACGGTGGCCGAGCTGGATGCCCTCCTCAAGGAAGTCCCGGCGAACTTCAAGGGCGGCAACTGGGACGAGGTGCAGAAGCTCCGGGAAGCGCTCGACGCCCTGGAGAAGAAGCAGAAGCAGGTGTCCGCGCGGCCGCCCGCGAAGCCCGCGCCCGCGTCAGGCGCCGCCGCGCCGCCGGCGGGCGCGGCCGTCTCCACTGGCCAGTCGGGCTACAACGCCTTCATCCCGCCCATCAACTTCAAGTTCGTGCCGATCCTCGACGAGAAGACGGGTGTGGCCGAGGAGAAGCCGCAAGAGGAGCCGCCGCCCGCGCACGAGCCGCTGCCCGTGGAGCGCGAGAACCTCGTCAGCTGGGCCGGGCCGCTGGTGGGCGATGCCCTCGGGCTCGGCGAGCTGCTGGCCCCCAACCTGAACTTCCCGCCCATGCCCGTGCCCGACCCCCTCACGCAGAAGATGGTCGTGGACAGCGTGGTGGACGAGCTGCACCCCGCGCGCGTGCTCACCCGGGCCTACCCGCCGCCCTCCACCACCGCCGGCGGCTACACGCTGTTCTTCGCCAGCGCCACGCCCGCGGTGGTGGCGCCTCCGAGCGCGGCGTCGGCGGTGGCCGGCTTGAAGATGTTCTTCAGCAGCCTGGGCACCTCCACCGGCGAGGCCTTCGAGCTGCACGTGGTGGGCCGCGGACCGATGCCGCGGCAGCTGCGGTTCGACGGCCTCGTGGTGGAGCCCTTGAAGAAGGAAGCGCGCGGAGCCATCGAGCGCGAGGTGCGCCGGCTGGCGGGGGCGACCCGCGCCACGGCGCGCCTGGACGCCTACTGCCTGGAGTTCACGCGGCTCCCCCCGACCCGGGACATGGTCTTCCAGGTGGCGGGCGCGGACGCCCAGCGGAAGTTCGCGCCCATGCGGTCGGTCCTCCGCGCCAGCCGGCGGCTGCGGGACGCGGGCGCCCTCACCCCCGACAGCGACCCCCGGAGCTACTTCCACTCCATCCGGCAGTGGGCGGTCTGGACGAAGGAGCAGTCGTTCGACCAGAAAGGCTACGCGGACGCCTTCGTGAAGCACACGCGCAAGAACCTCGAGGGCGCGGGAGGGAAGTGGGCGCCCCACATGGACCAGGCGCTGCGCGGGGTCGTGCCCGGGCGCTGGCGGGACATCCAGCGCATCCTGGCCGAGGCGGCGGGGGCGGGCCGGCCGTAGCCCCGGGGCCGTGCCCGCCGCGAACCTTGACGCCCGGAGCGGGCCAGGCGTAACGTGCGCCCTTCTCCCTCCGCTTGCCGGGGGAGCCTCCGCGGATGAGCGCCGGTCAAGGGACGGGGTCGTTCTGGCGCTGCCCGAAGTGCGGGCGCCACGCCTCCGTGCGGCTGACCGCGTGCCAGTGCGGGTTCGCGCGCAGCGAGGCCGACGGCATTTCCGAGGTACGCCTGGCGTCGCGGGCGCCCGGGCCCGAGCCGCCGCGTGAGAGCGCGCTGGGCTGGCTGCTGTGGGCGGCGGTGGGGGTGGCCTCCCTCGCCGCCGGCGCCTGGGTGGCGGTGAAGAGCCCGCCCCCGGACCACGCCGACACCGAGCTCGCGCGGCGCTTCCGCAGCGCGCGCGCGGTCGAGCCGCCGCCCACCATCGTGGGTCCCCCGGTGATCCTGCGCGCGGACGGGCCCGTGCGCCGCGCGGCGGAGCCCCCCGACGGAGTGTCCCGCCCCCTCTTCGCGCCCCAGGCTCCGGTCCCCGCCGCTTCCCCGGAGCCGCCGAGCCCGCCCGCGCCGGCGCCCGTCGAAGAGCGCGAGTCCGAGATGGACGCGCGCCGGCGCCTCGGAGCCGACGAGTTCAACCGCTACATGGCCGCCCTGTCGGGCAAGGCCGACCAGGTGGACGTGGTGTGGCAGCAGTTCCGCGAGGGGTGCGGCGCGGGCCTCGTGGCCCCGTCCGCCAGCTCGGTCGCGGCCGACCGCGCGTGGCTCGCCTTCATCGGCTCCGGCATCGACACCAGGACGTGGACGGAGACCTGCGCCGAGGCCGGCACGCTCTTTGCGCTGGTCCGCCAGGTGCGGGAGGGCGTGTGCGTGGCCGAGGACCGCGCGCGCCAGAGCTGGGTCTATCCCGGCGTGCGCCGCGACCTGCGCCACGCGTACCGGCTGGACTGGGAAGGCTGGGAGAGGGAATGCCGCTGAGCGGCCGTTGAGGGCATCGCCAGAGCCCCCGCCGGACCCGCGGCGGGCGCCCCGGCACGCTCCTTGCTCAGTCCTCCGTGGTGCGCCGCGGAACGGCCGCGGCCGAGTGAGTAGGAGGCCGCATGCTCTGGACGATCGTGGCGATCCTCGCCGTCCTGTGGCTGCTCGGGATGATCGGCAACATCGGTGGCAGCCTCATCCACCTGCTGCTGGTGGTGGCCCTCGTCGTCATCGTCTTCAACCTGCTGAGCGGGCGCCGAACCATCGTCTGACGCGCGGGCGGCGGACATCGCCCGCGCAGGACAGCGAGGTGCGAGGTGATGCCGCCGCCCGTGGCCATTGGCCCCTCGCTCAGTCGGGGGAAGGCGCGGGAACCGGCGCCACGCCCCAGATCTCGTCGGCGTACTGCCGCGTCGTGCGGTCGCTCGAGAAGCTGCCCATGCCGGCCACGTTGAGGATCGACATCCGCCACCAGTCGGCGGGCCGGGCATAGGCCGCGGCGACGCGGTCCTGGGCCTCCAGGTAGGCGCGGAAATCGGCGCAGAGGAAGTAGCGGTCGGGGCCGGTGAGCTCGTCCACGAGGGGCTGGAACAACCCCGCCTCGCCCGGCGCGAGGATGCCCGAGGCGACGACCTCCAGGGCGCGCCGCAGCTCGGGGTCCCCGTCGATGTAGGAGCGGGGCGAGGCGCCCGCGGCGCGGAGCGCCTCGATCTCCTCCGTGGTGTTCCCGAAGATGAACACGTTCTCCGCCCCGACCTCGTCGCGGATCTCCACGTTGGCGCCGTCCAGCGTCCCGATGGTGAGGGCGCCGTTGAGGGCGGCCTTCATGTTCCCGGTGCCGGAGGCCTCGGTCCCCGCCGTCGAGATCTGCTCGCTCAGCTCGCAGGCCGGGAAGATCAGCTCCGCGAGGGAGACCGAGTAGTTGGGCAGGAAGACGACGCGCAGCCGGCCGCGCGCGGCGTCGTCGCGGTCCACCATCTCCGCCACGGCGTGGATCAGCCGGATGATCAGCTTGGCCATGAAGTAGCCGGGGGCGGCCTTGCCCGCGAAGATCACCGTCCGCGGCACGCCCGCCCCGCGCCCCTCGCGCAGCCGCTGGTGGAGGGTGATGGCGTGAAGCACGTTGAGCAGCTGTCGCTTGTACTCGTGGATGCGCTTGACCTGGCAGTCGTAGAGCGTCTCCGGGTCCAGGGCCAGCCCGTGGAGCCTGCGCGCGCGGTCGGCGAGGACGGTCTTGTTGACGCGCTTGAGGGCGGCCCACTGCTCGCGAAAGCCCTGGTCTTCCGCCAGGGGCGTGAGCCGCCGCAGCTCGTCGAGGTCCCTGGTCCAGCCGTCCCCGATGGCCTCCCCGATGAGCGCGGCCAGGCCCGGGTTGCACTGCAGCAGCCAGCGGCGGGGCGTCACGCCGTTCGTCTTGTTGTTGATGCGGCCCGGCAGGACGCGGTCCAGCAGGGCGAACGTGGACCGGCGCAGGATGCGGGTGTGCAGCTCGGCCACGCCGTTCACGGAGTGGCTGCCCACGAAGGCCAGGTGGGCCATGCGCACCTGCGCATGCCCGTCGATGATCGCCGTCCGCCGCACCAGGTCTTCGTCCGAAGACGGCAGCCCGCGCACCGAGGCCCCGAAGCGCCGGTCGATCTCCTCCACGATCTCGAAGGGGCGGGGCAGCAGGCGCTGCAGCAGCTCGGCCGGCCAGCGCTCCAGCGCCTCGGGCAGCACGGTGTGGTTGGTGTAGGCGAAGACCTTCTGCGTGAGCTCCCAGGCCGGGGCCCACTCCAGGCCGTGCTCGTCCATCAACAGGCGCATCAGCTCGGGGATGGCGAGGGCGGGGTGCGTGTCGTTGAGCTGGATCTGGACCTTGTCGGGCAGCTCCTCGAAGCGACGGGGGCCGAACTTGAAGAAGCGGCGCAGCACGTCCTGGAGGGTCGCGGAGACGAAGAAGTACTGCTGCTTGAGGCGCAGCTCCTTGCCCGCGTACTGGTCGTCGGGCGGGTAGAGGACCTTCGCGATGTTCTCGCTGCGCGTCTTGTCCTCCACGGCGCGCACGTACTCGCCGGCGTTGAAGCTCTGCAGGTCGAACTCGCGGCTCGATCGCGCCGCCCAGAGGCGCAGGGTGTTGACGGTGTCGTTGCCGAAGCCGGCGACGGGGGTGTCGAAGGCCATGGCCCACACGTCCTGGGTGTCGACCCACCGTCCGCGCAAGCGGCCGCCGTCGCGGTGGTGCTCGGCGCGCCCGTAGAAGCGCACGGGGAAGATCGCGTCGGGACGGGGGATCTCCCAGGGGTTGCCGTAGCGGAGCCAGTTGTCGGGCAGCTCGACCTGGGCCCCGTCCACGATGCGCTGCTGGAAGATCCCGTACTCGTAGCGGATGCCGTAGCCGTAGAAGGGCAGGCCCAGGGTGGCCGCGGAGTCCATGATGCAGGCGGCCAGGCGCCCCAGGCCCCCGTTGCCGAGGCCGGCGTCCCACTCCTGCTCCTGGAGGGCCTCCAGGTCGTAGCCCACGCGGCGGAGGGCCGCGATGCACGGGTCCCGCGCGCCGAGGTTGACGACGTTGTGGATCAGGGCCCGGCCCAGCAGGAACTCGAGCGACAGGTAGTAGACCCGCTTGGCGTCGGCCCGGTAGTAGGCGTTCTGCGTCCGGAACCAGCGCTCCACGAGCCGGTCGCGGACGACGTGGGCGAGCGCGTTGTACACGTCGGAGTCCGTGGCCGTGTGCTCGTCCTTGGCCACGGAGTACCTCATGTGGTACGCGAAGGACTTGATGAAGCCGGCTTCGTCGAGCCCCTCGGCCGGCGGCGACGGAAGATGGAGGCTGCGCGGACTCACGGTCGCACGGATGGTAGCCTGCGCGCCCTGCTCGATGCAGCCGGAGTGGTCCGCCGCGCGCCGCGGACTCCTCGGCGAGGCGCCGCCCGGCCGGGGCTGCGCCGGGGTCGCCTCCAGGGTTGGGGTGGATAACGGGATTCGAACCCGCGGCCTCCAGGGCCACAACCTGGCGCTCTAACCAAGCTGAGCTATATCCACCACGGGGGCGTGGCGCGCCTGAAGGGATTCGAACCCCTGACCCGCAGCTTAGAAGGCTGCCGCTCTATCCAACTGAGCTACAGGCGCCTAAGGATCAGGAGTATACCACGTGGGCGCGCCGGCCTCCTGCTATCATGCGCGCTGACAGCCATTTCGGGGCGTAGCGCAGCCTGGTAGCGCACCTGCCTTGGGCGCAGGTGGTCGGCGGTTCAAATCCGCCCGCCCCGACCAGCCTTCCGCTTTCCCGGCTTCATGCAGGACAATCCGCCGATGCAGCGGCGAACCGTCCTGTCCGGCCTGGCGGCCGTGGCCGCCACCCGCTGGTCCGGGGGCGCGTACGCGGACGGCCCGGTGCGCGTGAACGCCGGCCGGCTGCGCCGCCGCCTGGAGGAGCTGAGCGTCTTCGGAAGGCCTCCCGGCGGCACCTTCGCGGACGGCGTCAGCCGGACCGGCTTCTCGGAGGCCGACGTAGCCGCGCGCGCGTACGTCCTGGACCAGATGCGCGCGATCGGCCTCGCCCCCGGTGTCGACGCCGCGGGGAACATCCGCGGCCTGCGGGCGGGCACGGACGCCGGCGCGAAGCCGATCCTCTTCGGCTCCCACATCGACTCCGTGCGCGGCGGCGGCAACTTCGACGGTGACGTGGGCTCCATGGGCGCGCTCGAGGTGGCCGCCACCCTGGAGGAGAACGCCGTCCGCACCCGGCATCCGCTCGAGGTGGTGATCTGGGCCGCCGAGGAGTCGAACTTCGGGAGCGGCCTGCACGGGAGCCGCATGGCCGTCGGCCAGCTCGAGGCGGGGGAGTGGGACCGGGTGCAGGACGGCCTGCGCAAGGGCGATGCGCTGCGCCGCATCGGGGGCGATCCCGACCGGATCGCGGAGGCGCGCCGCGCGCCGGGCTCCTTCCACGCCTACCTCGAGCTGCACATCGAGCAGGGCGGCACGCTCTTCCGCGAGGGCGTCCCCATCGGGGTGGTCGAGGGGATCGTGACCATCGACGACTACGACGTGACGGTGCGCGGCTTCGCCAACCACGCGGGGACGACGCCCATGGCCGGCCGCCGCGACGCCCTGGTGGCGGCGTCCCGCGTCGTCCTCGCCGTGCGCGAGATCGCGACGGGCGAGCCCGGAGCGCAGGTGGGCACCGTTGGCCAGATGAGCGTGGCCCCCGGCGCGCCGAACGTCGTTCCCGGGCTCGTCCGCATGACCGTCGAGTTCCGCGACCTCTCCGGGGAGAAGGTCACGCGGCTCGGCCAGGCCCTGAAGGAGCGCGCGGCCGCCATCGCCCGGGAGACGTCGGTCGAGATCGAGGTCGCGCACTCGAGCCGGCACGAGGGGGCGCGGGCGCACCCCGCCGTCCAGGCCGCCATCGAGAAGGCGGCCGGGCGCCTGGGGCTCCGCCACCGGCGCCTGCCCAGCGGGGCGGGCCACGACGCCCAGATGATGGCCCGGCTCGGTCCCATGGGCATGATCTTCGTGCCCAGCGTGGAGGGCATCAGCCACTCGCCGCGCGAGCTCTCGCGCTGGGAGGACTGCGCGCGGGGCGCCGACGTGCTCCTGGCCACGATCCTCGAGCTGGACGGGACGGACCGGATCGCCTGACGCGCGGCGCGGGCGTCCTAGCGGGCGGCGGCCGCCTGCACCGGGCGCCAGGTGGCGTCGGGATCGTAGCGCGTGATCTTCGCCACCGCCGCCGCCGTCTCGGGACCCAGGTCCTTCTCGTGGGCCACGCCGTCCTGGTTGACGATGAACGTCATCACCCCGGAAGCGTCGTGGTGCACGGGCCAGGCCACGAGGGCGAAGCCGCCCGTCATCTCGCCGTTCACCACGTAGTCGGCCGCGCCCCCTTTCGCGGACGGGCCCTGGCCCTCGAGGATGCGGAAGTAGTAGCCGTGGAGCGGGGAAGGCCCCTCGCCCTCGCGGCGCCGGTAGCCCTGCGCGGAGGCCTGCGCCGCCAGGACCCCCAGCGGGCTGCGCGGCTGGCCGCGCCCCGACGGCCAGTAGAGCCCGTTCTGCGTGCCGGGGTCGCTGCCGAAGCGGCGCGCGTACCGCCCGGCGGGCCGCCCGTCGTGGCCGGTGGCGGCGTAGGCGCGCTGCGCGGCCACGTAGGCGTGCAGGACGCGGATGACGGCCAGCTCGTTGCGCCCGATGCGGCGGTTCAGGACCTCCTCGCGGCCGGCCGCGGCGTCGAACGACCACCCGGCCTTTCCCTTGACGATGGGCACCGGGAACGGCCACGCCTCGTTGCCGAGGACCAGCTCCTTGCGCTCGGGGCCGAGGTCGCCCAGCCGCCAGCCCTCCGCCGCCGCGGCCAGGAACACCTCGCGGTTCCTCCGTCCCGTGGCGGCGTCGGAGGTGTCCACGAGGCCCTGTCCCTCGGGGCCGAAGAGGGCGACGAGCGCGCCCAGGTCGTTCGCCTTGACCACGTCGACCAGCGCGCGGACGGCCTCTTCCGGAGTGGCGAAGGTGCGCGGGCCCGCTCCCTCGGCACGCCCGGCCGCGGGCAGCAGGAGCGCGGCGGCCGCCGCGAGCAGCGCCCCCCGCGCCGAGCGCACGGTGCGGCTCCAGCCCCTCAACGCCGGCGGCTCCCGCCGCCCGAGCGGCTGCGGCTGCCGCGCGAGCTGGCGGACCGCGTCGAGCTGCCGCTCGAGTAGCCCGAGAAGGCGTCGGAGCGCGTGCCGCTGCGCTCCGCGCTGCGCGTGCTGCGCGCGCTCTGCGTCGAGGCCGAGGTGGTCGAGGTCCGCGCCGAGGACGTCGCGCCCGAGGCGCGCGCCTCCTGCGCCCGCCCCTGCGCCTCCGTGCGGCGCTGGTCGCGCTGGGCCTGGGCCTCCGGCGTGCCGCGCGCCTCCTGGCGCTGGGTGCGCTGCTCCTGCGCGCTCCCCGACCGCTCGCCGCGCTGCTCGCGCGCGTCCTCCGAACGCTCGCCGCGCTGCTCGCGCGCGTCCTCCGCCCGCTCGGAGCGCTCGCCCGCCATGTCCTCCCGGTGGTCCGCGTAGTCCTCGCGCGCGTCTTCGCGGTTCTCGTACCAGTCCTCGCGCGCGTCCTCGCGGTCGTCGTACCAGTCGTCCCACCCGTCGTTGTACATGTAGGCGCCGCCGTGCCAGCCGTACGGCCCGTAGTAGTAGTTGTTGTCGATGGCCGCGCCGATGGCGATGCCGGCGGCGAAGCCGATCACGGCCGCCGCCGCCTCGTCGTCGTCGTCGTCCTCCTGCACCACCACGGTCGTGGTGGCGGGCTGCGTGTAGACCACCTGCGGGTTGTACTGCGGCACGTAGACCACCTGCGGGTTGGCGGGCTCGATCACGATCACCTGCTCGCCGCCCTTCGTGGTCTGCGTCTCCACCGTCTGCTGGGGCGTGCTCCTCAGGTTCCCCGCCGCCTGGCTCTGCTTCCGCAGCCGCTGGATGCTGTCGAACACCGCCCCGCGGTCCACCGCGAAGGCCCCCCCCAGCTGGGACGTCCACGTGAGGTTTCCGGCCATCAGGTCCACCACCTGGGGGAAGGGAGCCAGGGCCACGAAGCTCGGCTCGAAGCCTGCCTGCTGGGCCGCCTTCTGCAGCTCGCTGCCCTTCAGCGTCGAGTTCTGCTTCAGCCACGCGGCGAGCTCGCCGACCTTGCGGGAGTTCGAGGCGCAGAGCAGCATCTGCGCGAGGAGCTGGTCGGGGTAGAGCGCCACCGGCGCGAGCAGCTGGTCGAGGTAGGCGGGGGAGAGGGCGCCCTGGTCCTGGGCCCGTGTCGGGCTGGCCGGCAGGGCCAGGGTCGCGAGCGCCGCGATTCCTACGAGTGCTTTCCACCTGGGCATGGCCGCCTCCTGCGAAGACTACGGTCTCACGTCCCCGTGGCGCACCACAAGAGCCGCCACGGGCAGCGCCACACCCGCGCGGGTCCGTGGACGGCGGGCTCGACGCCGCGTCCGAGCTCCCGTCCTCGCTCGCCAGCGAGGGCGGGGAAGCGGTATGTTTTCCGTCACCACGGAGTGTCCATGAAACACCTCGGCATCCTCGCGCACAGCGTCGAAGGGGCCTCCCTCTGCCTCCGGGCCTTTTGCCAGGAAGGTTTCCGCGAGCTGGGCCCGCACGACCATCCGGACGTGACGCTGGACTGCACGGCCATGGCGCGCAGCATGGCGGCGTGGGAGCAGGGAGACCACGCCGCCGTCCGCAGGACGCTGGCCGCCAACGCGGAGCGGCTGGCCCGCGCCGGCGCCGACTTCTTCGTGTGCCCGGACAACACCGCCCACATGGCCCTGGAGCGGCCGGGAGAGCCGTTCGCGCTGCCCGGCCTGCACATCGCGGAGGTGGTGGCCGACCGCGCCGCGCGCGACGGCCGGCAGCGCGTCGGCGTGCTCGGCACGCGCTACACGATGGAAGGCCCGGTCTATCCGAGGACGCTGAAGGCCCGCGGCATCGCCGCGGAGGTGCCGGAGGCGGCCGACCGCGCCGCCGTCAACACCATCATCTTCGACGAGCTGGTGAACGGCGTCTTCACCGACCGCTCCCGCCAGGAGTACGTCCGCATCATCGAGCGCCTGGCGGCACGGGGCTGCGACGCCGTCGCCCTCGTGTGCACGGAGATCCCGCTCCTGGTGACGCCCGAGGCCTCGCCCCTGCCCACGCTGGACTCGACGCGCCTGCTGGCCCGCGCCGCCTTCGAGGTGGCCGCGGGCCAACGGGCCATGCCCACCTGGCGCGGCGGACCGGTCGCGGGCTGAGCCGGGGCAGGGCGGGCGGGGTCTACTCCAGGACGAAGGTGACGAGCATGTTCACCTGGTAGGACACGATCTTCCCGTCCTTCACGTCGAGCCGCTGCTCCTTCACCCAGGCCGAGCCGATGTTGCGCAGCGTCTTGCTGGCGCGGGCGATGCCCGCCTGGATCGCGTCCTCGAAGCTCTTGTCCGACTTCGCGCTGATCTCGGAAACCTTGGCGACGCTCGTGGCCATGACCACCTCCTGAGAGCCTGACGTCCTGCGGGGGGTTGGCGGGCGGCCCGCGGCCGCTCAGCCGTTCACGATGCAGAGTATGTTCTCGTCCGGGTCCTTGAACCAGGCCACCTGCATGCCGTCCGACACGTGCACGTCGCCGCGCAGGGTCGTGTTCGGCATCTCGTAGTGCTCGAAGCCGACGCCCTTGGCCCCCAGGGCCTGGACGATCTCGTCGAGGTCGCTTCCCACGGCCCAGGTGGCGGCGGTGGCCTTGTTGGTGCCGGCGAAGTCGGACCTGTAGACCAGGATGCTCGAGCGGCCGCTCTTGAGCGACAGGACCTCGTTCTCGCGGTTCTCCACCAGCTCGAAGCCGAGCGTGTCCTGGTAGAAGTGCCGCGCCCTCTCGATGTCCTTCACGGGGATGGTGGCGATGGCGTCGTTGTCGCGGAGCATGAGGACCTCCTCGTCGATAAGGGGACCTCCGTCCCCAAGCTCCATGGTCGGCCCCTCGAGGCGGACCGGGCGCGGTCGGCGCGCTTTTCCGGCGAGGGCGCGCCCGTCAGCGGAGGTACAGCACCTCGCAGGTGCCCGCGGGGCGGTAGCCGAGCCGCTCGGCCAGGCGCTGCGACACGGGGTTTGACGCGTTCCAGCAGGGCGTGAGGCCCGCCTCCAGGCAGGCCAGCATCAGGCGGGCCGCGGCGGCCGCGGCCAGGCCCTGGCCGCGGAACGCCGGGCGCGTGGCGATGGCCACCTCGACCGCGGTCGCCGACCGCGCGTAGGAGGTGGCGGCGGCGGCCAGGTCGTCCCCGGCGCGGACGCCGAAGCCGATCCCGTGCGCGGCGAAGGCCTCCGCCGAGGCATAGACCTGCAGGGCGTGCGGCTCGAGCGCGGCGTCGAGCCGGCCCGCGAGGGTGGCGTCGATCTCCGCCATGCTGAAGCCCGCGGGGAGGCGTGAGGCCAGGGCGCGCAGCGCGTCCCTGGACAGGCCCGACGCGTCGAAGGCGCGCATGGGCCGGTCACCCAGGCGCGCGCCGTGCACGTCGAGCAGCAGGCGGCGCCAGGCGGGGTCGTTGCCGTAGATCAGCTCGCGCTCGGGGGTGGCCGTCGCCACCAGGTCACGGGCGCGGAGGGCGTCGGGGTCGCCGCCGAAGAGCTCGTAGCAGCCCACGGAGATCCGGGCCGCGCGCGGCGCCTCGGCGTCGTCGGCCCGCACCGTGCCCACGCTGCCCTCGAGGGCGGCCTCCACGACCGCCCGCAGCGCCGCGTGCGCGGCGAAGAGCGGCGCGAGGGGCCGCCGGTCGCCACCGGCCAGGGGCCGTCCGCCCACGCCGGGAGTCGTCATGGATGCCCGAGCCTCCTGCCCCCGCCGCGATTCTGGACCGGGCCGGGCGCCGGGGTGCAACCGGGGCAAGCGTGATCCCGCGCACGCGTTCCTCCGATTCCCGGGGGCGCGGCGAGCCGATTCCGGGCCCGATGACGCCTTACCGGGCAGGAGGGCATCCATGCTGCCTCGTGAGCTCGTCGCGTGCGTGCTGGTGTTGTCGGCCGTCCCCTGGGCCTCGGCCCAGACCTCGGCGCCACGGAAGGCGTCGCCCCGGAAGGCGGGCGCGCCCCTCCGGCCGGCGGAGAAGAAGGTGGAGCCCCCGGGGCCGCCCGACCTGGCCATCCACAGCACCTACACCACCGGGGCGCAGGTGTCGGTGAACCGGACGTACCTGAAGGGCGCGCGGCAGCGCTTCGAGTTCCCGGGCCTCACCCTCATCGCACAGTGTGACGGGAAGCGCACGGTGCAGGTCAACGACGCGGCGCGAAGATTCATGGTCGCCTCGAGCACCCCGCCTGCGCCGTCCGCCCCCCGTGTCGAGGCGGCCGAAGACGAGGCCACCCTGGACATGCCCGCCGGCGCCGGAGGGCCGGCGGCCGCGCCTCGAGGCGGCATGGTGGTCGAGACGACGACCCTGACCGACACCGGGGAGCGGAAGCCGATGTTCGGCTTCGAGGCCCGGCGCGTAAAGACCGTGACCGTACGGCAGCCGGACGCGAACGCCTGCGACCAGGCGGCCAGCCGGGTGGAGACCGACGGGTGGTACGCCGACCTGCCCGAGCGGTCGGCGTGTGTCGCCGCTCCCGCCCCGCCCGTCCCGGCGGCGGGCACGGGCTGCTCCGATCGCCTCGAGACCCGGCAGGTGGGCGAGGCGAAGCTCGGCTTCGCCCTCCGCAGCACGATCACGACGACCACCGACGAGGGCAAGGACGTGAGGACGGTGGACCTCGAGGTCACGGACTTGAAGGTCGGGCCGCTCGACGCCGCGCTCTTCGAGGTGCCGCCCGGCTACACGGAGGTGAAGACCCACCCGGAACTCCTGCCTGCCCTGGCCGACGGGAGCAGCGTGGCCGAGGCCGTCTTCGGGTCGCTGAGCAACGGGACGAGCACCGTGGCTCCCAAGAAGCCGGGCGTGATCCGGATCGGCGTGGCCGCGCCCGTGAACAAGAGCGGACGTCCCCTGCCCGTCGCCATGCTGCGCGGCAACCTCGTGGCCAGCCTGGGCAAGGCGCCCTTCGAGGCCCTGCCCGTGACGGGGGCCACGCCCGCGGAGGTGGACCGCGACGCCGCAGGGAAGGCCTGCGACTTCGTGCTCCACGCGGAGGTCGCCGAGCTCAAGACCTCGAAGCCCAACAAGGTGGGAGGGATGCTGCGGCGCGTCTCCGGAGACGCCAGCGTCCCCAGCGAGGTGCACAACGCGCGCGTCCACTACACGCTCAACGCGGTGGGCGTCCAGGGCAAGCCCCGGCTCGCCGCGGAAGCCAAGGCCTCCAGCGGGGGCGGCTTCGGGGTGGGCTCGGCGCTCAGGGTGGCAAAGTTCGCGGGCTCGCTGTACCTGGGCATGACGGCGCGCGGCATGCTCGGCGGCGGGATGATGGGCCCGTACTCCTCGTTCATGGGCGGCGGTGGAGGCCTCGCCGCGCGCGTGATGAACCCGGGGCTCGGGGCGGCCGCGTCGGTGATGTCGCAAGCCATGGGCGCGCCGGGCATGGGGGTGCCCGGGATGGGACTGCCCGGCATGGAGGACGCGTCGAGCCAGCGCGCCACCCAGACCGTGCACGAGGCCCTGAGCAAGGCGGGCAAGCAGGTGGCCGAGGAGCTGAAGAAGAAGGGCCGCTCCTAGCCACGCCGGGCGACGAGGGTCGGCGCGCCGCTTTCCGTCGCGGCGCGCCGTCTTCGTGTCTTCCCCGAGAGGCCGGCCGCCGCTGCGCGCGGCGGCCGGCCTTGCCGCGCCGGCATTCCGGTCGAGATGCGGTCGCGCA
>DATBIO010000265.1:0-9605 GCA_036556965.1 Vicinamibacteria bacterium
AGGAGGCGTACCTGCGGGGGACGTCCGTCTACTTCCCGGACCACGTGGTGCCCATGCTGCCGCACGCCCTGTCCAGCGGCATCTGCAGCCTGGTGGACGGACAGGAGCGGCTGACGCAGACCGTCGTTCTGGAGGTCGACGCCCAGGGCCGGGTGGAGCGGGCGGAGTTCCACGACGGGGTCGTCCGCAGCCGGGCGCGCATGACCTACCAGCAGGTGCAGGGGATCGTGGACGGGGACGAGGAGCTGCGCCGCCGGTTCGATCCCCTGGTGCCGCTGTTCCTGCGCATGGACGCGCTGGCCAAGGTCATGCGCCAGCGGCGCTACGAGCGCGGCTCGCTGGACTTCGACCTGCCCGAGCCCAAGCTGATCCTGGACGCCGGCGGGGAGATGACGGGGATCGTGCCCCACGAGCGGCTGGACAGCATGCGCGTCATCGAGGAGTTCATGCTCGCCGCCAACGAGGCGGTGGCGGCACGGCTGTCCGAGGCCGGGACCCCCGCACTGTTCCGCATCCACGAGCAGCCCGATCCCCAGCGCGTGGAGGAGTTCGCCGAGCTGGCCGCCTCCTTCGGCTACCGGCTGCCGGCGGGCACGGAGGAAGTGCGGCCCCAGGACTTCCAGCAGGTCCTGCGCCAGGTCGCGGGCAAACCGGAGGAGAAGCTCATCTCCTACCTCCTCCTGCGCACCATGAAGCTGGCCCGCTACCACGAGGAGAACCTGGGGCATTTCGGCCTGGCCGCCCCCATGTACGCGCACTTCACCAGCCCCATCCGCCGCTACCCGGACCTCGTGGCGCACCGGGCCCTCCGCGCCCTCCGCCGGGGCGGCGAAGCCCTCCCCGCGGAGGAGCTGCCGGGCGACATGGCCGAGATGGGGCGCCACCTCTCGGAGGCGGAGCGGCGGGCGGCCGACGCCGAGCGCGAGCTGATCGAGTGGAAGAAGGTGCGCTACATGGCGGGCCGCCTGGGGGAGGCCTTCACCGGCTACGTGACCGGCGTGGAGTCGTTCGGCCTCTTCGTGGAGCTCGACGAGGTCTACGTCCAGGGCCTCGTCCACGTCTCCACCATGAGCGACGACTACTACCTGTTCAACGAGAAGGCCCACACCCTGCGCGGCGAGAACACGCGCAAGGCCTACCGCCTGGGGGACCGGGTGGAGGTGCAGCTGGTCCGGGTGGACCTGGAGCGCCGCCAGGTGGACTTCGCCCTGGTGGACGTCCTGGAGCGGGCCCAGGCCGCCCGCGGGCGGCCGCCGGGGAGGCGTCCAGGCCCCGCGCGGCCCGCGCGGGCGCCCCGGCGACGACGCGGCTAGTGCATTACAATACGCGTTGAAATCCCCGGCCACGAGCCCTAACGTCAACGGAAAGGCACAACCGAGATGACGGAAGCCCGCAGCGTCTCCCTGAACCTGTCGAGCCGTGAGCTCATCTTCCTGCAGAAGGTCACCCGCCAGGAGTACCACTTCATCACCGACGAGGAGCAGACGGCGCGACTGCGTCTCCGGGACAAGCTGCTCGAGGGCTTCTTCGACCAGCAGCACAGCCGCATCGTGCTGAACCTGACGCGGGACGAGCTGCTCTTCCTGATCAAGGTGGCCCGGGAGAACTACTCCTTCATCGTGCGCACCGAGAAGGAGGCGCGGCTGGCCCTCGCCGCCAAGCTCCACAAGACGGCGGAGGCCGTGTTCGGGGTCGGGGCCCGGGAGCCCGAGTAGCCGCCCCCTTCGCCCCCGCTCAGCGGAAGGCGCGCCCCACGAGCCGGGCCGTCGGCTCGTAGCGCGCGGCCGCGGGCAGGGGAGGGAGCTCCTCCGGCCAGCGCCGGGCGAGGCGGACCACGCACCCGGGCGGTTGCCGCTGCACGGCCACCACCTGGTCGAAGCCGTGCCGCGTGGGCGGGGCCTGCCAGGGGCCGCGGATGGACTCCTGGGGCATCGTGCGCACGCCGTCCGGGCCGAAGGTGGTGGGGTAGAGGAACGGCCAGGCGCCCCACAGGACGCCGGTGGCGCGCGGCCCGTACTGCCACTCCACGGCGTGGCGGAACGCGAAGAGGGCCGGCCAGGCGGCGCCACAGCCGTCCACGAGCACGATCAGCGTGCCCGGCTGGACGTCGGGCGCGACCGCGTGGAGCTGGCGCAGCGTGCCCGACTGGGCGGCGAAACGGCCGTTCACGTCCCAGTAACGCTGGAGGGCGAGGGTGCGGCCCGTCCCCACCGCCACCACCCAGGCAGCCAGGGCGGCGGCGACGGCCGGGCGCGCCGGGGCCGGGAACGGCCGGGCGGCGAGGAGCACGAGCCCCGCGAGGGCGACGGCGATCCCCGGCCCGGACAGGAACTCGGTCCGGTCGGCGTACCGTCCGATGTGGCTGAGGGTGAAGAGCCCGTACCCGAGGCCGGCGGCGGCGGCGCCCGCGGCGGCGGCGCCGGCCAGGGTCCGGGACGGCGGCCAGGGCCGCCCGCGCCAGGGCCCGAACAGGATGGCAAGGACGCAGACCGCCACGGCGGCTGCCACGCGCGCCTCGTCCAGCTCGGCCAGGGGCGTGCTCGCCAGCGGGCCGAGATGGAAGCCGTACTGGACCGCGAGCCTGCGCGCCACCGGCCCGGGCCGGGGGTCGAGCCGCGCCGCGTGCATCTGGTAGTCCACGGGCGCCGTCTGCAGGAGGGCGGGCGTCGCCGCCTCCACCAGCGCCAGCGCGACGGGCACGGCCCACGGCGTCCACCAGGCCGGCGCCGGAGGGCCCGTCCGCACGGCGGGCAGGCGGCACAGCAGGGGGGCGAGGAGCAGGAGGGGCAGGGTGGCCTCGTGTCCGCGGATGGCGAGGTACGCGAGCACGCCGGCCGCCCCGACCAGCCCCAGGCGGCGCCGCGCGCGCCCTTCCAGGAGGAGGGCGACGGCGGCCAGGGTGCCGAGCGTGGCGCCGCTGTAGACGGTGGCGGTCACGGTGGTCAGGCGCGCACGGTCGCTCGGCGCCCAGACCACGGTGAAGACCGCGGCCAGGGGGGCGAGCAGGGGCAGGCCGGGACACGCGCGGCGGCAGATGACGAACACGAGGACGCCGGCCGCCCACGACCACAGCCCATGGACGACCCAGAAGCCCCGGAAACCCGCGGGGTCGATCAGCCCCCCCGGGATCGTCCACAGGAAGTTGAACGGACGGTTGGCGTAGGGCGCCGCCAGCACCAGCCGGTCGGCCAGCGTCCGGATGACGTACTCGTCGTAGCCGGCGAAGTTGTGCGGGCTGACCGCGGTGTAGCCGGCCAGGAACACGGCCGCCACCACGCCGGCGGCGAAGAGCGTCTCTCGCGCGCGCAGGCGCGCCGTCGCCGGTGGTGCGACTTCCATGGCCGCGGCATTCTGGCCGGCCCCCGGGGGGCCGCCAAGCGGCGGCCGTCGCGCTGTGTATGCTCCGGGGATGCGCTCCCTGGTGGTGGGCACGGCGGGGCACATCGACCACGGCAAGAGCGCCCTCGTCCGGGCGCTCACCGGCACCGACCCCGACCGGCTGAAGGAGGAGAAGGAGCGGGGCATCACCATCGACCTCGGCTTCGCGCACATGCCCCTGGGGGACGGCCTGGAGGCCTCGTTCATCGACGTGCCCGGGCACGAGCGCTTCGTGCGCAACATGCTGGCGGGGGCCCACGGCATCGACGCGGTGGTCCTGGTGGTGGCCGCGGACGAGGCGGTCATGCCCCAGACGCGCGAGCACTTCCACATCTGCCGGCTGCTGGGTGTCCCCCGGGGCCTGGTCGTGCTCACCAAGTGCGACGCCGCGGACCCCGAGCTCCAGGACCTGGCGGAAGGGGAGGCGCGCGCGCTGGTGGCGGGATCGTTCCTGGAGGGGGCGCCGCTGCTGCGCGTCTCCGCCCGCACGGGGCAGGGCCTGGAGGCGCTGCGCGCCGCGCTGGCCGGGCTGGCCCGCGAGACGGCGCCGCGCCCCGCCACCGGGCTCTTGCGCCTGCCCGTCGATCGCGCGTTCACGCTCCACGGCTTCGGCACCGTGGTCACGGGCACGCTCGTCGCGGGGGCGCTGGCCGTGGGTGACGAGGTGGAGGTCCTTCCCGCGGGCCGGCGGGCGCGCGTGCGGGGCCTGCAGGTGCACGGCCGGCCGGCGGAGCGCGTGTCCGCGGGCAGCCGGGCCGCGGTCAACCTCGCGGGCCTGGACGTGTCCGCGGTCGCGCGGGGCGACGTGCTGTCGCGCCCGGGTGCCCTGCGCCCGACGTCGCTGGTGGACGTGGACCTCACGCTGCTGCCGGGCGCCCGTGACCTGCGCGACCAGGCGCGCGTGCGGGTGAGCCTGGCCGCGGCGGAGGTGCTGGCCCGCGTCCGCCTCGCGGGCACGCTCTCCGGGGGCGCCACCGCTCGCGCGCAGCTCCGCCTGGAGCGGCCCGCGGTGGCCGGCCGCGGCGATCGCATCGTCGTGCGCGCCTACTCGCCCGCCACCACCATCGGGGGCGCGGTGGTCCGCGATCCCCTGGCGTCCAAGAAGAGGCCGTCGGAGTCCGCGCCGGCGGCGGGCGCCGGTGACGCGCGCGCGGCCGCCCTGCGCATGGTGGAGGAGGCGGGGCCGCGCGGCCTGGAGCGCGCGACGCTCGCCGCGCGCCTGACCCTCGAGGGGCCGGCGGTGGACGCGCTGCTGGCGGAGGGACCCGAGGTGGTGCGGCTGGGGGACGCCTGGCTCTCGCGCGCCGCCACGGGGGCCCTCGCCGACCAGGTGCGCGGCGTGCTCGCCCGCTACCATCGCGAGAACCCCCTCCGCTCCGCGATGCCGCGCGAAGAGCTGCGCGCGCGCGTCTTCGCCGCGGCTCCCGCGGGCGCCCTCGAGCACGTCCTGGGCCTGCTGGACGCGGAGAAGGCCGTGCGCGCCGCGCCCGACGGGATCGCGCTCGCCGCCCATGCCGTGGTCCTGTCCGGGCCCGAGGACGAAGGCCGTCGCCGGCTGCTGGCGGCAGCGGAGGAGGGAGGCCTGGCCGGGTTCGAGCCCGCGCGCCTCGCCGAGGCCCGGCTCGACGCCTCCCTCCTCGAGCGCGTGGCCCGCGTGCTGGTGGCCGACGGAGCGTTGCGCCGCGTGGGCCCCCTCCTGGTGGCGGCCGCCGCCCTGGACCGGCTCAAGGAGGACGTGCGCGGGCGCTTCGCGCCGGGCGCGCGCGTCGAGGTCGGGGCGGTCAAGGAGATGACGGGCCTCAGCCGCAAGTTCGTGATCCCGCTGCTCGAGTACCTCGATCGCGAGCGCGTGACGCGGCGCACGGGCAGCGACCGGGTGCTGTTGTAGAGTGGCCACGGGCCCATGACGATCCCCGCCGCGCCCGACCGCCGCCACGGCCTGGTGCGCGTGCCCTTCGTGCGGCGCTGCCGTCTCGAGCTCCCGGACGGCCGCGCCGTCAGCGGCTACACCGTCAACATGAACATCGTGGGCGCCTACGTCTCGCCCGACGCCCCGGAGGACCTCCCCCAGGTCGGCGAGACCGTCCGCTGCCGGTTCGCGGGGCCGGCGGGCGAGCTCGAGGCCTACGGCATGGTGAGCTGGGTCAACGACCGGCAGCAGCACGCCGTGCACAGCCTTCCCCCGGGCTTCGGCCTGCGCTTCGAGATGCCCGACGAGCGTCTGCAACGCGCGCTCGACGGGATCATCCGGGAGTACCTCGCGCGGAACCCGGTCCCGCGCTAGCCGCCGCGCCTACGGCGCGCGCCGGATCGACGTGAGGCGGAGGGGCGTGCCCCACAGGCGGGCGTGGGGGGGCGGCTCGCGCACCTCGCCGGAGAAGATCACGCGCAGCCCGTCCACGCGGAACTCCTCCGCCAGCGCGTCGGGCGCGTAGCGCGTGCCGGGGTCGGCGTCGGGCACGATGCCGTAGCCGAGGTCGCCCACGCGCCGGATGACGCCGGGCGCGTTCTCGACGTGCTGGCCGCCGTCCGCCGCGGCCGGCGCCCGCGCGGCGCACGCGCCCAGCACGAGGCCCAGGGCGAGGGTGGCCAGGCGCGGCACCCGCTCAGACGAACAGGCCGACGGGATGCTCCAGGAGCCGGCGCACCTCGGCCAGGAACTGCGCGCCCAGCGCGCCGTCCACCACACGGTGGTCGCAGCTCAGGGTCACGCGCATGCGGTGGCCGACGGTCACGCGGTCGTCCACCACCACGGGGACCTTGCGCACCGCACCCACGGCCAGGATCGCGCTCTCCGGGGGGTTGATGATGGCGGTGAACTCGGTCACGTCGTACATCCCGAGGTTGGAGATGGTGAAGGTCGAGCCGGTGAACTCCTCGGGCTTCAGCTTGCGCTCGCGGGCCCGCGCGGCCAGGTCCTTCACCTCGCGGGCGATGTCCAGCAGCGCCTTGCGGTCGGCGTTGCGCACCACCGGCGTGATGAGGCCGTCGGGGATGGCCACCGCCACGCCGACGTGCACCTCGCCGTGGGTCACGATGGTGTCGCCGTTCCAGGAGGCGTTGACCAGGGGGAACCGGGGCAGCGCCTTGGCGCAGGCCTTCACCACCAGGTCGTTGAAGCTGACCTTCGCCTCTTCCACCTCGAGGATCTGCTCGCGCACGTCCACCGCCGAGTCCATGTCGATCTCGACCGTCACGTAGAAATGAGGGGCGGTGAACTTGCTCTCGGCCAGCCGCTTGGCGATGACGCGCCGCATGCTGGAGACGGGGACGATCTCCCCGGGCGTCACCGGGGGAGCGGCGGGAACCCTGGCCGAGGGCGCGGCGGGGGCGGCGGGTCGCGCGGCGGGCGCGGGGGAGGGGCGCGCGGCGCGCGGCCGGTCCGACCAGGCTTCGATGTCCCGCTTGATGATGCGCCCGCCCGGCCCCGTGCCCTCGACCGACTCCAGGGGGATGTTCTGCTGCTGGGCCATGGTGCGCGCGAGCGGGCTGGCCTTCACGCGGCCCGCGTCCTCGGCGGACGCGAACGCTTCCGGCCGCGGCGTCTCCGGCCGCTCCACCGCCGCCGCCGGGGCGGGCGCCGGCTGGGACCGCGGCGCCCCGGCCGGGGCCGCCGCCACGCCCTCTGCCTTCGGGGCGGGGGCGGGGGGCGCGGGGGGAGGGGAGGGGGCAGCCGTGGGCGCGGCCTGCGCGGTCAGCTTCGAGATGTCCTCGCCGGGCTCGGCGATCACGCCGATGAGGGCGCCCACGGGGGCCTTGCCCCCCGCCGGCACCAGCACCTTGCGCAGCACGCCCGCGCCCAGGGCCTCCATCTCCATGTTGGCCTTGTCCGTCTCGATCTCGGCCAGCACGTCGCCCACCTTGACCGTGTCGCCCTCCTGCTTCGTCCACTTGACGATGGTGCCCTCCTCCATGGTGGGCGAGAGCTTGGCCAGCACGACCTTGGTGACGGTCATCGGTAGAGCACCTGGTGCACGGCCTCCACCACCTTGGCGGGCTGGGGCAGGTAGGCGGTCTCCAGGGTCTTGGCGTAGGGCATGGGGACGTCGGCGGAGGTGACGCGGAGGATGGGGGCGTCCAGCGCGTCGAAGCAGTTGCGCTGCACGCGGTCCGAGATCTCGGCCCCGAAGCCGGCCATGGGCCAGCCCTCCTCCACCACCACGCAACGCCCCGTCTTGCGCACCGACTCGAAGATCAGGTCCTCGTCGAGGGGACGCAGGGTGCGGGGGTCCACCACCTCGGCCTCGACGCCCTCGTCCGCCAGCTGCCGGGCCGCGGCCAGGCAGGTGACGGCGGAGCGGCTCCAGGCCACCAGGGTGACGTCCTTGCCCTCGCGCTTGACCTCGCCCAGGCCCAGCGGGATGTGGAACTCCTCGTCGGGCACCTCGCCCTTGAGGTTGTAGAGGACCTCGTTCTCCATGAAGACCACGGGGTTGTCGTCGCGGATGGCGCTCTTCAGCAGCCCCTTGGCGTCGCGCGGCGTGGAGGGCATCACCACCACCAGCCCCGGGCAGTTGGCGTACCAGCTCTCGAAGGCCTGCGAGTGCTGCGCCGCCACTTGGGCCGCCGCCCCCGAGGGGCCGCGCATGACCATGGGACAGCGGATCTGGCCCCCGGACATGTAGCGGTACTTCGCCGCGTGGTTGACGATCATGTCCAGGGCCAGCAGCGAGAAGTTGAAGGTCATCATCTCCGCGATGGGGCGCAGGCCGATGAAGGCGGCGCCCACCGCGATCCCCGCGATCACCTCCTCCGCGATGGGCGTATCGCGCACGCGCCAGTCGCCGAACTTCGCCACCAGGCCCTGCGTGATCTTGTACGCGCCCTGGTAGGCGCCCACCTCCTCGCCCAGGATGAAGACGTTCGGGTCGCGCGCCATCTCCTCGGACATGGCCTGGTTGAGCGCCTCGCGCATGGTCAGGGTGGCCATGTCAGCTCCCCACCTTTGCCGTGGCCTGCAGGGCCGCCGTGGTGGGGTCGGGGGCGGGGCCCTCCTCCGAGGGCCGCCGCTCGGAGGCGGGCGGGGCGGTGGGGTGCTCGTCGGGCACGCGGGCCTGGCTGGGAGGCAGCTCCTCGGGCACGCGGTCCTCGCGGGTGGCCGCCCGCCAGGCGGGGTCCTTCTCCGCCGCCCTCATGTGGATGTAGGGCGAGCGCACGTAGACGTCCTCGTACATCGACTCCACGGGCGGATCGGGGCTCTGCTCCACGAAGGCCACGCACTCCTCGACCTGGGCCAGCACCTCCTTGTCCACGAGGTCGAGGTCGTCCTGGGCGAACCGCTCCTGCTCGCGCAGGCGGTTGGCCCAGGCCAGGATGGGGTCGGACTTCATCATCGTCTCGACCTCTTCCTTGGTGCGGTACTTGCCCGGGTCGGACATGGAATGGCCGCGGTAGCGGTAGGTCTCCGCCTCGATGAGGGTCGGCCGCTTGTCCTTGCGCGCGCGCTCGATGGCCTCCCCCACCACCGTGCGCACGGCCATCAGGTCCATGCCGTTGACCTCGCGCCGGGGGATCCCGTAGGCGGAGCCGCGCTGGTAGAGGTCGGCCACGGAGGAGGCGCGGTCGATGGAGGTGCCCATGCCGTAGCGGTTGTTCTCGATGATGTAGACGACGGGCAGGTCCCACAGCGCGCTCACGTTGAGCGCCTCGTGGAAGGCCCCCTCGTTGATGGCGCCGTCCCCGAAGAAGCAGAGCACCACCTGGTCCGTCTGCTTGAGGCGGATGCCGTAGCCCATGCCCGCGGCCACGGGCAGGTGGCCGCCCACGATGCCGTCCCCGCCGAAGTTGCCGCGGGGCGCGTCGTAGAAGTGCATGGAGCCGCCCTTCCCGCGGCTGATCCCGGTGAACTTGCCGCAGAGCTCGGCCAGCAGCGCGCGGGGGTCCGTGCCGCGCGCGATGGCGTAACCGTGGTCGCGGTAGTACGCGATGAGGTAGTCGTCCGGCCGCATGAGGCTGATGGCGCCCACCCCGACCGCCTCCTGGCCGATGTAGAGGTGCAGGAAGCCGCCGATCTTGCCCTCCACGTAGAGCTGCGCGCACCGCTCCTCGAAGCGGCGGATGAGCAGCATCTGGCGGTAGAGGCGGAACGCTTCGTCTCGATCCATATCGAAAGGCTTATAACCCCCCGGTGCCGTGAATTCAACGGAGGGCGGAGGAAACGGCGGGGGGCGGCGCGGCCGCGGGCGGCCGCCCGCCGCCATCAGGCCCGCCGCCGGACCTGGTTGAAG
>DATBIO010000266.1:0-2572 GCA_036556965.1 Vicinamibacteria bacterium
CCTGGTTCAACTCCACCTTCCCCCTCGACGCCGGCAACACGCGCTTCCTCTACGCCTACGGCGGGTGGAGCCGGCGGGACGGCTCGCACGGCGGCTTCTACCGGCGGGCCCTCGACGCCCGCAACTGGCCGCAGATCTACCCGCTGGGCTTCCTGCCCACCATCCAGCCCGACGTGGTGGACGGCTCCGGCACCCTGGGCGCGCGCGGAGCGTGGGGCGGGAGCTGGTTCTGGGACCTCAGCGCGCAGTACGGGCACAACCGCTTCGACTTCAACGTGGTCAACTCGCTCAACGCCTCCCTGGGACCCGACGTCCCCCCCAACCAGACGGAGTTCTACTCGGGCAGCCTGGCCTTCGGCCAGTTCCTGGTCAACGCCGACTTCTCGCACGCCCTCGACATCGGCCTCCGCGAGCCCGTGAACCTGGCCTTCGGGGCCGAGTACCGCCACGAGAACTTCGAGCAGACCCCGGGCGAGCCCGCCTCCTACGTGGACGGCGGGTTCGCCAACCAGCTCGGCGGCCGCGCGGAGGCGGGCACCCAGGTGTTCCCGGGCTTCCGGCCCTCCAACGCGGCCGACGCCTCGCGCAACAGCGTGGCCGCCTACCTGGACCTGGAGGGCGACCTCCACGAGAAGGTGCGGCTGGGCCTGGCCGGCCGCGTCGAGGACTACGACGACTTCGGCAGCACGGTGGACGGCAAGGTCACGCTGCGCGTGGCCCCCCACCCCCGCTTCGTGCTGCGCGGCGCCGCGAGCACGGGCTTCCGCGCCCCCTCCCTGGCCCAGTCCAGCTTCTCGTCGGTGGCCACCAACTTCATCAGCGTCGGCGGCGTGGTGCAGCCGGTGGAGGTGGGCACGTTCTCGGTGGAGAGCCCGGTGGCGCGCGCCCTCGGCGCCCAGCCGCTGGAGCCGGAGGAGTCCGTGCACTACTCGGCGGGCTTCGCCCTGAGCCCGGTGGACCGCCTGGAGATGACGCTCGACTACTACCGCATCGACATCGACGGCCGCGTGGTGTTCTCCGGCAACTTCACCGGTCCCCGCATCGAGGCCCTGGTGCGGCCCTTCGGGGCCAACGGCGGGCGCTTCTTCACCAACGCCATCGACACCGAGACGGAGGGCTTCGACGCCACCGTGCGCTACCGCTTCGACCTGGGCACCACGGGCAACCTCGTCCTCTCCGCCGCCTACAACCACACGGAGAACGAGATCGTGGGCGAGGTCGCCACCCCGCCCCAGCTGGCCGGGTTCGAGAACGTGCTCTTCGACCGCGTGGAGCGGCTCCGCCTGGTCTGCGGGCAGCCCGAGGACAACCTGCGCCTGGCCGCGGACTGGCAGCGCGGGGGCTTCGGCAGCGTGCTGCGCGTGGGGCGCTACGGCGAGTACTGCTTCGCCACGCCCACCGAGGCCAACGACCAGACCTTCGGGGCGGAGTGGCTGGTGGACCTCGAGCTGGCCTGGACGCGCAACCGGCTCACCCTCGCCGCGGGCGTGCAGAACGCCTTCGACGAGTTCCCCGACCAGCTCCGGCCCGCGAACTCGTCCTTCGTGGTGCAGACGTTCCCGTCCACCTCGCCCTTCGGCTTCAACGGCCGCTTCATCTACGGAAAGGTGGGCCTCCGCTTCTAGACGATGCCCGGGGGGCCGCCGCGCGCGGCCCTCCGCACGGGGGGGCGGCTCCCCCGCGTGGCCCTTGCCCCGCCTCTCCGGGCGAAGTTATAGTGCGCGGGCCTCGAGCGACCGCCCGGGTCATCCCCGGGCGTTGTTGCGTGGGGGCCGCAACGCGCCGCGCGTGGGCGCGCGTCCCCGGTGAACATGCTGCCTCCCTACGTGCCCGTCCTCATCCTGGGCGGCGTGGCCCTCGGGTTCGCCGTCTTCACCCTCGTGCTGTCCTCGCTGCTGGGGAAGCCGCGGCCCACCCCGGCCAAGTCCGCCGTCTACGAGTGCGGGGTGCCCGCGGTGACCACCGCGCGCGAGCGCTTCCCGGTGAAGTTCTACCTCATCTGCATGATCTTCATCCTGCTCGACGTGGACGCCGCCTTCCTCTATCCCTGGGCCCTGATCTACCGCCAGCTCGGGGTCTACGGGTTCGTGGAGATGGCCGTCTTCATCACCCTCCTGGGCGGCGGCTTCGTGTACGCCTGGAAGGTCGGGGCGCTGGACTGGTAGGCGGCATGGAGCTCACCCCCGAACGCCGGGCCCGGCTCGAGGCCATCGTCGCGCGCTACCCCGTGAAGCGCTCCGCGCTCCTGCCCGCCCTCCACCTGCTGCAGGAGCAGGAGGGGTGGCTGTCTCCGGAGGGCATCGAGCACGTGGCCGCGCTCTTCGAGCTCACCCCCGCCCAGGTCCACGACACGGCCAGCTACTACACGATGTTCCGCTTCAAGCCGTTCGGGAAGACGCACATCGAGGTCTGCACGAACCTCTCCTGCGCCCTGGCCGGGGCCGACGCGCTGATCGCCTCCACCTGCCGCAAGCTGGGGGTGGCGGAGGGCGAGCGCACGCCGGACGGCCGGTTCACCGTCACCCGCGTGGAGTGCCTGGCCGCCTGCGGCGGCGGGCCCGCGGTGCAGGTG
>DATBIO010000267.1:0-12416 GCA_036556965.1 Vicinamibacteria bacterium
CCTACCCAAAAAGGCGCCCCGCGGCCGAGGCCGCGGGGCGCCGCACGACGGTCCCCTACTGCTGGGTGATCCTGACGTCGTCCACCGCGGCCTCCACCAGGCTGGCCGTGCTGGCGTCCGCGGCCTGGATGAGGATGCGGACGGTCTGGCCGGCGAAGGCGCTGATGTTGACGGTCTGGGTGGCGTAGGCCGCGTTGTCGGTGTTGGCCGCCCCCACCTCCTGGAACACCTGGGTCGTGCCGCCGGGGCCCACGATGCTCACGCGGAGGAAGTCGGCGCTGGAGGAGTTGTTGAGGTGGGCCATGTAGAAGGCGAAGGAGAGGGACAGGGTGCCCGAGGGCAGGGTGATGGCCGGCGACTGCACCGAAGTGACGCCGCCGTCCACGTCGTTGGCCCCCACGGACGCGCCCGCGGCCGCCCCCGTCACCAGGGCGTTGACGCCGCTGGGCGTGGTGCCCTGCTGCAGGGTGCCGCCGGAGGTCGTGGTCTCGGGGTTGGCGCGCTGCCAGGCCCCCGTGGTCGCGGTGTCCGTGCCGCTCGGGTTCGTCGTCCAGCCCAGCGCGGTCTCGAAGTTGTCGAAGAACACCGTGGTGCCCGGGGGCGGGGGCGGCGCCGCGCCGAAGATCGAGTAGAGCAGCCGGTTGGGCGAGCCCGTGCCGGGGTTGCCGACCACGCCCGTGGTGGCGTTGCCGTTGATGGCCGCGGCCACGGCGGAGGCGCTCTGCGCCCCGTTCTCGTCGAGGTACAGGGCGACCACCCCCGCCACGTGGGGCGAGGCCATGGAGGTCCCGCTGATGGTGTTGGTGGCGGTGTTGGAGGTGCTCCAGGCCGAGGTGATGGAGGAGCCGGGCGCGAAGAGGTCCACACAGGTCCCGAAGTTGGAGAACGAGGAGCGGGCGTCGCTCTGGGTGGTGGCGCCCACGGTGAGGGCGGCGGCCACGCGCGAGGGCGACGAGTTGCAGGCGTTGGCGTTGCTGTTGCCGGCGGCCACGGCGTAGGTGACGCCGGAGCTGATGGAGTTGTTGACGGCCGCGTCCAGGGCGGACGACGCGCCGCCGCCCAGGCTCATGTTGGCCACCGCGGGCAGCACCCGGTTCTGCGTCACCCAGTCCACGCCCGCGATGACGCCGGCGTTGCTGCCGGACCCCGTGCAGCCCAGCACGCGGACGGCGTGCAGGGTGACGCCCTTGGCCACGCCGTGGGTCGTCCCCCCTACCGTCCCCGCCACGTGCGTCCCGTGGCCGTTGCAGTCGTTGGTGCCGTTGCCGTCGTTGATGGCGGTGAAGCCGTTGCCCATGCGGCCGGTGAACTGCTGGTGGGTGGCGCGGATGCCGGTGTCGATGATGTAGGCGTTCACCCCCGCGCCGTTGAAGTTGTAGGTGTAGGAGCCGCTGAGGGGCAGGTTGCGCTGGTCGAGGCGGTCCAGGCCCCAGGTGGCGGGGCTCTGCGTCGCCACCGCGACCATCTCGATGTCCTGCTCGACCCAGGCCACGCGCGGGTCCTTGGCCAGCGCGCGCGCCGCCGCCTCCGGCAGCCGGATGGCGAACCCCTGGAGCGCGTGCTCGTAGAAGTGCGTCACCGACCCGCCGTGCCGCACCGCCAGGTCCACCGCGTGCTGCGAGACGGTGAGCCCCGCGGCGCCGCCCCGCGCGGCCACCCCCTCGTGCAGCACCACGATGTAGGCGCCCGGGACCAGCCGCGCCCCCTTGGCCACCTGGATCTCTCCCGTCCCGGCGAACGCCGGTCCGGCCACGCCTAACGCCAGAGCGAAAACGCTGACTCTCATCCTGCCTCCTCGCACTCCCTGCGTGAAATGAAACGCCCGGGACCGGCGGGGAGCGGGCTCTGCGCGCCGTGGGGCGCGCGTCCGGGAGGGAAAGCCTGTCCGCTCCTCGCCATCGCTGAGCGTCTCAGGTGTTCAGAAGCGTGGACTATGCCCAGGGTCGGTCGCGGAGTCAACGTTTTTCGTGTCATTCCCGGGGCAGGCATCCTCGCTTATGGAGCGGGGCCGACTGCCTGTAAGCTCAGGCCGCGATTGGAGGCAGCGTGAAGCACCAGATCCTCTACCAGCCGTCCTACAGCCTTGCCCTGGTCCAGCTCGAGCGGGGCGAGCAGCTCATGACCGAGTCCGGGGCCATGGTCGCGATGTCCCCGACCATCCGCCTCGAGGCCAAGATGTCCGGCGGCGGCTTCTTCGGCGCCCTCAAGAGCGCGGCCGGCGGGGAGTCCCTGTTCCGGACCACCTACCGCGCGGAGGACGGCCCGGGCGAGCTGGCCCTGGCCCCCGCCACCGTGGGCGACATCATGGCCGTGTCCCTCGCCGGCGCGCGCCTCTTCGTCCAGCCCGGCAGCTACCTGGCCGGCGACGCCGCCCTCAACGTCAGCGTGCAGGGCAGCGCGCGCGGCATGCTCTCCGGGGAGGGACTGTTCCTCCTCACGGTGGAGGGCACGGGACTGCTCCTCCTCAGCTCCTTCGGCGCCATCCACGCCAAGGAGCTCGCCGACGGCGAGGAGTACATCGTGGACAGCGGCCACATCGTGGCCTTCGACAGCAGCGTGGCCTACCGCGTGGAGAAGGCCACCGGCAAGAGCCAGGGCGTGGGCGGCTTCCTCAAGGGCATGGTGCAGTCCACGCTGGCCGGCGAAGGGCTCGTCTGCCGCTACCGCGGCCCGGGCCGGATCTACATCCAGACGCGCCAGCTGGCGGGCTTCGCCAGCCAGATCATCCCGTTCCTGCCCCGGCCCAGCGGCGGCTAGCCGGGGAACGCGCTACTCGTCGAAGTCGCCGTCCTCGAGCAGGCGCTCGCGCAGCACGAGGCGGCGCTCGACCTCCGCGCGGTCGCCCAGGCTGCCGACGCCGACGCCCTCCACCGCGCAGGAGGCGGCGCAGGCGGCGAAGGCCGCCGCCTCCAGGGGGTCGCCGGTCTCGTGGTACCGCAGCACGAAGGCGGCCGCGCACACGTCGCCGGCCCCGGTGGGGTCCACCTCCCGGCGCGGCAGCGTGGGCACCTCGTAGGATGCGCCGCGCACGAGGAGGGTCAGGCCCTTCCAGCCCCGCGTGACCACCACCATGGGCACCCACTCCAGGAAGTCGGCGTGGGCCTGGGGAGGCGGCAGGTCGTGGCGCGACAGGAAGAGCACGTGCACGCCGGACAGGTCGGCCGCGGGCCGCGGCCAGGCCCGCGGCGAGACCCGCCCGCTCGGCGACAGCTCGCGCAGCCAGCCCTGCCCCGTGGCCCCCACGATGCCCGCCTCGAAGGAGGCGGCCGTCCCCGGCCCCACCTCCCCCGCCACGGGGGCGAGCAGCAGCACGTCCGGCGCGCGCCAGGCGTCGGGCAGCAGGGACAGGTCCACGTCGTCCGCGCGCGAGGTGACCGTCTGCTCGCGGCGGCCGTCGTCGTCGTAGCTGTTGACGAAGCGCGTGGTGGCGCGGGAGCGCGCGGTGAAGACCTCCACCCCGGGCAGGTCGCGCGCGGGCTCGAAGTCGTGGCCGGCCGAGGTGAGCACGGCCGCCTCCCACCCCAGCTTGCGCGCGGCCAGGGCGGCGTAGCTCACGGCCCCCCCGATGACCTCGCCCTGGCCCACGCGGTCCCAGGTCACGTGGCCGAGGGCCAGGAGCCGAGGCAAGCCGCTACTTGGTGGTGAAGAGCGCCAGCTGGTCCTGCTCCGACTGGGAGACCGCCACCGGGTAGCGTCCGGTGAAGCAGGCCGTGCAGTGCCGCCGGCCCTCCACGTCGTCCACCGCCGCCAGCAGGCCCTCCTGGGACAGGTAGGCCAGGCTGTCGGCGCCGATGTGCTTGCGGATCTCCTCCACGGAGTGGCTCGACGCGATGAGCTCCGCCTTGGTGGGGGTGTCGATGCCGTAGTAGCAGGGACCGGTGGTGGGCGGGCTGCTCACGCGCATGTGCACCTCGCGCGCCCCGCCCTCGCGGACCATGCTCACGATCTTGCGCGAGGTGGTGCCGCGCACGATGGAGTCGTCGATGAGCACCACCCGCCGGCCCTCCAGCACGCTGCGCACCGGGTTGAGCTTGATCTTGACCCCGAAGGAGCGGATGGACTGGCGCGGCTCGATGAAGGTGCGGCCCACGTAGTGGTTGCGGATGAGTCCCCACTGGAAGGGCAGCCCGCTCTCCTCGGCGTAGCCCAGCCCCGCCCCCATGCCGCTGTCCGGCACCGGCACCACGATGTCGGCGTCGGCGGGGGCCTCGCGCGCGAGCTGGCGCCCGAGGAGCAGGCGCGACGACAGCACGTTCCGCCCGAACACCAGGCTGTCCGGGCGCGCGAAGTACACGTGCTCGAAGATGCACTGCCGCACCGGCTCCGGCGGGAAGGGCCGGAAGGAGCGCAGGCCCCGCTCGTCCACCACCACCAGCTCGCCGGGCTCGACGTCCCGCACGTAGCTGGCCTCGATCAGGTCGAGGGCGCAGGTCTCCGAGCAGATCACGGTGCTGCCGTTGAGGCGGCCGATGACCAGGGGGCGGAAGCCCCAGGGGTCCCGCGCCGCCACCAGCGCCTCCGGGGTGAGGAAGAGCAGGGAGAAGGCGCCCATCACCTTGGAGAGGCTGGCCGCGATGGCGTCCTCCAGCTTCTCCCGGTGGCTGCGCGCGTACAGGTGGAGGATGACCTCGGTGTCGGAGGAGGACTGGAAGATGGAGCCCGCCGCCTCCAGCTCCCGACGCAGCATCTCCGCGTTCACGAGGTTCCCGTTGTGGCCCAGGGCGATGGGCCCGCGATGGCAGTCGATGGCGATGGGCTGGGCGTTCTGGGCCACGGTGTCGCCCGCCGTGGAATAGCGCACGTGGCCCATGGCCCGGTCGCCGGGCAGCGCGTCGAGACGGGCGTCGGTGAAGACGTCGTTCACCAGGCCCATGCCCTTCTCCAGGCGCAGCTTCTGCCCGTCGCTGGACACGATGCCCGCGGACTCCTGGCCGCGATGCTGGAGCGCGTACAGGCCCAGGTAGGCCAGGCGGGCGGCCTCGGGGTGGCCCCAGATGCCGAACAGCCCGCAGCGGTCGTGGAAGCGGTCGTCGTCGCCGGCGGCGCGCCGCGTCACGGGACGATGGTATCCGATGCGTCCGCCCGGCGGGTCACGCGCTATGGCCGGCGGCGGACGTAGCCCCGGCGCGTGCGCGCCTCGCCCGCCTTGCCCTTGATCCGCACCTCGACCTCGTGCCAGCCCCCCTCCGCCACGCCCTGGGGCTGGTAGCTCAGCACGTACCGGCTGCGCACGGCTTCGAGCACCTGCAGGAAGGCGTCGCGCAGCGAGTCGTCGCCCGCCTTCCACCAGCGGCCCCCCGTGTCCTCGACCAGCCCGCCCAGGGTTTCGTCCCAGCGCGGGCCCGGCTCCGGCACGATGGCGTAGAAGGCGGCCTCGGACTGCCGCGCCGAGCGGCGCATGCCGCTCCAGGAGAGCCAGCTCATCTCGTCCTCGCCGTCGGTGAAGAGCACCACCACGGGCCGGCCCTTGCCCGTGTCCATCAGCGACATGGCGACGTAGGCGGCGTCCACCAGCGCCGTCGCCCCTCCCGCCTCGATGCCGCCGAGCGCGGAGGCGACCTGGAGGGGCGGGCTCCCCGGCGGGGCCAGGAGCCGCACGCGGTGGGAGAAGACGAGGAGCCCGGCGCGGTCGTCCTCCGCCAGGCCCTGCACGAAGGTGGCGGCCGCCTCCTTCAGCCGGGCCAGGCGCGTCCCCACCACGCTGGTGCTGGTGTCCAGCACCAGCAGGACGTTGGCGGGCGCTTCCTGCCGGGGCACGAGCGCCACGGACTGGGGCACGCCGTTGTCCAGGACCTCGAAGTTCGCGGGGTCGAGGTCGCGCACGGGACGGCCGCGGCGCGTCACCACCACGTCGAGGCGCACCGCCTCCACCTCGACGCCGAAGGTGGGCGGCTCCTGCGCGGCGGCCGCGCCGGCCAGGGCCAGGGCCAGGGCGGCGCCGGTCAACGGACCCGCTCGGCCAGGCGGTCCATGGCCCCCCGCATGCCCTCCAGCAGCCCCCGCTGGTAGCGGATCCAGGCGTCCGTCGGCGCCGCGCGCGCGGCCAGCACCGGCGCGCGCTCGACCACCGATGCCGCTTCCAGCGTGTGGCCGGCCGACCGGAGCGCGCTGCTGAGCGCCACCAGCGCCGCCATCATGTCCGGCTGCGCCGCCACCGCCGCGCGGTAGTGTGCGAGGGCCGCCGCGTCCCGGCGCGCGCGCTCGTCCAGCTCTCCGCGCAGCAGGTGGGCCAGCCCGGAGATGGCGGGGTCGCTCGAGCCCGTGAGCTGGTCCAGGTGCCCGGCCGCCTCCGCCGCCCCTCCCGTCTGGGCCAGCACGCGCGCCAGCCGCAGGCGGGCCTCCGGGTTGGGCTTCGCGGAGCGCAGGGCGCGGCGATAGTGCTCGGCGGCCGTGCTCAGGCAGCCCTCCACGCGCGCCTTCACCACCATGGGATTGGCGCGCAGGGTGCCGCGCGACGCCCGGAGCTGATCCGCCACGAAGAGGCGCTCGGGGTAGCGCGACCCCAGCTCGAAGACGAGGCCGAGGCCCAGCCACTCCTCTTCGCCCGCCTCGTTGTCGGCCACCAGGCGGTCGAAGATGCCCTGCGCCTCGCGCAGGCTCACCTCCTGGAGGCGGTAGAAGCCGAGCGCGGAGCGCCACGCGCGGAGGAAGGCCCTGATCTCCTCCCCCTCCACGCCGCCCGCCGGCCGCTGCCCCGCCGTCTCCGCCGCCAGCGTCCCCCGCTCCACGTGGAACTCCGCGTCCGTGGAGCGGCCCCGCCCGCGGGCCACCAGCGCGGTCTCCAGGTGCAGCGCCGCCGCCGCTCCCAGGCTCCGCCAGGGGCCGGGTACGGACACCAGCTTCGCGGCCCGCGCGCGCACCTCGTCCCGCGGCCACTGGTCGAGCCGCGTCGAGGCCTGCTCGTCGCCCTTCCGCCAGGCCTCGATGAGGTCCAGGTAGGCCGCGCTCGAGTGGTCCGCGGGCGGCGGCGGCGTGGCCGCGGGGAAGGCGCAGAGGAGGGAGAGGAGCGCGGCCCCCATGAACCCGAGTCTAAGCCTCAGGCCGGGGGCTTGCGCGCCACCTGGGCCAGCAGGTATCCCAGCCGCCCCGCCCACTCCCAGCGCGCTTCCGCCCAGGCGAAACCGTCGAGCAGGGGGCGCAAGGCGCGGCCCAGGGACACCCCGCGGCGGTGGAGGTAGAGGTCGGCCATGCGCAGCAGGGGAGGGATGCTGAGGATGCCCGTGCGGTGGACCATCCGCAGGCCGCTCTTCTCCAGCACCACGCGCAGCTCGCGCGCGCTGAACGAGCGCTCCGGGGAGTAGGCGTAGCGGCCCACCGCCTCCAGCGCCCAAACCAGCAGCGGGCGAAGGTAGAGGTTCCACTTGTGGGGGACGCCCACGATGGCCAGGCCCCCCGGCCGCAGCACGCGGCCCACCTCGTCCGTGGCCTGCTGGTATTCCTCCACGTGCTCGATGGTGCCCATGGTGTAGACGAAGTCGAAGCTCTCGGAGGCGAAGGGAAGCGCGCGGATGTCGGCCTGCACGATGTGCAGATAGGGATGGGGAGGGCGGGCGTTGGCGCGCGCGCGGTCCGTGGTCACCGCGCTCAGGTCGAGCCCGTAGGCCTCCGCCCCCTGCGTCTGCATCCACTGCAGGATCCGCGTGTTGACGGCCTCGTTCCACAGGTCGAGCTTGAGCACGCGCTTCCCGGCGAGGTCCGGCACGTGGCGCCGGATGAGGGCGATCTCGCACCGGCGGTAGTACTGCGTGGTGGCCGCGGGGTAGAAGTCGGGCATGCCCCGCGCCACCTCGTCCCAGCGTCGCTGGAGCGCGCTCACAGGCCAGCCTCGAGGGCCCGCACGAAGTCGGTGCGCGCGGGCCACTCGCTGGGCGCCTCCCGGAGACCGTGCCGCTCGTAGAACCGGCGCGCGCGCGCGTTGTCGAGGCGCGTGCTCAGGCGCAGGGAGCGGGCGCCCCGCCGGCGCGCCTCCGCGGTGAAGGCCTCCAGGAGCCGCGCGCCCAGCCCCTGGCCGGAGCGCTCCGGGACCACGGCCAGGGTGTCCAGGATCATGGTCGGGCCCGGGAGCGCCGCCGAGGCCCCGGACGACCTCCGCCCCGCGAGGATGCCCAGGCGCGAGCGCGCCATGGCCCGCACGCTCGGGTCGAGCAGGACCCGGGGCCGGCGCGCCACGCAGAGGACGGCCACCCCCAGCAGCCTCCGATAGATGCGTCCGCGGAACCCCTGCGCCGCGCCGATCACGTAGCCGCAGACCTGGTCGCCCTCCACGGCGGCCAGCGCGATGGCCTCGGGATCGTGGCAGAACCACCGCAGGTGCGCACGGACGTACTCCTCGCCGAGGAGCGTGCTCTCCACGGCGGCCATGGCCTGCCCGTGGACGCGCACCGCCCCCTCGAGGAGGGGCGTCGAGTCGATCTTCGTGACGCGGACGCCGGCGCTGGACACGGAGCGGCGTAGTCTCCGGTCGCGTACCTTGGGTGTCAATCCTCGAGAAGGCGGTCGCGCGACTCGGCTAAGATCCGCGCTGGTGACCCGGCTGGAGCGGATGACGGAAGCCGTCCGCGCCCTCTACCAGCGCAACCGCCAGCAGGGCGTGGCCCCCTGGTGCGGCCTGGCCTACGACTTCGTCTGCCCGTCCACGGGCACGTACCCCTTCCAGTGGTTCTGGGACTCGTGCTTCCACGCCGTGGCCCTGAGCCACTTCGACCCCGAGCGCGCGCGGGCCGAGGTCCGCAGCCTGCTCGCCAACGCCCAGCCCGACGGCTTCGTGGCCCACGTCACCTTCTGGCAGCGCGAGCGCTACGAGGCGCTGCTCTCCACCTACTCCATCGCCTACCGCACGCCCTACCTGAGCGACTGCATCCAGCCGCCCGTCCTGGCGGAGGCGGTGCAGGCGGCGGCGCGCGGGCCGGGCGGCCGCGAGTTCCTGGCCGAGGTGCTCCCCGCCACGCGCCGCTACTTCGACTGGCTGCACCACGTGCGCGACCCCGACGGCGACGGCCTCGTGGCCACCCTCCAGCCGGACGAGTCGGGGCTGGACCACACCCCCAAGTACGACGCCTACCTGGGCATCGCGCGCGTGGAGCACGCCGAGTACGTGGCGGCCTGGGAGCGGGTGGCGGGCCCCTACGCGAAGGTGGGCCGCGACCCCGCGCGCATGTTCGCCCTCGACCTCTTCGTGTGCGAGGACGTCCTCGTGAACACCATCTACGCGGAGAACCAGCGCGTGCTCTCCCTGCTCCTGGGGGAGGCGGGAGACGAGGCGGGAAGGGTCGAGCTGGCCCACCGCGCCGCGCGCACCACGGCGGCCCTGGTGGAGAAGTGCTTCGACGCCGAGGCCGGCCTCTTCTGGGACCTGGCCGGCCTCCGCGAGGAGCCGCTCAAGGTCAACACGGTCTCCAGCCTGATGCCCCTGGTCCTGCCGGGCCTGCCCTCCCGCTGCGTGGACGCGCTCCTGGACCACCTGACGCGCCCCGCGGAGTACGCCGCGCCCTTCCCCGTCCCCTCCGTGGCCATGGACGAGCCGTCCTTCGCCCCCGGCGTGGTGGCGGAGAAGCTGGTCTGGCGGGGCCCCGTGTGGATCAACACCAACTGGTACCTCGCGCGCGGGCTGCGGCGGTACGGGCGGCCCGACCTGGCCCGCCACCTCGAGGACCGCTCCGCCGCGCTCGTGGAAGGCGCCGGCTTCCGCGAGTACTACGACCCCCGCACGGGCGAGGGCCACGGCGCCCGGGACTTCTCCTGGAGCGCGCTCGCCCTCGACATGCTGGCGCGGCACGAGGCGGACTGAGCGTGCGCCCCGCCCTCGCCCTCCTCGCCGTCGCCGCGGGCGCGGCCGCGGCCGCCACGCCCGTCCCCGCGCGCCGCACGATGGCCCTGCGCTACACGCCCGAGGACGCGCGCGCGGGGCGCTACCAGTACGTCCCTTTCGACGTGCCCGAGGGGACGACCCGCCTCAACGTCGAGTACCGCTACGACCGCCTCGGTGGCGCCAACGTGGTGGACCTGGGCCTGATGGAGCCGGGCCCCCTCGACCTGGGCACGCGCGCGATGCGCGGCTGGACGGGCGGGGAGCGCTGGAGCGTCACCCTCACGCCCCACGCCGCCACCCCGGGCTACTGGCCGGGCCCGCTGCCCGCCGGACGCTGGCACGCCATGCTCGGCCTCTACAAGGTGGCGGAGGCTGGGGTGGACGTCGAGCTGCGCGTGGAGGCCGCGCGCGACGGCGACACGCGGCCCTTCACCCTGCCCGCGCGGCCCGCGGGCGCCCTGCGCGCGGGGCCCGCGTGGTACAGCGGGGGCCTGCACCTCCACACCGTGCACAGCGACGGCACCCTGACCGTGGCCCAGCTCGTGGAGGCCGCGCGCGAGGCCGGCCTCGACTTCGTGGCCATCACCGACCACAACAACACGGCGCACCAGCTCGAGGCGGTGGACGACGCCAGCGTGCTGCGCATCGTGGGCGAGGAGGTCACCACCCCGGGAGGCCACGCCAACGTGTGGGGCCTGGGCGGCGAGCGCGACGTGGTGGACTTCCGCGTGCTGCCCGGCGACGGCCGCGTGGCGGAGCTGGTGGCGGCGGCGCACGCGCGCGGCGCGCTCTTCGCCATCAACCACCCGACCTCAGAGTGCCTGGCCTGCGACTGGACGCACCCCGTCCCCGAGGGCGTGGACGCCATCGAGGTCTCCAACCTCCGGCACGACGCGCAGGCACGGGCGGTGGCCCTGTGGGACCGCCTCCTGCGCCAGGGCCGGCGCATCACCGCGGTGGGCACCAGCGACTGGCACCGCGGCCCCCTGCCCATCGGCACGGCCAGCGTCCGCGTGTGGGCGCCGGAGCTGTCCGAGCGCGCCGTCCTCGACGCGATCAAGGCGGGACGCGTCGTGGTCATGGCGGACGGCCGCACGCCTCCTCCCGTCCTCACCGCGCGCTGCGGCGCGAGCAGCGGCGCCGTGGGCGACACGCTCCCCGCGCGCGGCGGCTGCCGCGTGTCCGTCGAGGCGCCCCTCGCCCACTATCGCGGCGCGCGCGTAGAGCTGTCCTGGAACGGCGAGCCGGTGGCCGCGGCCACCGTGCAAGCCACGCCTGTCCGCTTCGATTGGAAGCCGCCCGGCCCCGGCTACCTGCGCGTGCACGTCTCGGCCGCGGACGGCGCCCCCCTCGCCCTCACGAACCCGATCTATTTCCGCTAGGGCGAACGCTGGAGCTGAGGACCCCCCCGCGGCATCGGCTGCGGAACGGACAAGGGCCGCTTGGCCGTGGACCGGCCCCTGCCGTTGCGGGTCGCCTCGAGCGACGGGTCAGGCACCGCTGCTTGTGCCATACCGACGCTTCACCTCCACAACGGAGTTCGCAACCAGTTGCTCCAGAACCGTCTTGTCCAGGTCAGCAAGCCGCTTGAAGTACAGGCAGGACTTACCCATCTTGTGCTTTCCCAGCCTGCGCAATAGCGCTTCTTGCTCTTTCTCTTCGCCCTCAAGATAGACCACGAGCTCTCGCCCACGTATGGCAAACCCGGCGAGGCACATCTCCCCTGTTCTTCCGCTCTCGTAGGCATAGCGGTAGGAGCCATAGCCGACAATGCTCGGCCCCCACATCCTCGGCGGCTGCTTGGTGACTCTCTTGAAGATGGACATCAGCGCCTTGCAGTCCACGCGTTGTTCCTCGTTCGCCCGAGAGGCTATGTATTCTTCGACACTGGCATCGGTTGGCTTGGTCTTGTTCTCAGCCATCGCTGCTACCTCTGGCGGTGGGATGAGCTGAAGGCCAGAGCGGCCCGCCCTTTGCTCTTCTCGTGCAAGGGGCGTGTCGCTCTTGCCTGTCAGCTCCATCCCTTGGTCAGGCGGCACCGCGTTCCACTCCCGTCGCGATTGTGAATAGCGTGCGCGCTAGTGTCGTGCCATGAACATCCATCGATGTCCCTCTAGATCCTCAACTCGATAGCGTCGCGCTGGCGGCCCATCCTCCGGTTCAGACAAGATAACGGCTCCTGCGGCCTTAGCCCGAGCGTAGTGCTCGTCGACGTCCTCAACATAGACGAGAACGCCATCAACGACCCAAGGCAGGGCGGACCAGGAGGCAGCAATCGCGCAGTTGCCGCGATGTCGCTTGGGGCCTTCATAGTCCGGCGACGGACTGGCCAACATGATCAATCCATCCCCAATCGACATTTCTCCGTGAGACAGCCTCCCGTCGGTAGCCGTGAAGCGAGCTGTCTCCGTGAATCCAAAGGCTTCGGCCAGCCATTCTAGGGCGGCAATGCCGTCCTCATAGGTCAAGAACGGAACCACGTCTGGCATCCGCTCTCCTTTCGCGATGCCACGAAGGCTTCGAACACCAAACACGCACGGTGGCACTGCCGAGCCGGCCGTGCCGCCTAACACCGGGTTCAGCGGCGAGGCTTCTTCGCTTGCGCCGG
>DATBIO010000268.1:0-4552 GCA_036556965.1 Vicinamibacteria bacterium
GAAGACCTCGCCCATCCCGAGGGCGGCATCTTCGAGGACGCGCTGCCCATCCTCGTGCGCGGGTGGGCGGGCAGCCTGCTGTCGCCCGGCGAGAGCCGCAGCGTGCCCTTCCTCCCGAGCCTCCTGCGCAGCCGGCTGGACCACCGGCCCCTGGCCTGGGGCCAGGCGACCCTGCGCCTGTCACGCGACACGACCCGCCTGCGCACGCCCGCGGGAGCGTTCGACGTCCGCACCTGGACCGTGACGCCCTCGGCGGGGCCGGCCCTCACCTTCGAGGTGGAGGCGGCGGAGCCGTACCGCCTCGTGCGCTGGGCGTCGGCGGCGGGGGAGGAGGCGACGCTGCTGGGCTCGGCACGGCTGCGCTACTGGGAGATGAACGGGCCGGGCGGCGAGACGGCCCTCGCGCAGATGGGTCTCCGCCCCGCTGCCCACCCCTAGCCGCGACCTCGCCAGGGCGGCTGCGCCGCTCCGGCCGTCTAGACGACGGCCAGGCCCTCGTCCGGCGCGCTGGCCAGCGTCTCGGCCACGCGCAGCAGCCCGAGGTCCACCGCGGCCCGGCTGCGCGCGCCGCCGAGGCACAGCCGCACCGCGCCGGGCGCCGTCCCCTCGATCAGGAAGGACTCCGCGGGCGTCACGCCCACGCCGCGGCGCCGCGCGCTGGCGGAGAAGGACTCGCTGCGCCAGCCCGCGGGCAGCTCGAGCCAGAGGTGGTAGCTCGAGGGGTGGGCCACGTAGCGCGCGTGCCCCAGCGCGGCCCGGGCCTTCTCCTGGCGCAGCGCCGCCTCGCGGCGCCTCTCCTCGAGCAGCGACTCCGCCGTCCCGTCCGCGATCCAGCCCGCCACCACCTCCCCCATGAGGGGCGGGGCGGCCCAGGTCGTGGCGCGGATGGCCGTGGCCACGCGGCCCACCAGCGCCGGGGGCGCGCACACGAAGCCCACGCGCAGGCCGGGGGCCAGCGTCTTGGAGGTGCTGGTGACGTAGACCGTGCGCTCCGGGGCCAGGGTCTGGATGGGCAGCGGCGCGTCGGCGGCCAGCCGCGCGTGGACGTCGTCCTCCACGATGGTCACGCCGTGCGCGCGCGCGATGTCGGCCAGGGCCCGGCGGCGCTCGACGGGCATCACGCTGCAGGTGGGGTTCTGGATGGTGGGCACGCAGTAGAGGGCCTTGACCCCGCCGCGCCGGCAGGCGGCCTCCAAGGACTCCGGCACCACGCCGTGCGCGTCGAGGGGGAGCCCGTGCAGGCGCAGGCGCAGGACGGAGGCCGCCGCCTTCAGCCCCGCGTAGGTCAGCCCCTCCGTGAGCAGGAGGTCGCCGGGCTCCAGCAGCGTGGCCAGGGCGGAGAGCAGGCCGTGCTGGCTGCCGCCGCAGACGAGGACCTGGTCCGCGCCGCAGCGCAGGCCCGTGCGGCGCAGCCACTCCGCGCCCGCCTCGCGGTGGCTGGGCTGCCCACCCTCGGGAGGGTAGTCGAGCAGGCG
Organism: Vicinamibacteria bacterium; assembly: GCA_036556965.1. GTDB lineage: Bacteria > Acidobacteriota > Vicinamibacteria > Fen-336 > Fen-336 > DATBIO01. The sequence continues at coordinate 1,476 of DATBIO010000268.1, forward strand.
CGCGAGGTCGGGCCGCACGGCGAGGGCGGCGAGGGCCCGCGCGAGGGCGCGGCCGTGCGGCTCGGAGGGCGGGCTGGGCGGATGGTTGACGCCGAGGTCCACGAAGCCGGGGGCCTGGCCCATCTCGGCCGAGGTCCTGGCGATCTCGTACTCGGCCGCGGGCCCGCGCACGAAGGTGCCGCGGCCGACCTCCCCGGACAGCAGCCCGCGCCGCGCCGCCTCCGCGTAGCCGCGGCTCACCGTGCCCACGGTGACGCCGAGGCGATCGGCCAGGTCGCGGTGCGTGGGCAGCCGGTCGCCCGTCTTGAGACGCCCGTGGCCGACGTCTTCCGCGATGGCTTCGGCGAGGGCCAGATAGAGAGGACCGGACGCTGGCCGCAGGACTGGCGCCCAACTTGTCATGGTGACAATAATGTGATTGACACCGCGAACTGTCAAGCCTAATTTGCGATTGCGCCGCTTCAATAGGGGCTTGGCGACGCGGGAGACGCCAGATTGTATCGAGACAATGCAGCCGCCGACTGGGCAGAAGAGGACCCCGAGCTCGAGAGCCTCGATCCCGGCGACTGGGACGAGCTGCGCCGGCTCGGTCATCGGATGGTGGACGACGCTCTGGGGTACCTGCGCACGGTGCGCGACCGCGCGGTGTGGCAGTCACCCCCGGAGGACGTCCGCGCGCGCCTGCGCGAGCCGCTCCCGCGCAAGGGCCAGGGCGTCGAGCGCGCCTACTCCGACTTCAAGAAGAACGTGATGCCCTATCCCACGGGCATGATCCATCCGCGCTGGTGGGGATGGGTGGCGGGGGGCGGCACGCCGTCGGCGGCGCTCTACGACTTCCTGGCCTCCGCCATCAACTCCAGCCCGAGCGTGTTCGACGACGCGCCCACCCTCGTGGAGCGCCAGGTCATCGAGTGGCTCAAGGAGCTCATGGGGTTTCCCGTCGGCGCCGGCGGCATCCTCACCAGCGGGGGCTCCATGGCCAACGTGCTCGGGCTCACCGTGGCCCGCAACGTGCGCGCGCCCTTCGACGTGCGCGCGCAGGGCCTGGCCGGCGGGCCGCGCCTGACCGTGTACGGCTCCACGGAGACGCACAACTCGGTGCGCAAGGCGGTGGAGGCCCTTGGCCTGGGCAGCGAGGGCCTGCGGCGGGTCCCCGTGGACGAGGCCTACCGCGTGGACGTGGCGGCCCTGGCCCGGGCCATGGCCGAGGACCGCGCGGCGGGCCTCGTGCCCGTGGCCGTGGTCGGCAACGCGGGCACCGTGAACACGGGGGCCATCGACGACCTCGACGCCCTGGCCGACCTCTGCGCGCGCGAGGGCCTGTGGCTGCACGTGGACGGCGCCTTCGGCGCGCTGGCCGCCCTCGACCCCGAGCTGCGCCCGCGGCTGCGCGGCCTGGAGCGCGCGGACTCCCTGGCCTTCGACCTGCACAAGTGGGGCTACCTGCCGTTCGAGGTGGCCTGCGTGCTGGTGCGCCGTGACGAGGACCACCGCGCCGCCTTCGCCGTGCCCGCGGACTACCTGGCCAAGGCGCCGCGCGGCCTCACCGCGCGCACGCGGCCGTTCTCCGACTACGGGCTGCAGCTCACGCGCGGCTTCCGCGCCCTCAAGGTGTGGATGTCGCTCAAGGAGCACGGCACCGACCGCTTCGCGCGGATCATCCGGCGCAACGTGGAGCAGGCGGCCTACCTGGCCGCGCGCGTGCGGGCGGAGGCGGACCTCGAGCTGCTGGCGCCCGTGCCCCTGAACGTCGTGTGCTTCCGGTGGCGCGGCGGCGGCGGCGCCCCCCTCGACGACGTCAACCGCGAGATCCTGGCCCGCCTGCACGAGAGCGGGGTGGCGGTGCCGTCGTCCACGCTGCTGGGCGGCCGGTTCGCCCTGCGCGCGGCCATCACCAACCAGCGCACGCGGCGCGAGGACCTGGATCTCTTGCTGGCCGAGGTGAAGCGGCTGGGGCCCATCGTGGCGGGAGGAAGGGAATGACGGAGAGCGCGAAGGGCGGCGACGGGGTCAAGGTCGGCCTCGCCGAGATGCTGAAGGGCGGCGTCATCATGGACGTCACCGACGCCGACCAGGCCCGCCTGGCGGAGGACGCGGGGGCGGCGGCGGTGATGGCCCTGGAGCGGGTGCCCGCGGACATCCGCCGCGAGGGCGGGGTGGCGCGCATGGCCGACCCCGAGGTGGTGGAACGCATCATGGCCGCCGTCTCCATCCCCGTGATGGCCAAGTGCCGCATCGGCCACTTCGCGGAGGCGCGCGTGCTGGAGGCCCTGGGCGTGGACTTCATCGACGAGAGCGAGGTCCTGACCCCCGCCGACGACGCCCACCACGTGGACAAGCGGGCCTTCCGGGTGCCGTTCGTGTGCGGGTGCCGCGACCTGGGAGAGGCGCTGCGCCGCATCGGCGAAGGCGCGGCCATGCTGCGCACCAAGGGGGAGGCGGGCACGGGCGACATCCGCGAGGCGGTGCGCCACCTGCGGTCGGTGGGCAGCGCGCTGCGCCGCCTGCGCACCCTGGGCGCGGAGGAGCTGATGGCGGAGGCGAAGACGCTGGGCGCGCCCTACGAGCTGCTGCGCGCGGTGGCGGAGAAGGGCGCCCTGCCCGTGCCCAACTTCGCGGCGGGCGGCATCGCCACGCCCGCGGACGCGGCGCTGGTGATGAGCCTGGGCGCGGAGGCGGCCTTCGTGGGCTCGGGCATCTTCAAGTCCGCGGATCCCGCGCGGCGCGCGCGGGCCATCGTGCAGGCGGTGACCCACTGGCAGGACCCGAGGGCGGTGGCGGACGCCTCGCGCGGGCTGGGGGCGGCCATGTCCGGCATGGACGCGGCCACGGTGCCGGAGGCGGCGCGCCTGCAGGCCCGGGGCTGGTAGGCCCGTGCCGGCCTCCCCGCCACAGCTCCCCGCCCCCGGCATCGGCGTATTGGCCCTGCAGGGCGGCTTCGCGGCCCACGCACGCGCGCTGCGCGCGCTGGGCGCGGGCGTGCGCGAGGTGCGGCGCGCGCACGAGCTGGAGGGCCTCGGCGGCCTGGTCCTGCCCGGAGGCGAGAGCACGGCCATGCTGAAGCTGATGGGCGGCGA
>DATBIO010000269.1:0-2056 GCA_036556965.1 Vicinamibacteria bacterium
ACCTTCATGTCCTCCCACACGTCCTTCTTGGCCGAAGGCGTGCGCAGGAGGTAGGCCGGGTGGTAGGTGGGCATGACCCGGATGCCGTTGTACTCGCCCATCCGCCCGCGCAGGCGCGTGATGGGCTCCGCCGTCTTGAGCAGCCACTGCGCGGCGAACTTGCCCAGGCCCACGATCACGCGCGGCCGGATGGCCGCGATCTGCCGGTCGAGGAAGGGCTGGCAGGCCAGCACCTCGTCCGGCTCCGGGTTGCGGTTCTGCGGGGGCCGCGACTTCAGGATGTTGCAGATGTAGACCCCGTCCCGCGTCAGGCCCATGGCCTCGATGATGCGCGTGAGGAGCTGGCCGGCCTTGCCCACGAAGGCCAGCCCCTGCTCGTCCTCGTCCGCCCCCGGCGCCTCCCCCACGAACATGAGGCGCGCGGTGGGGCTGCCCTGGCCGAAGACGATGTTCTTGCGGCCCGCGAAGAGCTTGCAGCGCCGGCAGTCCCCCAGGTCCTCGCGGATGGCGCGCAGCGCGGCCTCCGCCTCGGCGGCGACGGCCTCGGGAACCGCGGCCGCCGCGGTGACGGCGGGGGCGGGGACCACGCCGGCGGAGGGAAGGGGCGGGAGCGCCGCGCCCACGGGCCGCGGGAGCCCCAGCTCCGTGAGCGTCGCGTAGTAGCGCATGCGCTCGCGCAGGTCGCCGATGAGGACGTCCCGCTCGCTCAACGGCGGCCGGCCTTGCGCGAGGCCCTGCGCGAGGCCTTGCCCGGGGCCGCGGCGCGGACGCGGCTCGGGACGGGCGCGCGCAGCTCGGCCACGCGGTCCCAGATGCGCTCCGCCAGCTCGCGCTTGCTCGTGCGCGGCACCTCGGTCTCGCCGAGGGCGTCCATCAGCACGGCGGCGTTGTGCTCGCCGCCGAAGCCGGCGTCGCCGCCGCTCACGTCGTTGGCCACCATCAGGTCCACGCTCTTGGCCGCGCGCTTGCGCCGCGCGTTCTCGATCAGGCCGTCCGTCTCCGCGGCGAACCCCACCAGGAAACGCCGGCCCTTGGCGCGGCCGAGGGCGGCCAGGATGTCCGGCGTGCGCACGAGGGCCAGCGTCTCGCCGCCCTCTTCCTTCTTCAGCTTGACGGGCGAGACCGCGGCCGGCCGGTAGTCGGAGACGGCGGCGGCCATCACCACCACGTCCGCCTCGCGCGCCGCCGCGCGCACCGCGCGCGCCATGTCCGCCGCGGAGCGCACGGCCACCACCTCCATGCCCCCGGGGGCGGGCAGGGCGGTGGGGCCGCTCACCAGCGTCACGCGCGCCCCGCGGTCGCGCGCGGCCTCCGCCAGGCGGTAGCCCATGCGCCCGCTGGACCGGTTGGAGACGAAGCGCACGGGGTCCAGGTCCTCCACCGTGGGCCCGGCGGTGACCACGACTCTCTGTCCCGCCAGCGTCTGGCGCCGGCGGACGGCGGCGAGGGCCGCCTCCACGATCTCCGGCGGCTCGGCCAGGCGCCCCTCGCCCAGCCAGCCGCAGGCGAGGTAGCCGCGGCCGGGCTCCACCACCCGCACTCCCCGCGCGCGCAGCGCCTCGAGGCTGGCCACCACCGCGGGGTGGCGGTACATGTTGACGTTCATGGCCGGGGCCACCACCACGGGGGCGGTGGTGGCCAGGTAGAGCGTGCTCAGGGCGTCGTCGGCGATGCCGTGCGCGAACTTGCCCAGCACGTTGGCCGTGGCCGGCGCCACCAGCACCACGTCGGCCTCGTCGGCCAGGCTGACGTGGCGGATGTCCCCCGCCTCGCCCAGCGCGAACTGGTCCACGAACACCGGGTTGCGCGAGAGGGCCTCGAAGGTCATGGCGGAGACGAAGCGGGTGGCGTTCTGCGTCATCACCACCCGCACCTCGGCCCCCTGCCGCTGCAGCTCGCGCAGGACCTCGCACGCCTTGTAGGCGCCGATGCAGCCGGTCACCCCGAGCACGATCCTCGGCATGCGGCCCCCGCGGGGAGGGGATCCTCCCCCGGCCTACTCGACGGCCGGGACGGCGGCCGCCTCCTTCTCCTTCATCTCCCAGGAGACGGCCCC
>DATBIO010000270.1:0-8097 GCA_036556965.1 Vicinamibacteria bacterium
TCGAAGAGCACCCAGAAGGCGTGCTCCAGGAACCGCCACCACTCGGGGTTGAGCACGCCGTAGACGGACTCGGGCCAGGCGATCTGGCGGATGAGGTGGTCCGACGCCACCACCACCGTGGCCGTGACCAGCACCCTCCAGTCGAAGTAGAAGGCCAGGAAGGCCAGCGAGCCGAACACGTGGAAGTGGGTCTCGATGCGGCCGCCGGTCAGGTGGATGAGCAGGGCGGACCAGAGCATCTGGTTCGCCGCGATCACGTGGCGCGTGAGCGCGCGGCCGGGGCTGAGCAGGGCCAGGGCGGCCGGGAACACGGTGAGGGCGCCCCCCAGGAACACGGCCAGGTAGACGTGGAAGTGGACGGCCTTCACCTTGCCCGCCCAGCCGTAGGGCGAGAAGAACACGGCCACCAGCACCGCGAAGACCCATTGCCCGGCCATGAGCCACGCGAAGGCGCGGTCCATGCGCCGGAGGGCGTGCTCGCGCCGCTCGCGGAAGACCGCCTCCGCCCGCTCCGCGATGCGGACCTCGCGGCGCGCGTCCGCCGCCTTCACCGGGCTCTCCGCGGCCCCTGGCTCCACCAGCCTCACCGCCGACGCCATCGACGTCATCACGCCCTCCTTGGCCGCCTCGCCTAGTCCCCCCGCGGAGGACCGGCCAGCGCGCAGCCGAACACACGCGCCGTCTCGCCCTGCGCGCCGCGGCCCTCGACCACGGACGCGATCTGCTGGAGGGCAGGGCTCTCCCCGACGTGGCCGCGGGAGTTGGTGATCCCGCCGCTGAAGCGCTGCCGGCCCGCGGTGTCGTAGAGGAGCACCTGGCCCGAGGTGACGGCGCCGAAGCGCGCCGTCTCCGCCCCGTCCACGTCCACGCTCACGGTGACTCCGGGGATCCGCGCGGCCGCTTCCCACACCTCCGTGCGCTCCCAGCCCGCGGGGAACTCGCGCGGCTTGTAGACGAGGACGTGGGCGGAGACGCGATCGCCGAGCCGCGTCATCAGGCGGCCGAGCTCCGCCACGGAGGCCCGCGTGCAGGGGCACTGGGGGTGCGCGGCGAGGATCAGCGTCGGCCGGTCGGTGGGAGGGGACACCACGCTGGCGGACGGCCATCGCCCGGGCGCGTCGGCGGCGGCGCCCGGCGTCTGCTGGTACGTCCAGACGGCCATCGCTCCGCCGGCCACGCTGACTGCCCAGACCGACGCGATCACGACCACGATCCATGCGCGGCGACTCGACATCGACGCGAAGTGTAAGTGGATTTCCGTCTCCCGTCTTGTGCGACGCGTCACGTAAGTTCCTGTCGATCAAAGAGGAACGGAATGTGGATAACCGCCGGGCACTCCGTCCAGGCCTGACATGACGACGGCTCGGGGTCGGGGAGAGACCACCGCGCCCGTTTCCTCCCCGGGCCGCGGCCGGGGATGATGCGCACCGCGATGAGCTTCACCGCCAGGATCCTGACCGGCCTCGGCCTGGGGGTCGGGCTGGGGCTCGCGCTGGGAGAGCGCGCCGAGCCCTTCCGCTACGCCGCCGACGCCTTCGTGCGCCTCCTCGAGATGACGGTCCTGCCCTACCTGACGGTGTCGCTCATCCAAGGCATCGGCAGCCTCGACTCCCGGCGGGCCCGGACGCTCTTCCTGCGCGTGGGAGCGATCACCCTCGTGCTGTGGGCCCTCGCGCTCGGGACCGTGCTCCTCCTGCCCCTCGCCTTCCCCGAGATGGAGACGGCGTCCTTCTTCAGCACGACGCTGGTGGAGGACCGGCCGGGAGTCGACCTCGTCTCGCTCTACGTCCCCCAGAACCCCTTCCATTCCCTCGCCAACAGCGTGGTGCCCGCGGTGGTGCTGTTCAGCGTGGTGCTGGGGGCCGCCCTCATGGCGACGCCCCGGAAGGAGCGGCTGCTCGAGTCGCTGTCGGTCCTGGAGGACGCCCTGGCCCGGGCCAACCGGTACCTCATCCGCCTCACGCCCCTGGGCGTCTTCGCCATCGCCGCCCACTTCACGGGCACGGTCGACGTCGGCCAGCTCGCGCGCTTCCGCCTGTACCTGGTCGCCTACGGCGTGATGGCCCTCTTCCTCGCCCTCTACGTCCTCCCCGCCCTGGTGGCGTGCGTGACGCCGATCCCCGCCCGCCGCGTGCTCCGACAGGTGAAGGACGTCCTCATCACCGCCTTCATGACGGGCGACCTCTTCGTCGTCCTGCCCACGCTCATCGACCGGTGCAAGGAGCTGCTGGCGGAGGCGGCGGTCGCCGAGGAGGACCGCGACCTGCCCGAGGTGATCGTCCCCGCGTTCTACAACTTCCCCAGCGTGGCGAAGCTCCTCTCCCTGAGCTTCGTGCTCTTCGCCGCGTGGTATTCCGAGACCGCGCTCCGCCTCGCCGACTATCCGCTCCTGGTGGGAGCGGGGGTGGTGAGCCTGTTCGGCAGCGTCAACGGGGCCATCCCCTTCCTCCTCGACCTCGCGCGCGTGCCCATGGACACCTTCCAGCTCTACCTCGCCACCAGCGTCCTGAACGCGCGGGTGGGCACGATCGCCGCCGCCATGCACATGACCGTCCTCGCCCTGGTGGGGACCTACGCGCTGCGCGGCCGGCTCCGGATCTCCCCGCGGCGCATCCTGCGCGAGCTGCTCGTGGCCGCGGGCCTCGGCGCCCTGGCCGTGGCCGGCCTCGGCGTCGCCTTCCGCGGGATGGGGGCGGGAGAGTACGAGGGCGACCGGGTGGCGCGGGAGATGGGCCTGCTCCGCCCCCCCGCCGAGGCCGCGGTGATCCTCCGGGAGGTGCCCGCGCCCCTGCCCCCGCCGCCCGACGGGGCCTCCGTGCTGGCCGCGGTGCGGAAGCGGGGCCTCGTGCGCGTGGGCTACGTGGAGGGCCAGGCCCCCTACAGCTTCTTCAACGCCCGCGGCGAGCTGGTCGGCTTCGACGTGGAGATGGCCTACACGCTGGCCGGCGACCTCGGGGTGGCCCTCGAGCTGGCGCCGGTGCCCCGGGAGGGCCTGGCGGGGGCGCTCGAAGCCGGGCGCTACGACCTCGTCATGGGCGGCGTCTTCATGATCACGCGGGCGGTGGGCCAGCTCGACTTCTCGCCCCCCTACCTCGACGAGACGCTGGCCTTCGTGGTCAGGGACCATCGCCGCGCGGAGTTCTCGCGCGCGGAGTGGGTGCGGGCGCAGGAGGGTTTGCGCGTGGCCGCTCCCGACCTGCCGTACTTCCTGACCGTGCTGAAGCGGGAGTTCCCGAACCTGCAGGTCGTCCCCGTGCCCATGCGCGAGGTCGAGGGGTTCCTGGGCGGCAGGGGCGGGCCGGTGGACGCCCTGTGCCTGACCGCCGAGCGCGGGTCGTTCCTCACCCTCCTCCACCCCGCCTTCGCGGTGGCCATCCCCCGGCCCCTCGAGGTCCGCCTGCCCCTGGCCTATCCCGTGGGCCGCCGCGACCTCGAGATGACGCGCTACCTCGCGACGTGGATCGACCTCAAGAAGAAGGACGGCACCATCCAGGCCCTCTACGAGCACTGGATCCTCGGCCGGGACGCGGCGGCGCGGAGCCCCCGCTAGAGCGAGCACGCCCCTGCGCCGTCGCCGGCGCAGGGGCGTCTAGCGACGGGCCGGAGCAGTCCTACTTCTTGGTGTAGGTGATCTCCATCATCTTCATCTCCTTGCCGCTCTTGTCCGGCCCGTACATCTCGAACAGCTCGGTGGTGGGGCTGGTCCAGCGCGAGGTCATGCGCGCGGTGACGGGGCCCTTCTTCACGGGGTCGTTCCAGCTCCCGGTGAAGGTGCAGGTGCCCTTGTCGTCGCAGGAGCCCTCGCTGACCATGATCCCCGTGCTCATGCTGTCGAGCCACGTCGACCAGAACTTGCCGCTGACGTTGTCGTAGCCCCGCATGCCGTGGCCCGTGAAGGGCATGCCCATCATGGAGCCCTTGAGGTCCTCCACCAGGACCCGCCCCTCGAACATGGCGGTGCGGACCACGGTGGCCGTCTCCTCCACGGGCGGGGCGCCCGGCGCGGGCCAGCTCCTCACCTTGAGGTCGTAGCTGCCCGCGGTCGAGGCGAGCCACTTGTGCTGGGGGCCGGGAGCGCCGGCCTTCATGTAGAGCTCCATCTCGGCCTTCTGCTCCGCCGTCATCTCGGGTGGCTTCTTGTCGGCCTGCGCGGAGGCCACGGCGGCGACGGACACGACCAGGCCGAGCGCGGTACAGACACCCCAGGCGGTGTGCTTCATGGCGATCCTCCTTCTGATCCCGAAACCGGCATTCTAACGATTGGACGGACGCGTGGGGACCGGCCGCGGCGCCGCTCGGGGGCGCCTGCCGGGGTCGGCAGCCCGGGTCGCCGGGACGGCCCCTGACCTTGGCCGGCCCCCTGCCCCCTCCCCGGACCTGGCCGGATCCGGCCACGGCCACGCGCCCGCCCGGAATGGCCGGAACGCGGGAATCGCCGGCGCGGGCAGGCCGCCGGCGTCTCCCTCCGGACGGGTCGCGTCGGGCCCAGCTTCAGCCGACGCTGCCGGGCCCCGGCCCAGCGCCCCTGCTCCGGGCGCTGAGATCCGCTCCCCCTCCGTCCGGACGGTCGTGCGACGCTAGTTCTTCGGGGTCTCGACCGTGATCTGGATGGCCTCGGTCCAGGTGAAGTCGACCTGGTCGCCGACCTTGACCTGGGCGAGCGCCTTCTTGTCCTCCACGCGCCGGCTGTACTTCCAGCCGTTGGGGCCCGTGAAGGTGATGGAGGGCACCTTCGCGTCGATGGCCTCGACCTTCGCGGTGATGGTCCTCTGGGCGGCCAGCGTCCCCGCGGGCTTGGCCCCCGCGGCCGGCGTCAGCCCCGCTTCCAGCGCGTTCACCGGCGCCTCACCGGGCGCCTTCACGCGCACGGTCACGTTGTCGTAGTACGTCACCGTCACCTTGTCCCCCACCTTGATCGCGTCGAACCGGTCGACGGCGGCCGCCACGTCCACGGTGGTCAGCTCGCCGCTGGGGACCCGGAGCGTGAGGGCGCGTGCCTTGTGGTCGATCGCCTCGACCGTCCCCGACTTCGAGACCCGCTCGCCCGGGATCTCCTTGATCTGCGCATGAGCCACGGCATTCGCCACCAGCCCGATGGCCAGGGTGCACGCCGTCCTTGCCAGAAGCCTCATGACCCCTCCTCTCTGCAGCCTGCGACCCTGCGATGCGTCAAGGCGGGCATCGCCAGCACGATGTCGCACGCCGGTCCTTGGGAACCACGAATATACACCGCGCGAAATGGGCAGGGAGGGCGTTCGGCGCCGGTCTTCGATCCCCTCGCCGGCGGCGGGGACGGCCAGGCCGCGCGACCCCCTAGAATGCGGCGCATGCGCGTACGCGCCGTGTGCATCGCCTTCGTGCTGCTCGCCGGCTGCGGGCGGAGGTTCGACGGGCCGGCGCGACTGCTCGTGCAGGCGGACGCATCGGGCCGGGCGCCGCGCACGGCCACGCTGAGCTTGGCGGGCGACGCGCGGCCCGCGCTCATCGCCTCGGCCACGTTCAAGGCGGCGCTCCCCCGCCGGCCGCTGCTCACCTTCGGCCTGGGCGTGGCCTGGAGCGGCGAGGGCGAGGCGCCGGGCTGGCTGCGCTTCGCGCTCAAGGGCAACGGGAAGACGCTGGCCGAGCACACGCTCAACCCGCGCGCGGCGCGCGAATGGCGCGACGTCAGCCTTCCCCTCGAGGGCCTCGGCAAGGCGGCGGACCTGGAGTTCGCGCTGCGCTTCACCGACCGCGACGGGAAGGACGTCCCGCAGCCGCCGGGCCTGATCGTGGCCGCCGCCGACCCCACCGTCCACGACCTCGACGGCTACGGCAGGGCGAAGGGCATCGTGCTCGTCTCCATCGACACCCTGCGCCGCGACCACGTGGGGGCCTACGGCTACCCGCGCCCCACCACGCCCCGGCTGGACGCGCTCAGCCGGGAGGGCGTGCTCTGCGAGGACGCGGTGAGCACCTCGAGCTGGACGCTGCCCGCCCACCTGTCGCTGCTCACGGGCGTGGACGCCGGACGCCACGGCGGCACGGACATGGAGCACGGCTTCGACCGGAAGGTGCCCACGCTGGCCGGCGTCCTGAAGCAGGCGGGCTACGCCACGCACGCCGTCACCAGTCATCTCTATGTGTCATCCGTCTACGGCCTGGACGAGGGCTTCGACTCCCTGGACTTCCGCCAGGACCGCCGGGGGTCGGAGGTGGCCGCCCGCGCGGTGTCCCTGATCGACCGCTTCGGCGACCGGCCGTTCTTCCTCTTCCTTCATCTGTACGACCCGCACTGGCACTACGACCCGCCCGCGCCCGCGCGCGCGCTGCTCGTACGGCCCTACCAGGGCACGGTCACCGGCCTGTGGCAGGACTTCTCCAGGCGCGAGCCGGCGCGCCTGGTCCCCGCCGACCTCCAGCACCTGCTCGATCTCTACGACGGCGAGATCCGGGCCGCGGACGACGCGGTGGGCGCGGTGCTGGACCACCTGAAGGCGCGCGGCGCCGACCGCGACACGCTGGTGGTGGCCACCTCCGACCACGGCGAGGAGTTCCTCGAGCACGGCTCCTGGGAGCACCAGAAGACGCTGTACGAGGAGGTGATCCGCATTCCGCTGGTGGTCAAGGGGCCGCGCGTCGAGGCGCGCCGCGAGCCGGGCCAGGTGTCGCTGCTCGACGTGGCGCCCACGGTCGTGGACTGGGCGGGGCTGAGATGGCCGGCGCCCCTGCCCGGCGCCAGCCTCTTGGAATCGGCGGGCGAGCGCGAGGCCTTCGGGGAGACCGACCACACGGTGGACCGCCGGCCCAAGCTGTTCCTGCGCGGGGGCATGGGCAAGTGGAAGACGATCGTCACCCTGGAGCCGGACGGCTCGGCGGTGGCGCAGGAGGAGTGGTACGACCTCGCCGCCGACCCGGGGGAGAAGAGGAGCGCCCCGCCGCGGCCCGAGCGCCGGGACGCCCTGCGCGACGCCACCATAAGAAGATGGCGCGAGGCCCGGGCGGGGGGCGCGACGGCCCCGGCCGTGGCCCTCACCCCGGAGCAGCGGGAGCGCCTGCGCGCCCTCGGCTACGTGGGCCCGTAGCGGCTACACTCTCTGGACGAAGGGGGGGACCGTGAGACTTCGACACCTTGCCGTGGCCGCGGCCGTGCTCGCCGCGAGTCCGCTCCAGGCCCAGGACATCACCGAGGCCCGCACCGGCACCAAGTTCCCGCAGAAGGTCGACGGCATGACGCTGACCGGCATCGGCGTGCGCACGCGCACCATGCTCAAGGTCAAGGTCTACGCCATCGGGCTCTACGTCTCCGACGAGGCGCTGGCGGGGCCCCTGGCGGCGTTCAGGGGCAAGCCGGGCCCCGAGCTGTACCAGCAGCTCGTGTGGGGCGACTTCCCCAAGCAGCTCACCATGAAGTTCACGCGCGACCTGACCCAGGAGCAGATCCAGGGCGCCTTCCGCGACGTGCTCGCGAGCGTGGACAAGGCCAAGCTGGCGGCCTTCCTCGCCTACTTCGGCGAGATCAAGAACGGCCAGGAAGCCGTCCTGCGCTGGGCGCCGGGCGGCACGCTGGAGAGCATCATCCTGGGCCAGGCCAAGGCCCCCATCGCCGACAAGGACTTCACGGCCGCCGTCTTCGCCATCTGGCTGGGGGGAAAGCCGATCCAGGACGACATCAAGAAGGACCTGGTCGGGCTGTTCAAGTAGGGCCGGTTTCCGCCGATAGCCCGCGTCCTCCGGTCGCCGGGGCTCTGTCTTGACGGGGACGTTCAACCGGCTGTACCGTCGCCGCTCCCCCCCTCCAGCGCCCGAAAGGACGACGAATGAAGCATGCCGCCTGGATCGCCATGGTCCTGCTCGCCGCTCCCCTGCTCGTTTCGGCTCCACCCGCGGAAGCCCAGGACTCGATGGTGGTGGCGCCGCAGTTCCACAAGGTCCTGATCGACAACGACAAGGTCCGCGTCCTGGAGGTCACCCTCAAGCCCGGCGACAAGATCCCCATGCACTCCCACCCGGGAGGCTACGTGTCCATCGCGCTCACGGGCGCCAAGGCACGCTTCGTCAACGCCGACGGCAAGTCCGCCGACCGCGAGATGAAGGCCCACGAGCCCGTCTGGTCCGACG
>DATBIO010000271.1:0-2172 GCA_036556965.1 Vicinamibacteria bacterium
ATGCTCACCGCGCGCGGGCAGGAGATCGACAAGGTGGTCGGGCTCGAGCTGGGCGCCGACGACTACGTGACCAAGCCCTTCTCCATCCGCGAGCTGCTGGCCCGGGTGCGGGCCATCCTCCGCCGCACGGACGGGAGCAAGCGCCGCCTCTCGCGCTACCGCTTCGCCGACGTGGAGCTGGACTTCGAGACCTACCGCGGCAAGCGGGGCGAGGAGGCCCTCGACATGTCGCCGCGCGAGTACGAGCTCCTGCGCTACCTCATCGAGCGCAAGGGGGAGACGGTGTCGCGCGAGAAGCTGCTCGAGGACGTGTGGGGCTACGAGAGCTACCCCTCCACGCGCACGGTGGACACCCACATCGCAAAGCTGCGCGCCAAGATCGGGGACAGCGGCTCCGAGCCCCGCTGGATCCTCACCATCCACGGAGTCGGGTATAAGTTCGTGGATCCGCAGCAGTGAGGACGGAGGCGGTGGCCAGGCGAACGGGGGGGGCGAGGGCGGACGGACGCCCCGCGCGCGGCGCCAGCGCCGCCCTCGAGGTGCGCCGGCTGGCCGCGGAGCTGGACGAGCGGGAGGCCCAGGTGCGCCGGCTGGAGGGCCAGCTCAGCGCCCTGGTCGCGCGCATGACCGAGGAGCTGCGCCTGGCCAGCGCCGTGCAGCGTAGCCTGCTCCCCGCGCCCGTGCAGTACAGCGGCCTCGACGTGGCGCGGGAGTTCATCCCCTTCCGCGAGGTGGGAGGCGACTACTACGACTTCCTCCCCCTGGGGCCGGGCCGCCTGGCCCTGGCCCTGGGCGACGTGATGGGAAAGGGCATCCCCGCCGCCCTGCTGGCCGCGGGCCTGAAGGCGGCCGTGCGCTCCCAGCTCCCGGCGGACGAGCGCGCGGTGGCGCCCGAGGTCGTGGTCTGCCGCGTGAACCAGCTCTTCCGCGAGATCGCGCCGCCCAGCCTCTTCTCCAGCCTGTTCTTCGGCGTGTTGGACACCGAAGGCCGCGTGCTCGAGTACGTCAACGCCGGCCACCACTATCCCTTCTGCGTGCGCCGCGGCGGGGAGGTGGTGGACCTGGGCACCGGCGGCACCCTGCTGGGGCTGATGGAGGGCGCCGGCTACGAGCGGGGGACCATCGAGCTGGAGAGGGGCGACCTTCTGGTCTTCTACACCGACGGCGTGACCGACCGCACCGACCTGGCGGGCGAGGGGTACGGCGTGGAGCGCCTGAAGGAAGCGGCCCGGGGGCAGGGCGCCGACTCGGCGCGGCTCGCCCTCTACTCGCTCCTGGGGGACGTTCAGGGCTTCTCCGCGGGCACCCCCGCCAACGACGACGCCACCCTGGTGGTGGTCCGCGTCCGCTAGCCGTCCTCCGTTCAGGGTCGCGGGGGGACGGGATCGGGGCCCCCGGGGTGCGGAGGCGGGGTCGCCGGCTTGGGCACGATGAAGACGGGCCCTCCCAGCCGCTCCTGGGCCAGCCGCACGATCTCGTCCGCGCTGTCCTGGAGCGTGACCACCACGCTCACCGTGCGCGAGCAGGCCTCGTCGTCGGGCATGGCGTAGGGGTTCTCACAGGGCGGCCCGTTGGGGTCGCGCCGGAGCGCGAACTCGTAGACCTCCCCTTCGAGGGAGCCCTCCGAACACGGGTCGTGCCCGGGCGCCGGCTTGATGTGCTGGTTGCACACCACGAACGCGACCCGCTTCGCCTGCTCCTCGTCGCCCACGCGAGGGGCTCCGCAACCGCCGCCCTCGCCGTCCGTCAGGGCGATGGTGGGATCGGCGCAGTGGTTGAGCTGGGCCAGGAAGATCTGGCACTGGCCGCTCTGCCAGCCCACGGCGTTGCAGTCGCTGATGAACTGGGCCAGGTCCTGGCACATGTCCACCTGCCCGGGGCCGGGCCTCACCGTCGGGGTGGGGTCGGGATCGGGGACGACATAGTCCCCGGGCTCCGAGGCAGGATGCTCCTTCGACCAGTCGGCGTGCTCCGAGAGGGTCTGGTAGTACCAGTCCATCATGGCCTTGGCTTCCACACGGCTCACCAGGGACCAGGCGGCGGCCGCCCTGGCCTGCGCCTCGGCCTTCGCCTGCTCGCTCTTGGCCTGCTCCGCGGCCTTCGTCAGGGCCTCGGCTTCTTCCTTCATCCCTTCCATCATCGCCTCGTAGGCGGCGAACAGCACCTGGTAGT
>DATBIO010000272.1:0-72331 GCA_036556965.1 Vicinamibacteria bacterium
TGTCGCCGGTGTGTAGCCGTGGCCCGAGCAAGCTCGCGCCGGACTACGTCTGGCGCGAGCGGATGGGGGGGAGGCGAAGCCGCGGGGGGGTGCTTTCGCCAGTACCCCCCCGCGTTTTCTACTAGAAGTGGAACTTGGCCCCGAGCATCACCCGGCGCGGGTAGATGAACTCGGTGGGGGCCTCGAAGTTCTCGGAGGTCCCCAGCCGGTCCAGCACGTCCTCGTGCGCGTCGTCGTTGAACAGGTTGAGGACGTCCGCGAAGAGGGCGATCGACGCCTCGCCTCCCAGCTTGAAGTCCTTCTGCAGCCGGAGGTCGAACACGTTCTGCTTCGACACGGAGCGGCTGCCGTCGATCGGCTCCGCGTTGATGACGGTGGGAATGCCGAGGTCGCCCACGCGCAGCAGGCGGGTGTAGGGACGGCCCGACTGGTGGGTGAAGTTCACGCCGGCCAGGAAGCCGGCGGGGAACTGGTAGACGAGCTGGGTCTTGAAGGTCACGGGCCGGTCCCCGATGAGGCGGCCGTCGGTGTTGAGGAAGTCGTTGGGGTTGCGCCCGAACAAGCCGGCGGTGGTGGTCTGGTTGCCGGCGGGGCCGAAAGTGGCGGAGGTGTTGGGCCGGCTGGAGCCCACGCGGCCCTCGGAGCGGCCCCAGACGAAGGACGACACCATCATCCAGTTGTCGGCCATGCGCTTGGTGAGCTGCACGGTGACCCCGTTGAAGCGCGAGAACATCCCTTCGGGGTTGGTGAGAATGAAGACGCGCTCTCCCGGATCGTTGACCAGGGCCTGCACGGGTATGGACGCCCCCGTGAGCGGGTCCTCGGTCGTGGTCGCCTCGTAGACGCCGCCGATGTCCTGGTTGGCGCCGTACCTCTCGCCCCGCTTGTAGACGTAGTGCACGGCCAGGCCCAGGTTGTTCACCAGCTCGCGTTCGATGCCCACCGTGAACTGGTCGGTGTAGGGGGCGTCGAAGCCGGGATCGACGAGGAGGTTGGTGTTGTCGGAGACCAGCTCCGTGCCCTCCGGGTTGCCCGCGGCGTCGTAGGTGCCGGAGAAGATGAAGCGCGGGGTGATCGAGGGCGAGGTGTTGTCGAACTCGCCGGTGACGATGCCGCGGTAGTAGCGGCCGTAGTGGCCGCGTATCACCGTGCGGGAGTCCTCCGTGACCTTCCAGTTGAACCCGATGCGCGGGGAGATCGTGCTCCAGTCGAAGACCTTGTCCACGGGGTCCGTGAACTCGCCCGTCTCGTTGCCCTGGCGGTCCAGGATGGCGAACTCCGGGAAGAAGGCCTTGGAGTAGTCATAACGCACGCCGAGGTTCAGGGAGACGCGGGTGCCCAGGCGGACGGTGTCGTCGAGGTAGACCCCCCAGGACTTCATGCGGCCGCCCTGGTGGTAGGGGAGCTGGGTGTAGCCGTAGGCCGGCACCCCGCCGTAGGTGTAGATGTAGTCGTTGGGCCCCAGCACGTAGTCGCTGCCGCCGCTGTTGTACTGGACGCCGAACTTGAAGTCGTGGCTGGCCCCCATGAACTTGTCCGCGAAGTGCGAGACCTTCGCGCTCAGGGCCGTCTTCTCGCTCACCCCGTCGTAGAAGGAGTAGATGCCGCCCGTGATCTCGCCGGTGTCGAAGTCGAGGTAGCGCGGCTTCACGCGCGGCTCGCTGTCCACCAGCGGGTCTCCGTGGTCCTTGCCATAGAACCCTGAGTACCGGGCTTCGAAGTAGGTCTTGTCGCTGAGCACGGAGGTCAGGGTCACGTTGGGGGAGGGGTTGTGGCCCGTCTCCACGGTGACGCTGCTGGGGGCGGTGCTGGCCGTGCTGTCGCCGGGGATCTCGTAGTAGTCGTCGTGGTAGGCGACCATGAGGCGGTGGCGGGGGCTGATCTGGTAGTTCAGCTTGGCGAACACGCGGTCCGCCTCGAACTTCTCCGGGAACTCCGCGGGCACTCCCGCCGGCGACTGGTAGTCGCGCTGGTACTGGTAGGAGGCGAAGAACCAGAGCTTGTCCTTCATGATGGGACCGCTGAGCTGGAAGGTGGCGTCCTGGTACTTGTCGCGGTTGTAGGGCAGGCCGCCGTCCTCGGCCTCCGAGGTGTTGCGCGAGGTCAGGCCCTGGTCCTGGAAGTACACGTTGGCGTCCCCGTGGAAGGCGTTGCTGCCCTGGCGCGTCACCACGTTGAAGACCGCGCCCTGGACGTTGCCGTACTCGGCGGAGGCGCCCAGGGAGAGCACCTCGATCTCCTCCACGGCGTCGGTGTTGGGCCACGGCCAGGCCGCGCCCGTGAGGGGGGCGGTGAAGTCCGTGCCGTCCAGCATGTAGGAGTTGTCGGTGGTGCCGGAGCCCAGGGAGGTGGAGCGCGAGCTGCCGGTGGCGCTGGAGTTGACCCCCGGGGCGGCGTTGATCAGGTCGAAGAACGTGAAGCGGGGGATGGGGGCGTTGCGCACCCAGTCCTTGTCGTAGTTGGTGCTGATCTGGTTGGTGGAGGTGTCCACCACCGGCGCCTCCGCCGTGACCGTGACCTCGTCCGCCTGCCCCGCCAGCTTGAGCCCGACGTTCTCTTCCACCGTCCCGCCCAGGGCCACGCGCACGCCCTCGCGGTTCACCGTGCCGAAGCCGGCCTGGGTGAAGGTCAGCGTGTACGAGCCCGGCGGCAGGGCCGCGAAGCGGTAGAACCCCTCGGCGTTGGAGGTCGTGGTCTGCGTGCCCATCAGGACCGCGCTCCGGATCGTCACCGTGACCCCGGGCAGCGCACCGCCCGTCTCGTCCTTCACCGTCCCGACGATCGTCCCCGTGGTGCGCTGGGCCATGGCCGGAGCGGCCACCAGCGCGACGAGGAGACAGAGCGCGGGGATCAAACCCTTGCGCATCGGCTTCTCCTTTGTTGGACGTGGAAGCGGGCACAGGGAGGGAACGAGCCCGCGGTGGAACGGCGACCGGCTGCGCACGACGCTCACCGGACCCCCAATACCCTGTGGATAGCGCCACGACTCTAGGGCCGTGTCATACGGCTGTCAAGGCTTCGTTCCGGGCCAGCGCACCACCGCGCCCCGCACCACCAGGCCCGGTCACCCCTGCGTCCTCGAGCGCGTCCACGGGCGCGGCGATGGGGTCGCGGTCCAGCACGATGAAGTCCGCCACGAGCGCTCCCACCGTTCCGTCGTCGCCGTGAGCCGCTCCCCGGAACCGGTTGGTTCCCCCGCGACCCGCATATCTTGTGTTGGGATTATCACAATATTGTGGTATCTATCATCACAAATGAAGGCCTACCGGGCCCTGGTGCTGAGCCTGCCGAAGCGCAACTCGACCGTGCGGATGCGCGTCTGGCGGGCGCTGAAGGACACCGGGTGCGGCGTGCTGCGCGACGGCGTCTACCTGCTGCCCGCCGCGTCGGCGCGCGCGCCCGCGCTCGCGGAAATGGAGTCCGACATCCGCGCCGAAGGCGGCTTCGCCATGGCGGTGGACATGAACCTGAAGAGCGGCGCCCAGGCGGAACACGTGCGCACGCTCTTCGACCGCAGCGCCGGTTATGGCGAGCTGGTCGATCGGATCAACGCCGCCAAGGCGGCGCTGCCGCGCCTCGGGCTGCGGCGGGCGCAGACCCAGGCGCAGCGGCTGCGCCGGTCCTTCGCCAGGCTCGCGGAGAGCGACTTCTTCCCCGGGCCGGCGAAAGCGCAGGCCGAGGAAGCGCTTTCCCGCCTGGCCGCCCGGATGGGCGAGCTCTATTCGGACGGCGAGCCCCGGGCGTCGAGGAAGCGCGTCCGGCGGCTCGATGCCGCGCACTACCGTGGCCGCCTCTGGGTGACGCGCAGCAAGCCCTGGGTCGACCGGCTGGCCAGCGCCTGGCTGATCAAGCGCTTCATCGACCCCGGCGCGAAGTTCGGCTGGATCGAGCGTCCGCGCGACCGTCCGCGGAGGGCGGTCGGATTCGATTTCGACGGCGCCGCGTTCACCCACGCGGGCGGGCGCGTGACCTTCGAAGTGCTGGCTTCGAGCTTCGGGCTCGACAACGACCCCGCCCTCGCCGCGATCGGCGCCGTGGTCCACTTTCTCGACGTGGGCGGCATTCCCGCGGCCGACGCCCGGGGCCTCGAGACGATCCTGCGCGGGGCGCGGGCGCAGGCGCGCAGCGACGGCGAGCTGCTGGCCGAAGCCATGCGCATCTTCGACCTGTTCTGCTCAGCGTACAGAAAGGAGCATTCGGACCGGACCTGAGCCGGGCAAGGCTCCAGGTCGGGCTGGGCGCGGGGCCGTCCCTGGCGCATCGACGTGCGCCGGGACATGCGAGGTCGCGTCCCGCTCCACCCCCGGCCGGGAATGCCGTCCCGCCACGCTGCTCGCCGCAACCCACCGAGGAGCTCGCCGTGCGCTGTCGACTGAAGCCCCCGTCTTCCGCCGTCCACGGCTGAAGGGATGATCCCCTTCCTGCTCACGGCCCGATCGCTGCGCGCCTTGGCGGACGGCTGCGTCGCGGTGCTGCTGCCCGCCTACCTTCTCGCCCTCGGCTTCGGCACGCTGGAGGTGGGCGTCCTCAGCACGGTGACGATGACGGGATCCGCCGCCGCGACGCTGGCCGTGGGCCGCTGGGGGAACCGCTTCGACCTGCGGCGGCTCCTGGTCGCCGCGGCGGCTCTCATGGCCCTCACCGGCATCGGGTTCGCGGCGTTCTCGACGCTCTGGCCGCTCCTCATCGTCGCCCTGGTCGGCACCATGAACCCGGGCGGCGGCGACGTGAGCGTGTTCTACCCGCTCGAGCACACGGCCCTCGCGGCGGCCGCGCCCGCGGAGGCGCGCACCACGGCGTTCGCCCGCTACAGCTTCATCGGGTCGCTGCTGGGCGCGGTGGGCGCGCTCGCCGCGGGGGTGCCCGACTGGGCCGCCGGGCGCTACGGCGTGGCGACGCGCGACGTGCTGAAGCTCATGTTCGTGGCGTATGGAGCCGTCGGCGTCGCCGTCGGCGCCCTCTACTCGCAGCTCCCGCCTGCAGGAGCGGTCGAGAGGTCGGCGGTGCCCCTCGGACCGTCCCGCACCGTGGTGTGGAAGCTCGCCGGCCTCTTCAGCGTGGACTCGTTCGCGGGCGGGCTCATCGTCAACGCGCTGCTCGCGCTGTGGCTCTTCCAGCGCTTCGATCTCTCGCTCGCCGGCGCGGGGGCGTTCTTCTTCTGGACCGGGCTGCTGAGCGCGGTGTCACAGCTTGCCGCCGCGCCGCTCGCGCGGCGCATCGGCCTCGTCCATACCATGGTCTTCACGCACCTTCCCGCGAACCTGTCCTTGATCGCGGCCGCCTTCGCGCCGACCCTGGAGGCCGCCCTGGGGCTCCTCCTGGTGCGCAGCGCCCTGTCGCAGATGGACGTCCCCGCGCGCGGCGCCTACATCATGTCCGTCGTCACGCCGGCCGAGCGGCCGGCGGCGGCGAGCTCCACCGCCGTCCCGCGCAGCCTCGCGGCGGCGCTCGGCCCGTCGCTCACGGGCGCGATGTTCGGCGCGGGCGCCATGGCCGCGCCGCTCATCCTGTGCGGCGTGCTGAAGTCGGCCTACGACGTGGCGCTGCTCGCCATGTTCCGCAAGGTCCGGCCGAGGGACTAGTCCGGCAGCCCCGCCGCGCTGCGCGCCCGCCGTTCCTGGGGCAGCAGCGCCGCGTACAGCACGTCGTTGACGGGCGTGGGCAGGGAGAGCGCGCGCCCCGCGCGCACCACCGCCCCGCACTGCGCCTCGAGCTCGGAGGGCCTTTCCGCCATCACGTCGCGCTGCATGGAGCTGGTGGTCCCGGCGGGCAGGCCGTCCACGAAGCGCAGGGTGGCGGCGAGCAGCCCGGGGTCCAGGCGCGCCCCGTGCGCGATGGCCACGGCGATGGTCTCCTCCATGGCCGCCACCAGGAGGGCGCGCGTGGCGGGCACCTCCCGCAGGACGTCGATGGGCACGCGCGCCGCCGCCCCCACCGCCGAGGTGGGGGCGATGAAGACCAGCTTCGACCACAGCACGGAGCGGACGTCGGCGGAGGCCTCCGCGGCGACCCCCGCCTCGCGGAAGGCCGCCACCAGGGCCTCGACGCGCGCGGTGACGCCGCCTCCGGGCTCGCCCAGCACGACGCGCGGCTCGATGCCGGCGTGGTGGATCCGGCCCGGCGCCTCGACCTCGGCGCGGATCCAGGCCGCGCCGCCCAGCACGCGCCCCGCTCCCGCCACCGCGGCGATGGCGTCCACCGCCTCGACGCCGTTCAGCAGCGGGACGGCGGTGGTGGCGGGGCCCAGCAGCGGGGGGAGCAGGGGCAGGGCGGCGGGGAGCTGCCAGGCCTTGGTGGCCACGAGCACGCAGTCCACGGGGCCGACCTCCTCGGGCCGGTCGGTGGCGCGGACCGGCACCAGGTGGAGGTCGCCCTTGATCGAGCGGAGCCGCAGCCCGGCCTCGCGCAGGGCGCGCAGGTGGGCGCCGCGGGCCAGGAAGGCCACCTCGTGGCCGGCCGCGGCCAGGCGCGCGCCGAAGTAGCCCCCGACCCCGCCCGACCCCAGCACGGCCACGCGCACGGCGGGCGAGTATAGGCCACGGCCCCGGATGAGCGGCCATTCATTTTTCCCTGGACAGCCGCGGGGTCCCTCTGCTAAGGTCGCCGCCTCGAACCCCAGGGAACAGTTGAGTCGGGCCCGCCACAGCCGCCGGCCGCCCTCCGGCCCTGCGGCGCCCACTCGTTGAATGGTCATTCACTCACGAGGAGGGCCCCGTGCGAACGAGGCATGCCGTCGTCCTGGGCGCGGCGCTGGCCGCCGCCCTGTCCGTCCCCGCGCAGGCCGCCGCGCCGCGCGACGTCGTCACCCGCTGGCAGGCGGGCGACTGGACCATCTGGCGCATCGACCGGCCCACCGCCGACCACGCCGCCACCGCCTTCCACGACATCGTCCTGCGCCCCGGCGACCGCGTGGCCATCGACGCCGGCGGCTGCCTCCGCCTCGCGGACGGGCGCTGGGCCGAGCTGGCGGGGGAGGGCGAGTCCGCCCTCCTCGTGGACCTGCCCGGCGTGACCCGGGGCCCCGTGCCCGCGCGCGGGCTCCTGCGCACGACCATGGAGGTGGGGGAGGACGGCGGCGTGCTGCGCCTGGGCTTCGCCGGCCCGCGCCTGCGCGGCAACGGTTACGAGGGCCTCAAGGCGGGCGCCTGCGCCGGCCAGCCCGACGGGTTCGTGATGGTGGGGGTCCAGGCCACGCTGACCGTCTACCCGCCCATGAACCTCGTGTGGTCGGCCGCCGACCACAACGGCATCCCCCTGAACCCGCGCTGGGGCCAGCAGGCCAACTACCCGGGCACCGTCCCCGACCCGGTGGCCATCTGCTTCAGCGTTCCGGGATGGTTCCAGAACCCGGTCTGCACCACGCAGCGGCCGACCTACGACACCGCCACCTGGTTCAAGGCCCTCATCTGCGAGATCGGGGCCACCACCCCCCTCGCCGGCCACGTCAACTGGTACCCGAGCACCTACGAGGGCCCCATCTACTGGAGCAGCCACGAGTGGTCGGACGACGACTACAACATGAACGTGGTGCCGCCCAACCGCAACGGCCTGGTGGCCAGCTCCGGCAGCACCCTGCACACCGAGTTCGACGGCAGCGAGACGGTGGAGAACTTCACCACCCCGTGGTGGAGCTCCTTCCGCCAGGCGGTGGACTCCAGCGACGCGCTGGCCCGCAGCATGGTGGACGGGCGCCCCGCCATCGTGAGCGGCCTGGCCGGTCTCGACTGCGAGCACGACTGCTACACGGAGATCCACCCCGTGTGGCTGATGGCCATCCGCGTCCGCTCCGACTCCACCAAGGACGTGTGGGCCATCTTCGCGCGCAACTGGGGCAACGAGGGCTACTGCAGCCGCTACCAGCACCACCTGCTGCTGTCGGGCAACCAGTACAAGGTGAGCCTGCCCTGGCGCGGGGGCGCCACCGGCGTCAACGTCGCGGGCACCCAGTTCAAGGCCAACGTCAGCGGCCTGAGCTGGTGGTGGGGGACCACCTTCGGCCAGAAGGTGAACGTCACCTTCCAGCTCCCCGCCCCCGACGCGCACGGGCGCATCCACGGCGAGATGGTGCTCAACTGGTCGGGGCCCGTGATGCAGGCGGCCGACGCCGACGTGGCGCTGGCCGCCGCCGCCCGGCCCGAGGACGAGCCGCGCGGCAACACCGGGGAGGCCCTGGTCTCCGGCCTCATGAAGGCGCTCACCCCCGCCCAGCGGCGCGCGTTCGAGCGGCGTGCCGGGAAGGGCGGGCGGGGAGGGGACGGCATCGCCGCCCTGTCCGGCGGGCGACGCGCGCCGGCGGAGACCTCCGCTGCCGCCGCCCCCGCGCCCGGCGTGCGCTCGGTCATCGACACCGCGCGCGAGAAGAAGGACAAGCGCACGCTGGAGGCGCTGCGCGAGGCCTACGGCGGCGTCCTCCCCGGCGCGGTGGGCGAGGCGCTGCGCAAGGCCGGGGAGCCGGAGGCGCCTCCCAAGGAGTAGCGGACCGTCCTCAGGGCGGCGAGGCGCAGCCCGCCTCGCCGCCGTCGCCGAGGGCCCATCCCCTCGGCACGGGCGGCGGCTCGGGACGCGGTCCCGCGGCCTCTGTGCGCGCGAGGAAGCGCTCCACGGCCGAGAGCGTGGCGCGCCGGTGCGCCGCCGCCGCCCTGTCCGTGGGGGCCGGCCCTCCGGTCAGCCGGCCCGCGATGCGGCGCAGGCCCCACTCCGCCGCGGCCTGGCCCTCGGGCGTGGCTTCGGGGTGCGCGGCCAGGCGCATCAGCTCGTCGGCGGCGGCGCGCTGCGCGAGCCGGCGCAGGGCGGCGGGCGTGCCCGCGGCGGCGGGCGCGCCCCAGGTGCGCTCGATCACGCGCCCGACCACCTCCTCGGGCGTGGGCGCGCCGGGGTTGGCCGCCTGCTGGGCGGCCAGGCGGGCCATGGTCACGGGGGAGAAGAGCCGCCCGAGCACGGCGTGGGCCAGGGCGCGCGCCGCGGTCAGGGGATCGAACACCGGCGCCGCCACGGAGACGAAGGCCCGCGCGTCGCGGTCGTGGCCGAAGGGAGGGGGCGCCAGCAGCGCCTGCACGCGCGCGGGCACGTCCAGCGCCGCCGGCTCGACGGCGTCGAGGGCCAGCTCCAGCGCGCGCCGCTGGCGCGCGGGGGACACGGGCCGCGACGGCGGCAGCGGGTCGCCGCGCAGGGCGTAGCGGAACTCGAGGCCGCCCAGGGCCTTGGTGGCCGCCAGCATGGTCCCGTCGTGCAGGCGGTAGGCCATGGCGAAGCGGCGGGCGAGCAGGCTCATGGGCTCGCCGGGGCGGACGGCCCGCTCGTCGAAGCGGTCGACGACGAAGCGGCGGACCTCGAGCATGCGGCCGAGCTCCTCCACGGCGTCGGCGCCGTTCACCCACGGGCTGCCCTCGGGATGGGCCGCCGTGGGCGACTCGTCGGGGTTGGTGACGAAGCGCAGGCCCTTGCCCAGCATCTCGCGCACGATGGCCTCGAGCCCCTGCTCCTCCTGGCCCGGCGCGAACTCCGTGTACGCGTACCGGATGGCAAAGGCGTCGTACTCCCCGGGCCCCTCGCGGTAGGCCGCGGACAGGTCGAGGGCGCCGTCCACGAGCCGGAGGAGGGGAGCGGGGTAGGCCATGACGGAAGCGCGCCCGTCGAAGGCGGCGGCGAAGTTGTGGGCGAGGCCGAGGGTGTGGCCGACCTCGTGCGCCGCGTGCTGGCGGCGGCGCGCCATGACGAAGGCCTCGCCCTCGGCATCGGCCCCCGCCGCCGGCGCCTCCTTTCCCCGCGCCGGCCGCAGGGCGGCGAAGAGGTCGTAGTTGGCCAGGGAGCGGTGCGAGTCCATGCGCACCGCGCCCTTGATGATCTCGCCCGTGCGCGGGTCGATGAAGGTGGTGCCCCACGACGCGCCCGCGTCCGTGCGGTGGACCCACTGCACGACGTTGTAGCGGGCGTCCAGGGCGTCCATGCCCTCCGGCATGTCCTCCACGCGGAAGGCGTCGCGGAACCCGGCCCTCTCGAACAGGGCGCTCCACCACAGCGCCCCCTCGCGGAAGGCGCGGCGGTACGGCTCGGGCACGGCGCGGTCGAGGTAGTAGACGATCGGCGTCACCGGCTCGCCCAGGGCGGCCCCGGGGTCCTTCTTCCTCAGGCGGTGGCGGGCGGCGTAGCGCACCTCGTAGCCCTCGTCGAAGCCGCGCGCGTAGTCGAGGAAGGAGGGGCCGAAGACGCCGATGCGGGGGTCGAAGCGCCGCGGCTCGTAGCCGGGATCGGGCAGCTTCACGAACGAGTGGTGCTGCCGCACGGAGAGCCAGCGCCCGTCCACGAGGTTGCGGCGCAGCAGGGGCCCGGGATCGTCGCTGACGAAGGTGAGCGAGGCCTCCACCTCGGTGTTGCGCGGGAAGGCGCGGGTGGCGGGCAGGTGGATGGCGCTGCGCGCGGTGTCGAGGCCGTAGGCGCCCTGCTGGGCCTCGCGCAGGGCGCCGCGCACGTCCATGGCGTCGCTCAGGAACAGCGGCGTGGCGTCCACGAGCACGCGGCCGCCCTCCTCGGCCAGGATCTCGAAGCCCGCGGCCACGGTGGGGGCGAAGGACTCCTCCACCGCGCGCGCGGCCTCCCCGGCCTCGCGGGAGCGGAAGCGCACGTTGCGCAGCACGAGGCGGAGGCGCGGCCCCGTGCGCTCGAACCGGGCCAGGGCCTCGCCGCCCACCATGCCCCGGTCCAGGCCCACCTCCAGCACGCCCACGCCGGTGGCCAGGGAGACCAGGTAGAGCAGCTCCTCTCCCGGCCGCGCCTCCAGCAGGAGCCGGCCCTTCCCGGCGTCCCAGTGGAGGGGGAGGAACCCGTCGCGCTTCTCGAAGCCCTTCGCGTACTCGGCGATGGAGGTCGCGGCCCCCGCCTCCGCCGCCATGAGGGCGGCCACCACCGCCAGCGCGCGCGCTCTCGCTCCCAAGCCGCCCTCCTTGCTCGCCCCGCGCGACTATACTCTGGCCCGCCTTTTCGCCCAGGAGGAGTCGCATGCCGGCCGTGGCCGTCCTCGCCCTCGTCCTCGCCGCCCCGCCCTCCCTGTCCGACCTCGCCTGGATGGCGGGCTCCTGGCAGGCGGAGGGCCCCGGCCCCGTCTCCGAGGAGGTGTGGCTGCCCCCCGCCGGCGACAACATGATCGGGATGTGGCGCCTGGTGGCGGACGGCAAGGCGCGCGTCTACGAGTTCCTGACCCTGACCCAGGAGGCGGAGGGCCCCGTCCTCCGCTTCCGCCACTTCGACCGGGCGCTGGTGGGCTGGGAGGAGAAGGACAAGCCGCTGGTGCTTCCCCTCGTGCGCCAGGGGGCGCGCGAGGCCGTCTTCGAAGGGCTGGCCTCGGACGGCACGCGGCTGCGCCTCCACTACCGGCGTCCCGCGGAGGACCGCCTGGCCGTGACCCTCCTGCGCGGCGACCAGGCGCAGGAGTTCGCCTTCCGGCTCCGGCCGTGAGCAGGCCCGCGGTGCTCTCCCTCGCCCTCCTCGTCCTCCTCGGCTGCTCGCGCGACGCGCACGCGCCCGCCCAGCCGCGCGCGGTGGAGGCCCGGGGCGACCTGGCCGCGGACGAGCGCGCCACCATCGAGCTGTTCGACCGCGTGGCCCCCTCGGTGGTGCACATCACGAACCTGGCCCTGCGCCGCGGGTTCCTCGACCTCAACGCGGTGGAGGTCCCCCAGGGGACGGGGTCGGGCTTCATCTGGGACGAGCGAGGATACGTGGTGACCAACTTCCACGTGCTGCAGGGGGCCCAGGCCGCGCGCGTGCGCCTGGTGGACCAGTCGGAATGGGACGCGCGCCTGGTGGGGGGAGAGCCGGACAAGGACCTGCTCGTGCTGAAGATCGACGCCCCGCCGGAGAAGCTGCGGCCCATCGCGGTGGGCACGTCCGCGAGCCTCAAGGTGGGCCAGAAGGTGTTCGCCATCGGCAACCCCTTCGGCCTCGACAACACGCTCACCACGGGCGTCATCAGCGCGCTGGGGCGGGAGATCCGCTCCGTGGGCGGGCGCGCCATCCAGGACGTCATCCAGACCGACGCCGCCATCAACCCCGGCAACTCCGGGGGCCCCCTCCTCGACAGCGCGGGCCGCGTCATCGGCGTCAACACCGCCATCTACAGCCCCGCGGGCACGGGGACCTACATCGGCATCGGCTTCGCCGTGCCCGTGGACATCGTGAACCGCATCGTGCCCCAGCTCATCCGGGAGGGCCGGGTCACGCGGCCCGGTCTCGGCGTCACCCTGGCCGCGGACACGGTGGCGCGCCGCTGGGGCGTCGAGGGGGCGCTGGTGGTCACGGTGGCGGAGGGGAGCGGCGCGGCGCGCGCCGGGATGCGCCCCACCCTGCGCGACGAGGAGGGCTACGTGCTCGGCGACGTGATCGTGGCCATCGAGGGCCAGAGGGTGCGGCGCGCCGACGACGTCTCCCTCATCCTGGAGAAGCACAAGGTGGGGGACACCGTCACCGTGACCGTGCGCCGCGGCGACGAGACGGAAGACCTCGCCGTGCGCCTCCAGGCCGTGCGCTAGGAGGCGCCCGGGCCCCCGCCCGGGGGCGGGCGCCGGAGCACGTAGAAGGGCCGGCGGCGGCCCCCTTCGTGCGTGGGGACGAAGTCGGCGGCCGTGTAGCCCCGCCCGAAGTACGCGCCGAGCGCGCGCCGGACCTTGCCGTGCCAGTCCTCGGCCACCCGCGGCGCGGAGTGGCTGAGCACGTCCCACTCCGGCGGGATCTCCAGGAGCAGGGCGGGCTCGTCGAGGTCCAGCCTCGGCTCCGAGGCCACCGGCCAGCCCGCCTGCCACTTCACGTCGTTGATGCGCGGGAAGTCGGGCGCGGGCTCCGTGCGCGGGGGCTCGCCCTCGCGGAGGCGCGTCTCCACGCGCGGCGCGCGCAGCTCCCAGCGCACGAGCAGGCGGTCCGTGGGCAGGCCGTGGTGCAGCGACGAGCTGGTGATGCCGTACATGTTGGGCAGGAACTCGGTGGCGGTGGCGGCCAGCCGGCGCAGGTTCAGGTGGGCGTTGCGCGCCTGCATGGGGTCGAAGGTCCAGGTGATGACGTCGATGCCCCGGCGCAGCGCCTCCTCGCGCTGCGCCCACTTCAGGCGCACGCCCACCCCGCGCGCCTGGTAGTCGGGGAGCACGGCGAGCATGTCCGAGTGCAGGTGCGGCACGCCCCCGCGCAGGGCGGGAAAGGCGTAGGCGAACCCCACCGCCTGGCCGGAGCTCGTCTCCGCCAGGTGGAGGAACCCCCCCGCGTGCACGGTGGCGATCAGCTGGAGGGCGGAGTTGATCTCGAGGTCGGAGAGGCCCCACACCGCGCGCTGCAGGAGCACGCAGGACTCGAAGTCGGCGCCCTCCCGCGCCACGCGCACCCGCACGTCGTCGCCCATGGGCGCGGGCAGTCTAGCACGCGGGTCCCCACCGACCCCGGCGGCCGCGCGTTGCGGGCGCGGCGCTCCCGTCCGGTAGAATCCGCGCGCGATGGCCCAGACGGCGCGGGGCGTGGCCGTGACGGAAGCCGCGCCCCCGGGGGGCGCCACCCTGGTGCGCGGCCTCGGCCTGGTGGACGGCGCCCTGCTCACGGTGGGGGCCGTTCTCGGCACCGGCATCTTCCTCACCACCGCCGACATGGCGCGGGTGATGCCGCACGCCGGCCTCCTCCTCCTGGCCTGGGCCACGGGCGGCCTCCTCACCCTGGCCGGGGCGCTGACCTACGCGGAGCTGGGCGCGATGTACCCGCGCGCGGGCGGCCCGTACCAGTTCCTGAAGGAGGCCTTCGGGCCCCTGCCCGCCTTCCTCTTCGGCTGGGCCGCCTTCACCGTGATCATGTCGGGCGGCATCGCCGCCATCGCGGTGGGCTTCGGCGAGTACCTGGGCGCCTTCCTGCCCTTCTTCTCCACGCGCAACGTGCTGGCCACGCTGCCCCTGGGAGGCTGGACGTGGCGGCTCTCGGGAGGCCAGCTCGCGGCCTGCGCCGCCATCGTCGTCCTCTCCGCCATCAACTACGCCGGGCTCAAGGCCGGGGCCGGCGTGCAGAACGCGGTCACCGCGGTCAAGATCGCCTCCATCCTGGGCCTGGCCCTGGTCGGCGTCTTCGCCCCCGCCGTGACCGCGGTCTCCCTCGGCGGGGCCCTGCCCGGGGGCGCCCTGTGGTCGGCCTTCGGCGTGGCCATGGTGGCGGTGCTGTGGACCTTCGACGGCTGGTACAGCGTGACCTACGTCGCGGGCGAGATGCGCGACCCCGAGCGCACGGTGCCCCGCGCGCTGGCCCTGGGCTCGCTGGCCGTCACCGTCATCTACCTCCTCGTGAACGTGGTCTACCTGCGCGCGCTGCCCGTGGCGGCCATGGCGGAGAGCTCCCGCATCGGCGAGTCGGCGGCGGCCGCCCTCTTCGGCGCGGGCGCCGCGCGCGTGGTGTCGGCGGCGGTGCTCGTGTCGAGCTTCGGCTGCCTCTCCTCCACCATCCTCTACGCCGCGCGCACCTACCTGCCCATGGCCCAGGACGGGCTCTTCTTCAAGGGGCTGGCCCGCGTGCACCCGCGCTTCCGCACGCCCGCCGCCTGCATCGCCGCCCAGTGCCTCTGGTCCGTCTTCCTGACCCTCTCCGGCAGCTACGAGCAGCTCTACACCTACGTGGTCTTCATGGTCTTCGTGTTCCACGCCGCGGTGGGCGCGGCCGTCATACGCCTCCGGCGCACGCGGCCGGGCGCGGCGCGGCCCTACCGGGTGTGGGGCTACCCCGCGGTGCCCCTGCTCTTCATCGTGTCGTCGGTGGCCCTGGTGGCCAACACGCTGGTGGAGAAGCCGCTCGAGTCCCTGCTGGGGCTGGGCCTGGTGGCCCTGGGCGTCCCCGCCTACCTGTGGTGGCGGCGGCGCGCGTAGAGGGTCGAGCCGTGAGCCCCCTCGCCGAATGCGCCT
This sequence comes from Vicinamibacteria bacterium, assembly GCA_036556965.1. Classification (GTDB taxonomy): domain Bacteria; phylum Acidobacteriota; class Vicinamibacteria; order Fen-336; family Fen-336; genus DATBIO01. The sequence goes on from DATBIO010000272.1 coordinate 14,910, forward strand.
CCTGAAGCGCCTCTGGAAGACGGGCGGCGCCCTGCTCGCGCGCGACACCGCCGTGGTCACGAACGCCATCGCCTTCAACTTCCTGCTGTGCCTCTTCCCGCTGCTGGTGGTGGCGGTGGCGGCCGCGCAGCGGCTGCCCGCGGGGAGCGCGGACGCGCTGTTCACCGTGGTGCGCCAGCTCATCCCCTTCGAGCACGAGGCCCTGACGCGGTCGCTGCGGGGGATGGGGAAGCTGGCCCGGGGCCTGGAGGCCCTGTCGCTGCTGCTCATCGTGTGGGGGAGCTCGGGCATCTTCATGCCCGTGGAGATGGCGCTGAACCGGGCGTGGGGCGGGCGCCCGCGCGCCTTCGTGCGCAGCCGCCTGCTGGCCTTCGTCCTGACCATGGCCTGCGGAGCGCTGGCCCTGCTCTCGGTGGCCCTGACCGTGGCCGCGCGCGCCTACCGGGCCGAGTGGCCCGCGGTGGCGGAGTACGGGGCCTGGGCCAGCGGGCTGCTGCTCACCTACCTCCTCTTCTTCCTCATCTACAGCGTGGCCGCCGATCCGTCGCCCGGGCCCCGCGTCGCCCTGCACGCCGCGCTGTGGGCGGGCACCGCCTGGGAGGCGGTCAAGTACCTCTTCGTGATCAACCTCGGCCGCGCCAACCTGCGCCTGTTCTACGGGCCCCTGGCCTTCGCCGTGTCCCTCGTGCTGTGGGCCTACGTCTCCAGCCTGGTCCTCGTCTTCGGGGCCCTCATGGCCCCCGCGGACGCCAAGCGGCGGCGGCGGGCGGCGGCGTGACGGGCGAGGGGCGTGTGGTCGAGGTCCCGGAGACCTCCCGGCCGTGAAGCGCCGGCTGGCCCTGGTGGCCCTCCTCGTCCTGGCCGTCCTGGGCGCCCTCTGGCTGCGCCCGGTGCCGGCACCGCGCCCGCCGGGCTCCTGGATGGCGGACGTGGGTGTGCAGCCGGCCTTCGCCACGGTGGGCGGCCTGCGCGTCCGCTACGTGCGGCGCGGCGCGGGGCCCACGCTGCTGCTCCTGCACGGCCTGGCCTCCTCCATCTACTCCTGGAAGGACGTGATCGGCCCGCTCTCCGCGCGGCACGACGTGATCGCCCTGGACCTTCCCGGCTTCGGCGCCTCCGACATCCCCCGGGACCTCGACGCCGCCCTCTACCCGCGCGTGGTGCTCGGGCTGCTCGACGGCCTCGGCGTCGCGCGCGCGTCCGTGGCCGGGAACAGCCTGGGCGGCGCCGTGGCCATCGTCCTGGCCGCGCGCCGGCCCGAGCGCGTCGAGCGGCTCGTCCTCATCGACTCCGCCGGCTTCAACTTCGACGCCGCCGACCGGCCGTGGGTCCTGCGCCTCGCCGGCTCCGCGGCCGTCACCGGCCTGCTGGAGCGGCTGCCCGTGCAGCGCCCGCTGGCGCGGCTGGGTCTGCGCCAGGTCTTCCACGACGACCGGCTGGTGACGCCCGAGCGGGTGGCCGAGTACGAGCAGGGCCTGGCGCGCCCCGGGGCGGTGGCCTTCGTGCGCGAGCTGCTGGACGAGCGGCAGGACATGGGGTTCCCCGGCATCGTGTCCGCGGTGCGCGCGCCCACCCTGATCCTCTGGGGGGCGGAGGACGCCTGGATCCCCGTGGAGCACGCGCGGCGGTTCGCGGAGGCCATCCCGGGGTCGCGCACCGCCGTGATCCCGGCCTGCGGCCACGTGCCCCAGGAGGAGCGGCCGGACGAGGTGGCGCGGCTGCTGCTGGAGTTCCTGGACGCTAGGCCAGGTGGCGCCTGAGGAACCCCAGCGTCCGCGTCCAGCTCAGCTCGGCCGCCGCGCGGTCGTAGACGTCCGCCCGCGTGTCGTTGAAGAAGGCGTGGCGGGTGCCCGCATACGTGTGGAACTCGTAGGCCTTGCCGCTTCGCTTCAGCGCCGCCTCGAAGGGGGCGACGTTGGCGTTGGCCCCGGGGTCGTGCTCGGCCCAGTGCGCCAGCACCGGCGCCTGCAGCCGGTCGAAGTCGTACGTCACCTTCGGGTGGATCCCGTAGAACACGACGCAGGCCCCGACCGTGTCGCCGTTCACGCAGGCCGCGAACAGGCTCAGCGCGCCGCCCATGCAGAAGCCGACGGTGGCGACCTTCCGTCCCCCCACGAGCGAGCGCAGGTGCTCCACGGCCTGGCGCAGGTCCCGTTCCGCGCGGGCGATGTCCAGGGCCATGAGGAGCTTCCCCGCCTCGTCGGGCGAGCGGGTCACGGTGCCGTGGTACAGGTCCGGCGCCAGCGCGGTGAAGCCCTCCGCCGCGAAGCGGTCGGCGACGCGCTTGACGTGGTCGTTCAGGCCCCACCACTCCTGCACCACGACCACGCCGAGGCCCGTGGGCGACGGGGGGACGGCCAGGTAGCCGTCCGTCGCCTCCGACGACCGGGCCTCCGTCTCCTGCGGACCGAAGCGGACCATCTCGCCCATGGCCGTCCTCCTATCGCGGGGCGTCCAGCAGGGCGACCCGCGGGGCGGGGCGCCAGCCGGGGCCGCGCAGCCCGCGGCCGGGGGTCTTCCCCGTGAGGGCGCCCCCGTCCACCACGGGCACCCCGTTCACCAGCACGTAGCGGAAGCCCTCGCTGTAGCGGTGGGGCTGCGCGAAGGTCGACAGGTCGCGGACCGTGCGCGGGTCGAACACGCTCAGGTCCGCCGCGAAGCCGGGCTTGAGCAGGCCGCGGCCCTCCAGGCCGGCCACGGCGGCGGGGAAGGACGTCATCTTCCGCACCGCCTCCTCGAGGGTCAGGACCTTCTCGTCGCGGACGTAGTGGCCCAGGATGCGCGCGGCGGAGCCCCAGCCCCGCGGGTGCGAGCCCTCGCGCGCGAAGGGGCCGTCCGTGGCCTTGGCCGGGGAGTCGGTGCAGAAGGCCACCAGGGGATGGGCGAGGGCGGCGCGCACGTCGGCCTCGTCCATGATGGACAGGATCCCCGACCCGTTCGCGCGGTCGGCGATCACGAGGTCGATGAGGGCGTCGCGGGCGTCCTTGCCCTGCTCGGCCGCGATCTGGGCGATGGTCTTGCCCTGCAGCGCGGCCAGGGCGGGGTCCAGGAGCGAGCCGACCAGGATGCCCTCCGGGCCCCCGCTGCCCAGGTACTGGTTCTCCCACTCGCCCGACTCCGTGGCCATGTCCCGCTTGGCCCTCTCGCGCAGGGCGGGGTCGCCCAGCCGCTCGAGCAGCGCCTCGCGGCCGCCCTCGCGGATCCACGGCGGCAGGCAGGCGTCGAGCCCGTTGGCCGCGCGGTTGTAGGGGTACTGGTTCGCGCTCACGTCGAGGCCGTCCGCGCGGGCCTGCTCGATGCGGCGCAGGACGGCGGGCATGCGCCCGAAGTTCGGCCGGTAGGCGGTCTTGAGGTGCCAGACCTGCGTGCGCACCGAGGCGTCGCGCGCGATGCGGAAGACCTCGTCCAGCGAGGCGTCGATGCGCGCCGACTCCGAGCGCTGGTGGGTGAAGTAGGCGCCGCCGTGGCGCGCGGCCACGCGGGCCATGGCCGTCAGCTCCCCGGTGCTCGCGTAGATGTTGGGGATGTACTGGAGCGAGGAGGAGACGCCCAGCGCGCCCTGGCGCATGGCCTCCTCCACCACCTCCTCCATCCGCGCCATCTCGGCGCCGGTGGCCGCCCGCTCCTCCTTGCCCATGACCAGGTCGCGCACGCCCCCGGAGCCCACGAAGGTGGCCAGGTTGATGGCCGTGCCGCGCCGCTCGAGGGTGCCGAAGTAGCCGTCCAGGGTGGTCCAGTCGGGAGTGACCCCGTAGCGGCGGAAGGTGTCCGCCTCCTCCCGGACCATGCGGTCGTTCACGGGGGCGATGGAGGACCCCTCGCCCGTGACCTCGGTGGTGATGCCCTGGGTCACCTTGGAGGCGGCGCGCGCGTCCACCAGCACGTGGTACTCGGACTGTCCGAGCAGGTCGATGAAGCCGGGGGCCACCACCAGCCCCCGGGCGTCGATGCGGCGCCCCGCCCCCCGGCCCTCCAGCCGGCCGACGGCCGCGATGCGTCCGTCCTTGACCGCGACGTCGGCCACCGTCCAGGGCGCCCCCGTGCCGTCGAGGACGCGCCCGCCTTCGATGACGATGTCGAACGCGCCCTCGCCCGCGTGGCCGGCGAGCAGGCCCAGGGCGAGGAGCAGGGACAGGAGCCTCATGGCGGGAGTCTACGGCAGAGTCGGCGCGGGCGCGGCGTTCCCGGAGTCCTGCCCCGTGCCCGGCCACCGCATATGATTCACCCCGTGACCTTCCTGGCCGCCGGACACGGCACCGACGTCGTGTCCGCCCTCCTGCTCGTCCTCGCCCTGCTCGTGGTCGGCGCGCGCCTGGCGGGGGCCGTCGTCGAGCGCCTGGGCTTCCCCGCCGTGCTGGGAGAGCTGATGGTGGGCGTGCTCCTCGGCAACCTCGCGCTCCTGGGCGGACCGGACCTGGGACCCTTCCGGGACAGCGAGGCCTTCGTGGTGCTCGCGGAGCTGGGCGCGGTCCTGCTCCTCTTCTCGGTGGGGCTGGAGTCCACGCCCCGGGACATGATGGCGGTCGGCCTCCCCGCCCTCCGCGTGGCCGTCGTCGGTGTGGTCACGCCCATGGCTCTCGGCTTCGGGGTGGGCGCGCTGGCGCTTCCCGGCGACTCGTGGATGCTCCACGCCTTCCTGGGGGCGATGCTCGCCGCCACCAGCGTGGGCATCACCGCGCGCGTGCTCGGCGACCTGGGCGCGCTGCGCAGCCGCCCCGCCCGCATCATCCTGGGGGCCGCCGTCATCGACGACGTCCTCGGCCTGCTCGTGCTCGCGGTCATCGCCGGGATCATCACCGCCGCCGCCGGGGGAGCGGCCATGACCACGGCGGGGGTGCTGGCCATCGTGGGGAAGGCCGTGGTGTTCCTGGTGGGCTCCCTCCTCGTGGGGGGCCTCATCACGCCGCGCCTCTTCCGCCACACCGGTCGCCTGGGGGCGCGGGGGATGGTGCAGGCCGTCGCCCTGAGCTTCTGCTTCGCGCTGTCGTCGCTGGCCCTGCTGGCGGGGCTGGCCCCCATCGTGGGAGCCTTCGCCGCCGGCCTCATCCTGGAGGACGAGCAGCACAAGCCCCACCTGGTGCCGGGGGAGAAGAACCTCCACGAGTCGATCGAGCCGCTGATCGGGCTCCTGGTCCCCGTGTTCTTCGTCCGCATGGGAATGCTCGTGGACCTGCGGGCGCTGGGCTGGGGCGTGCTCGGCCTCGGCCTGCTCCTGACCGGCGCCGCCGTCCTGGGCAAGCTGGCGTGCGGCCTGGTGGCCCCCCGCGGCGTGTCGAGGCTGGTGGTGGGGCTGGGCATGATGCCCAGGGGCGAGGTCGGGCTCATCTTCGCGGGCATGGGCGCCAAGCTCCTGCTGGACGGCCGCCCGGTGGTGGACACCGCCGTCTACGCGGCCGCCGTCTTCATGGTGGTGGCCACCACCGTGGCCACCCCGCCCCTGCTGCAGTGGGCGGTGCGGCGCGACCTCAAGCGCGGCACAGCGCCTCCAGCCGCTCCAGCTGCTGGCGGTGACCCAGGCTGATGAGGGTGTCCCCGGGCGCGATGAGGGCCTCCGGCGGGGGGTTGAACTGCATGGCGCCGTCGGCGCGCTTGATGGCCACGATGATGATGCCGAGCTCCTCGCGGAGGCGGCGGTCGCGCACGGCGGCCCCCGCCAGGGCGGAGCCCTTTCGCACGACGTTCTCCTCGATCTGGAGCTCCAGGTAGTCGCTGCGCGTGGCCAGCTCGATGAAGTCCACCACCGCCGGGCGCAGGATGGCCTGGGCCACCTGGTGGCCCGCGGTGACGTAGGGCGAGACCACGCGGCTGGCCCCCGCGCGCACGAGCTTCTTCTCCGCGGCCACGTCCTCCGCGCGCGCCACGATGAACAGCCGCTCGTTGAGCAGGCGGGCGCTCATGGTGATGTAGAGGTTGTCGGCGTCGGAGGCCACCGCCGTGACCAGGGTGCGCGCGCGCTCCACTCCCGCCCGGCGCAGGACCTCGTCCGAGGTGGCGTCCCCGCCCAGGGCGATCCCGTGGGGCTGGGCGAAGTCGGCCAGCAGGTCGGGCTGCTTGTCCACGATCACGAAGGGCACGCCCTGGGCGCTCAGCTCGCCGCAGACGTAGGTGCCCATGCGGCCGAAGCCGCACACGATCGCGTGGTCCTTCAGCGCTTCGAGCATCCGCTCCATTCGTTGCCTCTCGAGGTTGCCCCGCACCTCGCCCCCGACCACCGCGCTGATGATCACGCCCGCCGCGTAGAAGAGGGTGAAGACCCCCACCAGGAGCAGGGCCATGGTGAGGACGCGGCCTTCCGGGCTGAGGGGATGGACCTCCAGGTAGCCCACCGTGGTCAGCGTGATCACCGTCATGTAGAGGGCGTCGAAGGCGGACCACCCCTCGACCGCCACGTAGCCGGCCGTGCCCAGCCCGAGGAGCAGCACGGAGAGCGCGGCCATGAGCACGAACTCGCGCGAGCGGTCCGTCGCGCTCCAGCCCCGCGCGGAGGGAAGGGCGGCCCCCCCGCCGCGCCGGTCGGGACGGCGCCGGATGGAAGGGAACATGAGGGGGTAAAGGATAGCCGATGCCCGCGGGTAGAATGCCGGGCCATGAGCGTGGCGGCGCCGCCCTCGCTGGTCTTCCACCGCGTGGGGCGTCCCCTGCCCAGCGTGGCGCGGGGCCTCGGGGCCGAGCTGTGGGACACCGCCGGGCGGCGCTACCTCGACGGGTCGAGCGGCGCGGTGGTGGTGGGGATCGGACACGGCCGGGCGGAGGTCGCGGAGGCCATGGCGCGCCAGGCGGCGGCCGCGGCCTACGTGCACGGCACGCAGTTCACGAGCGAGGTGCTCGAGGAGTACGCCCGGCGCCTGGCCGTGCACGCGCCGGGGGCCTGCCGGAAGCTCTACCTCGTCACGGGCGGCTCGGAGGCGAACGAGACGGCGCTGAAGCTGGCCCGCGCCTGGCACCTCGCCCGCGGCGAGCCCGGGCGCCACAAGGTGGTGGGCCGCTCCATCTCGTACCACGGCAACACCCTGGCCACGCTGTCCGTCTCCGGGCGGCCCGCCCTCCAGGCCCCGTACCGCCCGCTGCTGACGAGCACGCCGCGCGCGGCGGCCCCCTTCTGCTACCACTGCCCGCTGGACAAGGCCTACCCGTCGTGCGCCCTGGCCTGCGCGGACGACCTGGCCACGGTGATCGAGCGCGAGGGGCCGGAGACGGTGGCCGCCTTCGTGGCGGAGCCTCAGATCGGAGCCTCCGCGGGCTCCGCTGTGCCCCCCGACGACTACCTGCCCCGCGTGGCCGAGACCTGCCGCCGCTACGGCGTGCTCCTCGTCGCGGACGAGGTGATGTGCGGGTTCGGGCGCACGGGCCGGTGGTTCGCGGTGGAGCACTCCGGCGTGGCCCCCGACCTCGTGACCTGCGGCAAGGGCATGAGCAGCGGCTACGCTCCCGTGGGCGCCGTCCTCGCGCGCGAAGGCGTGGTGGAGGCGGTGGACGCCGCGGGCGGGTTCGTGCACGGCTTCACCTTCTCGCACCACCCCGTCACCGCCGCCGCCTGCCTGGCCGTGCTCGAGATCCTGGAGCGCGAGCGCCTGGTGGAGCGGGCGGCCCTCCTCGGCGCGCGCCTGGCCGCGCGCCTGGCCGTCCTGCGCGCGCGTCCCCACGTGGGCGACGTGCGGGGCCGCGGCCTCATGTGGGGGATCGAGCTGTGCGAGGAGCCGTCGGCGCGCCGGCCCTTCCCCCGCGCGCGGCGCACGGCCGAGCGCGTGACGGAGCGCGCGCTGGAACAGGGCCTCGTCGTCTACCCGAGCACCGGCTGCGCCGGCGCCGACGGTGACGTGCTCATGGTCGCCCCCCCGCTGGTGACCACGGACGCCCAGCTCGAGGAGATGGTCTCTCTCCTCGAGCGCGCCCTCGGCGCGGAAGGCCTCTGACCACGGCCGCGGACGCGTCCGCCCGGGCCCTCGAGGCGCCGGCCGCCGGGGACGTGGCCGTCGCCCGGCGCGACCTCGCCGCCGCCTCCGTGCTCTTCGTGGTCAGCGGCGCGGCCGCCCTCGTCTACCAGGTGGCCTGGCAGCGCCTGCTCGCCCTGACCACGGGCGTCGGCGTGTATTCCGTGGCCATCATCACCGCCGCCTTCATGGCGGGGCTGGGCCTCGGCAGCCACGCGGGAGGCGTCATCTCCGCGCGGCTGACCGCGCGCCGGGCCCTGGCCGCCTTCGGGCTCATCGAGCTGGGGGTGGCCGCCTTCGCCGCGGTCAGCGTGCCTCTCTACTACGGCGTGCTGTACCAGCGCGCGTCCGCCCTCTATGACGGCCTCGGACGGGCCACCGTGACCCACCTCCTGTCGCTGCTGCCTCCCACCGTCCTCATGGGGATGTCCCTGCCCTTCCTCGTCCGCGGCCTGGTGCGCGCGCGGGCGGGGGCGGCGCGCACCATCGGCTACCTCTACGGCGCCAACGCCCTGGGCGCGGCCCTCGGCGCCTTCCTCACGCCGTGGGTCCTGCTGCGCTTCCTCGGCGTGACGGGGGCGGTGCAGGCGGCCGCCGCGGGGAGCGCGCTGGCCGGGCTGGGGGCCCTCCTCATCGCCCGCGGCGCCCTCTCCGCGGCGGCGCCCGGGCCTTCCCCGGACGCGCCCCCGGCCGCGGAGCCGCCTCAGCCGTTTCGCGTCTGGCTCCTCCTCTACGCGCTCTCCGGCTTCGTGGCCCTCTCCCTCGAGATGGCGTGGTTCCGCGTCCTCGACGTGGCGGCCAAGGGCGCCGCCTTCACCTTCGGCACCCTGCTCGCCGGCTACCTGGTGGGCCTGGCCGCAGGCACCCTGGCCGCGGCGCGCCGCGCGGAGGCCCTGCGGCGCCCGCTGGCCGTGTTCCTGGCCTGCCAGGCGGGCGTCGTGCTCAGCACGCTGGCGGCGCACGCCGCGCTGGCCTGGCTCCCCGCGGCCTGGCCGGGCGTGGAGTGGCTGGTGGCCTACGGGCATCGGCAGTACGGCGTCAAGATGGCGCCGTTCGAAGGGTGGGCCTTCGCCGGCGTCTACGTGCTCCTGCCCCTCGTCCTCTTCGGGCCGGCCACCTTCCTCATGGGATTCGGCTTCCCCGTCCTGCAGAGGGCCACGCAGTCCGATCCCGCGACCAGCGGCCGCCGCGTCGGCATCCTGCAGGCAGGGAACATCGCGGGCTGCGCGCTGGGCAGCCTGGTCACCGGGCTCCTCCTCTTCGACGCCGTGGGGACCTCGGGCGTCTTCCGGATGCTGGCGGGGGTGGCGGCGGCGGTGGCCCTCGTGGGCGCGCGCGCCCTCCGTGACCGCCGCTTCGCGGGCGCCGCCGCCGCTCTCCTGCTGCTGGCCGCGGCCTTCCCCGGCAACGACCGCCTCTGGCGGCGCCTCCACGGCGCTCCGCCGCCCGAGGACTCGTTCGTCGAGGAGAACGCGGCCAGCGTCACCGCGCTCACGCCCCAGCCCGGCGGGTACCGCCTGGCCGTCAACGGCCGGCACAACAGCTGGCTGCCCTTCGGCTGGCTGCACACCATCATCGGCGCCATGCCCGCCGTGGCCCACCCTGCCCCCGCCGAGGTGGCGGTCATCGGGCTGGGCTCGGGCGACACCGCCTGGGCCGCGGGGTGCCGCGACACGACGCGGCGGGTGACGGTGTTCGAGATCGCGTCGAGCCAGCCGCGCCTGCTGGCGCGCGTGGCGGGCCAGCCCACCATGTCCCGCCTGCACGACTTCCTGCGCGACCCGCGCGTCAGCATCGTGGGCGACGACGGCCGCCGGCGGCTGCAGGCCGACGGGCGGACCTACGACCTGATCGTCAACGACTCCATCGACTTCGACACCTCCATGGTCACCCACCTGCAGTCCGTCGAGTACTACCGCCTCGTGCGCAGCCGCCTGCGCCCGGGCGGGCTCTTCTGCGCCCTGGCCCGCACCCCGCGCCTGCGCGCCGCCGTGCAGCGCGTGTTCCCCCACACCGTCTACTTCCGCGAGGACCTGCTCCTGGCGGGCGCCGAGCCCATCGTCATCGACCGGGAGGGCTGGACGGCCCGCCTGCGCAGCCCCCACGTCGTGGAGTACCTGGGGCGGGCCCGCATGCGGGAGGTGGTGGCCTTCGTGGAGCGCGCCCACTACGGGCGGCCGCTGCCTCCCGACGCCGACGTCAACCGGGACCTCGAGCCCAAGGACGAGTTCTTCCGTCCCTAGCCGCCGCCCCTCCCCGCCTCGTCGCGCATGGGCGCGGCCGGCGAGCGCTTGATCGCCTCGAGGAGGGCGAGCTTCTCGCGCAGCCCGATGCGCGTGATCTGCACGCCGAAGCCGCGGGGGAGGTCGGGCGCGCGCGGGTCGGCGGGCTCGTTGAGCCAGGTCACGCGCGCCTGCACGCGAAAGGGGTCCAGGCCGCCGAGGGCCAGCTCGAGCTCGAGGACCTGGCCGGTGAAGACGGCCAGCTCGGTGGCCAGGAACAGCCCGCCCACGCTGACGTTGGCCACGGGCAGCTCCATGCCGTCCAGGCGGCAGGCGATGGCGGGGAGGAGGAACCGGTCGCGCGCCTTCACGTGGCCTTGGGGAAGTGCCGGTCGACCCAGGCCCGCACGCGCGCCTCCACCTCCGGCTCCGTGCCGCCCGAGAACCGCTCGGCGGCGGGCCGCGCGGACATGGTGGCGGCCACGAAGACCTCGGCGTGCACCACCTCGCCCTCGCGGTAGAGGTAGGCGTGGACGTCGCCCCCCGGCCGGCGGAACTTCAGGAGGCGCCCCGTCTTCACGCTACCGCACGTTACTACGGCTGCCCGCGCGCGGGCGGGGCGGCGGGCGCTTTGAACAGCGTGGCGGCGGCCGCCGCCGGGAGCGGCCGCGCGAGGGCGGCGAACCAGGTGTCGGCCATGATCTCGTAGCCGCGGTCGTTGGGGTGGACGTGGTCCTCGATCACGGTGCCGATGTCGCCGCCGCTGGCCTGCACCAGGGCCGCGTTGATGTCCACGAGGAGGGCGCCCTCCTCGCGGGCCATGGCCCTCAGCTCCTCGTTGCGCTCGTTCACCCAGTCCTGGCGCGACTCCGGCGTACGGAAGTCGTAGCCCACGTTGATGGGGGGGATGGTCCCCACCACGGGCAGGCTCTCCGCCGCCTTCACGTCCCGCACGATGCTGCGCACGCTCTCCAGGGTGAAGCAGGTCTCCGCCTCGTCGCAGAGGGAGTCGTTCCAGTCGTTGGTGCCGTAGAGGACCAGGGTGTAGGCGGGCCGTCGGCGGTCCAGGCTGCCCCCGATGCGCTGGGCGCCGCGGTCGGACCGCGTGCCGCTGATGCCCTCGTCGTAGACGGTCGCGTCGCCGAAGTGGGCGGCCAGCAGGGCCTCCAGCATCACGCGGTAGCCGTCGCCGTCGCTGGACCCGTCCCCCACCGTGATGCTGTCGCCGAAGCCCATGTAGGTGTACGGGTTGTTGACCCCGATGGCCAGGGTCAGCCCCAGGAAGGCCTCCTCCGTGGCCGGCGACCGGACGGTGACCGTCACCCCCGGCACGGTCTGGTAGAAGGCGGGCAGCGTGGACATCCGCACCGAGGCGGTGTGAACGCCTTCCGGCACCCCGTTGACCACCAGGTAGCCGTTGCCCGTCGCCGAGGTCGCGCTGCGGCCGGCCACCGTGACCTCCACCCCGGGCACGCGGCCGATCTCGTCGGGGTCGGCCACGCCGTCGGCGTCCACGTCGTAGAACACGACCACGGGGACGGGGTGCGTCGGGGTGGGGGGAGGGGGGGTCATCGGACCCTCGCCCCCGCAGGCCGTGAGGCCCAGGAGGGGCAGGAGGGCGGCGGCCCGCAGCGCGCGCATGCAGCCGCGGACCATAGCACGCGGTCTTGCCTTGCTCCAGGGACGGGGCGCGTTCTATACTCGCGCCCTCCCCGCAACCTGCGCGTTCGTGCTCCCCACGCGAGGGGCGCGTGCCGCGCCGGCGGCACGAGACATGAGCGAGACGGGAACACAGCGCGGCAACCGCCGTTTGTCGGCGCGGCGCGCCTGCCGCCTGACCGTCCGCTACAAGGCGGAAGGCGGCTGGCATCCCGCCACGGCCATGGACCTCTCGCAGAAGGGCTGCCGCCTGCGCGTGGGCGAGGACCTGGCGCGGGGCGGCGACCTCACGGTGGCCTTCGAGGCGCCCATCTCGGACCAGCAGACGGCCATCGAGGTGGCGGTTCCCGGCACCGTCATCTGGTCGCGGCGGGAAGGGCTCTCCTACCAGGCGGGCGTGCTCTTCAGCACCGTGCCCGACGCCCTCAACGAGATCCTCGGCTCTCTCGGCTAGGCCGGCCACCCGCCCGCCCCGGCGAAGGTAAGATTCCCGGCGTCTCACCATCCCCGATCGGAGGACGCCGAGCGTGTACTACCGCAGCCGGGCCAGGGTCGGCCCCCGCTTCTCCCGCACCTACACCTTCACCCTCGTCCTGCTGGCCCTCGCGGTGGCGGGAGGCCTGTACGTGACCGTGCGCATGGTCTTCGCGGGCCGGCCGCGCATCGGCCTCAGCGCCCCCTTCGACGTGGTCGGCCGCAACCGCCCGCTGGTGGTGGAGGTGAACGACCATGCCCACGGCCTGAGCTGGGTCAGGGTGGCCGTGGAGCAGGGCAACGCCCGGCACGTGGTGTACGAGGAGTCGTTCGCCTCCCCGCGGCCGCAGGTCCAGGTGCGCTGGGTGCCGGGGGAGGAGAAGCGGTTCCGCCTGCAGGACGGCATGGGACGGGTGGTGGCGGAGGCGCGCAACAAGTCCTGGGGCAACTTCTTCCGCGGCAAGACGGCCGCCTTCCAGAAGGACTTCACCGCCCAGCTGGTGCCCCCGCGGGTGGAGGTCCTCACCGCGCAGCACTACGTGAACCAGGGCGGCTGCGACATGGTGGTGTACAAGGTCACGCCCGCGGACGCGGAGAGCGGCGTGCTCGCGGGCGAGCGCTTCTTCCCCGGCCATCCCATGCCCGGCGCGCCGCCCGGGGTGCACTTCGCCGTCTTCGCCTACCCCTACGACGCCGGCCCCGACCTGCCGATACGCCTGCGCGCACGGGACAAGGCGGAGAACGAGGTGCTCGCCGGCTTCACCCTCAAGGTCTTCCCGAAGACGTTCCGGAACCGCGAGATCCCGCTCCACGAGGCCTTCCTCAACAAGGTGGTGCCCGAGATCGTGAGCCAGGCCGATCTCCGCGACCAGGGCGACCTGCTGAAGAACTACCTCCAGATCAACCGCGACCTGCGCCAGAAGAACAACGCGGACCTGGCGGCGCTGACCCAGCGCAGCCGGCCCCAGTTCCTCTGGAGCGAGCCCTTCAAGCAGCTGGGCAGCTCCCAGGTGGAGGCGCAGTTCGCCGACCATCGGACGTACCTCTACAAGGGCGAGGCGGTGGACATCCAGGACCACCTCGGGTTCGACCTGGCCACCACCGCCAACGCCCCCGTCACCGCCTCCAACGCGGGCGTGGTGGTGCTCGCGGAGTACTTCGGCATCTACGGCAACACCGTGGTCATCGACCACGGGTACGGGCTGATGTCGCTCTACGGCCACCTCAGCTCGTTCGGGGTGAAGGAGGGCGACACCGTCACGCGCGGGCAGGCCCTCGGCCGCAGCGGGGCCACCGGCCTGGCCGGCGGCGACCACCTGCACTTCTCGATGCTGCTCCGCGACGTGCAGGTGGACCCGCGCGAGTGGTGGGACCCGCACTGGATCGAGGACCGGGTGGCGGCCAAGCTGCGGCAGTTCGGCAGCGGCGCCGGCCCGGGCAAGGCGCCGGCACCCTCGCCCCCGCCCGCCGGCCGCCGGCGGCCGGCGCGCTGACCGCGGCTAGCGCACCCGCGGCCAGCGCGAGCTGTGGCGCTGGAAGTGGGTGGCGCGGCCGTCGGCGCCCATCACGAACACGATCTCCTCGGCCAGGCTGTCGTCCTTGCGCACGCGGCGGAAGGTGTGCTCGCCGGTCCGGCGGAGCCGCGTCATCTCCTTCACCGGCTCCATGGAGGGCAGGTCGATGACGGCGAGCCCGTCCTCCCAGGGCAGGACCGCGATCTCGCCGCCCCAGGGCGCCACGCTGTAGGCGCCGACGTAGGGGCGCAGGGCGGGGTCCGGCGCCTTTCCCTTGCCGGGCTCCTTCACCGCCGCCTTCACCGCGGGGGCCACGATGTCGTAGAGGCGCTGGGCCCAGGCGGCGGCGGCCACGCCCTGCGCGTTGGCCATGAACACGGTGGCGATGCGGTCCTCGGGACGCATGAGGAGCTGCGTCCGATACCCCGGACAGCTGCCGCCATGGCCCACGAACACCTTGTCGTCCCGGCGCGCCACCCAGAAGCCGAGGCCCCACGTCGTCTCGAAGTCCGGCTCCACCCAGTGGATCCGGTGCATCTCGCGCAGGGTGGTCGCCTTCAGCACCTCGGTCCCGCCCCGCGCCAGGAGGCGGAACTGCCAGGAGGCGAAGCGCGCGAGGTCGAGAGGGGTGGAGGCGAAGCCCGCCGCGGGCCCGATGGCGCCCGCGGTGAAGAAGGCGAGGGGGGCGCGCCGTCCCTCGCGGTCGGGGGCGGCGTAGCCCACGGCCAGCCGCTTTCCGCGCTCGCCCGCCGGCATCTGCGTGGTGGTGCTGTCCATGGCCAGCGGGTCGAGGATGGCGCGCTTCACGTACGCGTCGTAGGGGACGCCCGCCGCCGCCGCCGCCACTTCGCCGGCCAGGGCGATGCCGAGGTTGGAGTACTGGTAGTGCGTGGCGGGCGCGTAGAGGGCCTCCTGCTTCCGGACCGTCTCCATGAGCTGGGCGCGGGTGGGGAAGGGCCACGTCGGGTCGGACCAGTAGGGGTAGTCCGACTCCCGCGGCAGCCCGGAGGCATGGGTGAGGAGGCCCTCGACGGTGACGTCGCCCTCGCCCTCGGTGCGCTTCAGCCCGAACCACGGCAGGTGGCGGCCGACGGGGTCGTCGAGGCGGAGCCGGCCCGCGTCGCGCTGCTGCATCACCGCCACGCTGGTGAAGAGCTTGGAGATGGAGCAGATGCTGTAGATGGTGTCCGCGGTGGCCTCCCGCTTCGCCTCGCGGTCGGCGTAGCCGAAGCCGCCGCTCCAGAGCACTTCCTGGTCGTGCACGATGGCGGCGGAGACGCCAGGGATGCCCTCGTAGGCCCGCTGGCCCTCGAGCCAGGTGCGCGCCAGCTCGAGAGCGGTCTGGACGCGCGGGTCGTCGCGGACGGCGGCGGGCGGGGGGGCATCGGCGGCGGGCGGGGGGGCATCGGCGGCCGCGGCGGGGGCGGCGGCCAGGGTGAGTCCGAGCAGGAGCGCGCGCACGTTTCCTCCTAGGAGAGCCAGCGGGCGAGCCACCCCAGCACTTCCCCGTACCAGTGGCGGGAGTTCTGGGGCTTCAGGATCCAGTGGTTCTCGTCCGGGTAGTAGACGAGGCGTGCGGGCACGCCCTTGGCCTTGAGCACCCCGTAGAGCTCCAGGCCCTGGGTCACGGGCACGCGGTAGTCGCGCTCGCCGTGCAGGACCAGCATGGGCGTCCGGAAGCCGGCCGCGTAGCGGTTGGGGCTCCACCTCTCCACGTTGGCGAGGTTGGTGAAGGGGTAGCCGCCGTAGGAATGCTGGCGGCCGAAGCTGGTGTCGGAGGCGGACTGCCCGAGCAGGCTGTACACGCCGGCGTGGCTGACCAGCGCCTTGAAGCGGTCGGTATGGCCGGCGATCCAGTTCACGAGGAAGCCGCCGTAGGAGCCGCCGGCGGCGGCCATGCGCGCGGGGTCCACCGAGCCCTCCGCGATCAAGGCGTCCGTGGCCTTCATCACGTCCTCGAAGGGCTTGTCGGGGTGGGCGCCCAGGATGCTCTCCACCCAGGCCTGACCGAAGCTGGAGGAGCCGTGGAAGTTGACCATGGGCACCACGTAGCCGGGGGCGGCGAAGACCAGGGGGTTCCAGCGGAAGTGGAAGGTGTCGCCGAACGTGCCCACCGGCCCGCCGTGGACCAGGTGGACGAGCGGGTACTTCGTGCCCTTGCGGAAGCCGGGCGGGTAGGCCACGAACATCTGCACCTCGTCCCCGCCCGCGCCGCGGAAGGTCTTCTCCTCCACGGGGCCGATGGCCAGCCCCGCCATCAGCGCGTCGTTCACGCGCGTGAGCGCGCGCGGGGAGGTGCCGTCGAGCTTCACCGCCCACAGCTCGGGCGGGTGGGTGAGGTCCTGGCGCTGGAACACCACCTCGCCCTGGGGTGTGACCTCCGCGCCGGCCACCGTGCCCCCGCGGTGGACGAGGCGCAGCGGCCCACCGGAGGCGGGCACGGCGTAGACGTTCGTGCGCCCGCGGACCTCGGCCAGGACCACCAGGGACCTGCCGTCGGCCGTCCACGCCCAGTGGCCGGCGGACGCGTCGAGGGCCGGGGCCTCGGTCAGGGTGGTGGTGGCGCCCGTGGCCAGCTCCATCACCGCCAGCCGCGTGTAGTCGGGCCAGCCCTCGGCCTTGCGCTGGAGACCGTAGGCGATGTGCCCGCCGTCGGGGCTGAACCGGGGATCCTCGTCGTCGGCGGGGTTGCCCGCGGTCAGGTTCCGCGCCTCGCCCCCCGTCGCCGGCACCAGGAAGAGGTCGGAGTTGAGGGCGGGGTAGGGCTCGGCCGTGCTGTTGGCGGCGAAGACGATCGCGCTCCCGTCCGGGGCGATGCTGAAGGAGCCCGCGCCGCCCTGCAGCCCGAAGTAGCGCCGGGAGCCGGGGAGCAGGTCGGTGACCTTGCGCGAGGACACGTCCACCACGAAGAGGTGCGGGTACTCGCCCGCGCCGAGCCACCGGTCCCAGAAGCGGAAGAGCCGATTCTCCGTGGCCACCGCCTTGACCTTGTTCTTCTCCCGCGCCTCCAGCTCCTTCTTCGTGGCCTCGATGGTCTCGGCGCCGGCGATGACGTGGGAGACGAAGGCGATGCGCGCGCCGTCGGGGAACCAGGCGGGGTCCGACACGTCACGCGGCATCTCGGTGACGCGCTCGGCCTCGCCCCCGTCCACGGCCAGGACGTACAGCTGGGCCGCGGGGTCGCCGTCACGCTTGGAGACGAAGGCCAGGCGGCGCCCGTCGGGGCTCCAGGCGGGCGAGCCGTCGGAGGCCTTGTTGAAGGTCAGGCGGCGGGCGGGCCCCCCGGCCGTGGGCACCAGCCACAGGTCCGCGTTGCCGCGGTTCTCCTCCATGTCGTACGTGGTCACGCCGTAGGCCGCCCACCGGCCGTCGGGAGAGACGGCGGGGGTGCCCACGCGCTGGATCTGCCAGAGCACGTCGGCGGTGAGCGGCTTGCCCTCGGCGGGCGCCGCGGCTTGCGCGAGCACGAGCAGGGCGGCAGCGATCATCGGGCCTCCTCCCGGCGGGGGTCCTGGCCGTTCACGCCGCGGCGATCAGGGGCGGGGGGCCCCGGCGGCGGCGATGCACTCGATCTCCACGCGCGCGCCGAGGACGAGGCCCCCGACGCCCAGGGCGCTGCGCGCCGGCTTGTTGCGCGGGAAGTACTCGCGGTAGACGCGGTTCATGGCCTCCCACTCCGCGACGTCCGCCAGCATGACCGTGCACTTCACCACGCGCTCCAGCGAGGACCCGTTCTCCTCGAGCACGCGCTTGATGTTCTCGAGCGTCTGCCGCGTCTCGCCCTCGATGCCCCCCGGCGCCAGCTCCCGGCGGCCGGGCAGCACGCCCAGCGCCCCGGAGAGGAAGAGGAGATCGCCCACGCGGACGGCCTCGGAGTACGGCGGGTTGGCGGCCGCCCGCGCGGGGGACGTGAGGTAGGCCACCTCCGGCGGGGCGCGGCGCGAGGCACAGGCGACGGTGGCCATGAGCGCGGCCAGGGCCGCGAGCCGCCTGGGAGTCCCCCCGAGCACGGCCCCAAGCATATCGAAGGCGGGGCGGTGGGGCACGGGCGCCGCGACGTCCTCAGCGCCGGCGCCGCCACCGCGCGAGGACGCGCCGGAAGTCGTCGGGGAGCGGGCTCTCCACGCGCACGACGCCCTCGCCCCCCGGCGGGCGGAAGCCGAGGACGGCCGCGTGCAGCATCTGGCGCGGGGCGGCCGGGCCCTTCTCCGGACCGTAGACCGCGTCGCCGACCACGGGCAGCCCCACGTGCGCGAGGTGCACGCGGATCTGGTGCTGGCGCCCGGTGGCGAGCTGGACCTCGAGCAGGGCGCCCTCCGCGAACCGCTCGCGCACGCGCCAGCGCGTGAGGGCGGCGTGGGCGCCCTCGCCCGCGCGGGCCACCCGGCGGCGGCCGGCCACGTAGGCGTCGGCCAGGGGCAGGTCCACCTCGCCCTGCTCCGCGCGTGGACGGCCGGAGACGAGGGCCAGGTAGCGGCGCTCGACGCGGTGCGCGCGGAAGAGGGACTGCAGGTGGGCGCGCGCCTCCCGGCTCAGGGCCAGGGCCAGGGCGCCCGAGGTGTCACGGTCCAGGCGGTGGACGGGATGGACGTAGGCGCGCCGCGGCCGCAGCCGCCGCACGTACTCCTGCACCCGCCGCAGGACGGTGTCCTCGTCGCGGGCCTCCGGCGAGGAGGCCACGCTGAGCAGGCCCGCCGGCTTGTCCACCACCAGGACGTGGCCGTCCTCGTACAGCACGGGAAGGGAGAGCCGCGCGCGCGGCAGGGCGCGGCGGTTGGGGTCCCAGGCCACGGCCGCGGAGGCGGCCACGGAGAGCCCGGGCTCCCGGGCCAGGCGGCCGTCCACCGTCACCTGGCCCTTCTCGATGACCTCGCGCGCCTTGCGCCGCGAGAGCCCGGGATGGCGGCGCACGAGGAGGACGTCGAGGCGCGTGGCGCTCACTCGCGGAGGCCGCGCGCGTCGTCCCACGCCGCCGGGTCCTGGCCGAAGTACTCGGCCAGCACGGCGTACACCTCGGCATGGTGGCGCCGCAGGGGCTGGGGGACCTCGAAGAACGCCTCCACCGCCACCGGCCAGAACTCCACGGGATCGTCCGCGCCGTAGTCGTCGATGACCGACCGGCCGCGCTCGAGCCGCTTCATCTCGCGGGCGGCCAGGGCGACCCATTCCTCCGCGCGCGCCGCCGTCATCCCCGCGGGTATCCCGTCGAAGTGGGTGGCCTCCACGTCCAGGAGGTGGGCGAACTCGTGATAGCCGACGTGGTAGGCGTCGTCGGAGGTCTCGAAGCTCTCCTCGAGGGCGGGCAGCGACAGGATGAGGGTGCCCCAGCCATGCGCCTGGCCGGCCAGCTCCGCGTTCTCGAACGAGTAGTCCCGGTCGAAGTCCTGGGGGTAGAGCAGGACCTCCGTCACCTGCGTCCAGCGGAAGGCGGGCCAGGCCAGGCTCAGGCTGGCCGCGGAGGCGGCCACCAGCAGGCGATGCTCGTCGGTGACCTCGACCTCGACGCCGGTCACGGGCGTGTCGGCCAGGAACGACCGCACGGCCTGCTCGAAGAGGGCGCGCTCGCGCGCGGGCAGGCGCTCGTAGTGGTCGGACGCCTCCAGCAGGAACCGGCGCCAGCGCTCGGGGAAGGGGGCGGCGAGCAGGGCCTCGCGGCGCCGCTCGCGGCGCCGGGCGTGGGCCGCCGCTCCCCCCGCGGCCGCCCCCGCGGCCAGGCTTCCCGCCCACGCTCCCGGCGTCCCGAAGAGGAGGGCGCCCACCGCGGCCCCGGCGAGAGCGCCGAGGGCGGTCGTGCCCGCCAGCCGTGCGGCCTCGCTCACGCGTGCCGGGCGAGGAGCCGCCGCAGCACCGCGGCATCCACGTTGCCGCCCGTCACCACCACCGCCGTGGGACCGTCCGCGCGCACGCGCCCCATCGCCACCGCGGCGGCGGCGACGGCGCCCGCGCCCTCGGCCACCACCTGGTCGTGGGCGAGCAGGGCCACCATCGCACGCTCGAGCTCGTCCTCCGGCACCACCTCCATCGCGTCGAACAGGTGGCGGTGCCGGAAGGCGATCTCGCCGATGCCGCCGGCCAGGCCGTCGGCCAGGGTGGGCGCGGCCGCGTACTCGGTGAGGGCGCGGCCCTGCCGGACCGACTCGCGCAGCGCGGGCGAGGCCTCCGGCTGCACGGCCACCACCCGCACGCGGGGGGCGCGCGCCTTGAGCACGGCGGCCATGCCGCTGATGAGGCCGCCCCCGCCGACCGGTACCACGACGGCGGCCAGGTCCGGCCGGGCCTCCAGCAGCTCCAGGGCCACCGTGCCCTGGCCGGCGGCGACGCGGTCGTCCTCGAAGGCGTGGGCCATGACCGCGCCCGTCTCCTCCGCGAACCGCTCCGCGGCGGCGTGCGCGTCGTCGTAGGTCTCGCCCCCCTCGTGCACGGTCACGGGGAACGCGCGCAGCTTGTCGACCTTCGCCCGCGGCGCGCTGCGCGGCACGAAGAGCGTCGCCCGCACGCCGCCCACGGTGGCGGCGGCGAAGGCGACGCCCAGGGCGTGGTTCCCCGCGGAGGCGGCCACCACCCCGCGGCGGCGCTGCGCCTCGGGCAGCGTGGCCAGCAGGTGCGTGGCCCCGCGTACCTTGAACGAGCCCGTGGGCTGCCAGCACTCGAGCTTCAGCAGGACCTCGCCCGCGCCGCGCAGGGCGAAGGACGGGCGCAGCGGCGTGGGGGGAAGGTGCGGCGCCACCACCGCGCGGGCGGCCTCCACCGCCTCCACGGAGAGCACGCTCATGGGCGCACGGGGCCGGCGGCCAGGAGGTCCAGCCGCGGCTCCCCGCAGCGGGCGGCGATGGCGGAGGCCGTGCGGTCGCGCAGGTCCACCAGCGCGTGCCAACCCTCGCCCTCCGGCCTCAGGGGGGGGCCGATCCAGAGGTGGATGTGGCCCCGGCGGGGGCGCCACCCGCCGCCGCGCAGCACGTGCCGCGTGCCCTGGAGGGCGAGGGGGAGGATGGCCACCTCCGCCGCCGCCGCGCTCTTGAAGGCGCCCAGGCGGAAGGGGCGCAGCCCCGTGGCCGGGGTGAAGGTGCCCTCGGGGAAGAAGAGCACGTTGCGCCCGGCGTGGAGCGCCTCGTCGATGGTGCGCGCGTCGTTGAGGCTCTGCTCCGTGTCCCAGCGGTCCACCGTCAGCTGCCGGGTGCGGCGCACGAAGGAGCCGACGAACGGCCAGCGCCGGACCTCGGCCTTGGCCACGAACGCGAAGTCGAGGGGAAGGAGCGCCATCAACGCGGGGACGTCGGCGTAGGAGGCGTGGTTCGAGCACAGCACCAGCGGTCCGGGCACGGCGAGGCGCTCGAGCCCCTCCACGGTCAGCCGCTGGCCCAGGAGCCGGAAGAACAGGCGCGCGCAGAAGCGTCCCGTGCGCGGGGCCCACGTGCGGGGCAGGACCACGGCCAGGACCCAGGCCAGCAGGCCCACCGCGGCCACGGCCGCGGCGGCGGCCCCCGCGTAGAGCAGGCCCGGCACGGCGCGCAGCCGCCGCCGCGCCTCGTTCACGGCCACGGCCGCGAAGAGCCGGGAGCGGGCGCCCGGGGAGAGGCCGCGCTCGGCGCCGAGCGCTCCGCGCAGGTAGAGGTCGCGCGTGGCCGCCCGCCGGACCTTGCCGCTCGGCGTCTTGGCCACCACGCCCGGCGCCACCAGCCGCACGTCGTCGGGGGGCACGCCGGTCACGCCGCCGACCCGCTCCACCACGGCCGCGGCCAGGCGCTCGCGCGCGGGCCCGTCCGTCTCGCGCGTCTCCGCCACCACCACCAGGGCCTCCGTGCCCAGCGCGGCCTGGGCCACGCCGAAGGCGGCCACGCAGCCCTTGCGGATGCCCTCCACGGAGGCCGCCGCCTCCTCGACCTCCTGCGGGACCAGGTTGCGTCCGCCCTTGATGATGAGGTCCTTGCGCCGGCCGGCGACGTGCACCTCGCCGTCGGCCACGAAGGCGAGGTCGCCGCTGTCCAGCCAGCCGTCGCCCACCGCGACCTCCGCCGTCGCTTCCGCGTTCCGGTAGTAGCCGGCCATGCTCGAGGGACCCCGGAAGACGAGCCGTCCCACCCGGCCGGAAGGGAGCTCCGCGCCGTCGTCGTCCAGGATGCGGACCTCGTGGCCGGGCAGCGCCGTGCCCACGGAGACGAAGCGCAGCGGCTCCTTCTCGCCCGGGGCGGGGGCCTCGACGCGCCCGTCCCCCGAGAACGGCTCGCGCGCGGCCAGCGTCACGCGTGGCCCGCGTCCGGGGGGCGGGAAGCAGAGCCCGACCGCGCTCTCCGCCAGCCCGTACACGGGCATGAAGGCCTCGCGGCGGAAGCCGTAGGGCGCGAACCGCCGCGCGAAGCGGTCCATGGTGTCGGGGCTCACCGGCTCGGCGCCGTTCAGCGCGCAGCGCCACGAGGAGAGGTCCAGCCCCTCCAGGGCGCGGTCGGGGATGCGGCGCACGCAGAGCTCGTAGGCGAAGTTGGGGGCGGCGGACATGGTGGCCTGGCGCTCGTGGATGGCCCACAGCCAGCGCTCGGGCCGCGCCAGGAAGGCCAGCGGCGACTGGATGTCGATGGGGACGCCGTGGACGATGCAGAACAGCCAGGAGCCGATGAGGCCCATGTCGTGGTAGAGCGGCAGCCAGGTCTGACCGACGTCGGTGGGCGCGAGACGCAGCCCGGCGGCGATGGCGCGGATGTTGGCGAGCAGGTTGTCGTGCGTGAGGAGCACGCCCTTGGGCATGCCCGTGCTCCCCGACGTGTACTGGATGAAGGCGGGATCCGCGCCGGCGCCCTCCGGCGCCGGCCAAGGGCCCCCCTCGGCGGCCAGCTCGTCGGCGGTGGCCACCGCGCGCAGGGAGGGCACGCGCGGACGCAGCAGGCCCACGACGGGGCGCGCGCGCTCGACCGTCACCAGGAGGCGGGCCTCGGCGTTGGCCAGGATGCCGGCCTGGCGGAGGGCGTACTCCTCCAGGCGGTCGAGACGCACGGGCGGGTACAGGGGGACGGGGATGGCCCCCAGGAGCAGGATGCCCTGGAAGGTGCGCAGGAAGTCCAGGCCGGTGGGGAGGACGAGGGCCACGGTGTCGCCCCTGCCCACCCCGCGCGCGCGGAGGCCGGCCGCCACCGAGGAGGCCTCGGCGAAGAGGCCGCCGTAGCTCAGCGCGACCTCGCGCCCGTCGTCCTCGCGGAGCCAGGCGTGCAGGCGCTCGGGCTCGGCCTGCGCCCGCAGCCAGAGCGCGCCGTGGACGGTGGCGGCCTCCGGCAGCGGCGCCGGCTCGCGCGGCACCGCGGCCCTTCCCGGCCGCGGCCTCGCGGCGGCCTCGCCGGACTCCGCCTCCAGGAGGGCCCGGGCCAGGCCCTCCGGCGTGTCGATCTGCAGGCAGCGGTCGTCGAGACGGCGGCCGAAGGCGGCCTCCAGCCGGAGCATCAGCTCCACGCGCTCCAGGCTGCCCAGGCCGACCTGCCGCTCGAGGGAGGCCTGGGGGGCCACCGCCCCCGCCGCGCGCGCGCCACCGAGCTCCCGCGCGAGGTCGCGCAGGACCTCCAGCACCGTGCCCAGCGCCGCCTCGTAACTGGAGGTGGCCGCCGTCGTTTCGGTCACCGCCGCACTGTACCAGCGTTGCCGTGCGCTATGCTGGGCCGTGCCGCGCGCCGTCACCATCCGGGAGATCGAGCGGATCTTCGCCGTCACCGACCCCCTGGGGATCCACCGCGAGGCCGTCGTCATCCCGCTGGCCATGCGCAGCCCGGGCGGAGTGCGGCGGCTGCCCGGGGGCAGGATCGAGATCGTGGTGGACGCGGAGGCCGACTTCGAGCAGTGGGTGGCCGGGCTGCCCGCCCGGATCGCCTCAGTCGGGTAGCGCGGCCAGGGCCCGCCGGTAGGCGAGGAGGTCGCCCTCGCTGAAGAGGGCGAAGCGGACGACGGACACGGTGGAGCCCGCCTGCAACGCCGCGCGCACGGTGGCGAGGGCAACCGCGGCCGCCTCCTCCACGGGATAGCCGTAGGCGCCCGTGGAGATGCTGGGGAACGTGACCGAGGCCAGGCCGCGCGCGGCGGCCAGGTCCAGGCAGTTGCGATAGCAGCGGGCCAGGGTCTCCGCCTCGCCCGCCCCGCCGCCGCGCCACACCGGACCCACGGTGTGGATGACGTGGCGGGCGGGGAGTTGCCCGCCCCCGCTCACGACGGCCTCGCCGGGAGGGAGGGGACCCTGGCGCTCCACGATGCGCCGGCACTCCTCCTTGATGGCGGGGCCCCCGGCCCGGTGGATGGCACCGTCAACGCCGCCCCCTCCCATGAGCCCGGAGTTGGCGGCATTGACGATGGCGTCGCTCGCTGCGCGCGTGATGTCCTCACGCGCCAGCTCGATGCGACCCGAGCCGAATGTTCGGACGACCAGCTTCCCTCGGGCGCCCCGCGCGCGGCGCGCCCTCCTCGACCCGGCGGGACGTGCGGCCGACGCCGCGCGGCCGCACCGACCGCGGGGTGTGGCAGGGAATCGGTCCGGTTACTTGCTTCCCAGCGCCGCGTCCTTGGCCGCCTTGGCCACCACGAACTTCAGGCGCTTGCGGGCGGGGATGCGGATTTCCTGGCCGGTCTGCGGATTGCGGCCCATGCGCGCCTTGTAGCTGCGCACGACCAGCTTGCCGATGCCGGGGATGGTGAAGCCGTTCTTGGCTTCCTTGTGGGCCATGGTGGCCAGCGCCTCGAGATACGCGGCCGACTGCTTCTTGGAGATGTCGATCTTCTCGGCCATGGCAGCCACGATCTTCGACTTGGTCATCGCCTTTGCCATCGTGTCAATCCTCCTTGGAAGGCATCTGGTGGGCGGGGGCCCTGATCGGAAGGCGCGGGCATTCTACATGCCCGCCGCGGCCGCGTGTCAACCGGTTGTTTTCGAGCGGGGCCGCTAGCGCGGCGGCGGCGGGCGGAGGAGGAACACCGTCTCCCCGGGACGGCCCAGGCCCAGCTCCTCGCGCGCCAGGCGCTCGATGGCGCGCGGATCGGCGCGCAGGGCGCCGATCTCCGCGGCCAGGCGGCGGTTCTCCGCGCGCAGCCCTTCGATCTCCGCCAGCAGGGCCTCCGCGCGCTCGCGCTGCCGCACGAGCTGCAGGATGCCGCGGTCTCCGAAGAGCGAGCCCACGAGGAGGGCGAGGAGGGCGATGACACAGGTCAGGACGGCGGCCTTGCGCGGCAGGCGCGCCTCGGCCCGCGCCTTGTCGTCCCTCATCCCGTCGCCTTCCCGTTCGCGCAAGAGGGAAACGTTAGCACGCCCTTCGCGCTCACGACCCGAGCAGCCCCAGCCGGCGCGCCCCCTGGCGCGCGCCCGCGGCCTGGTAGCGCTTGAGGAGGTCCACCAGCTCCTGGTTGACCTGCTTCAGCCGCCGCAGCCCCTTGCGGAAGGCGCGCGACCGGGTGAGAAGCGCGCGCGCCTCCTCCACCCTCTCCTCGCCCAGGTAGGCGAAGCTGCCCGCCCCCCCGCTGCGGCGGGAGAGCACGTAGTAGGGGCCGTGCCCGCGGCCCTCGGCGCAGGCGCATCCCGCCTTGCCGCAGCGCCCGAAGCGCGTGAAGAGCGACCCCGCCACCTGCGCCCGCAGGGCGATGAGGGAGCGCACGAGCACGCGCTGCTCGGCCAGGCGCGCGCGGATGCGGCGCCGCAGCGCGGCGGGCGCGGCGGCGCGCGCGCGGGGCGTGCGGACGGCGGCGGTGGCGGCAGGCATTGTCGTACAGTGCGTCTGTAAGAAAGTGCTGTAAGACTACAGGCAAGAGACGGCCGCGGTCAAGGGCCTAGAATGGGCCCCGGAGGCACGGGCCATGTGGCTGCTGAAGACGGAGCCGGGCGCCTACGGCTACGACGACCTGGAGCGCGAGGGACGGACGGTGTGGGACGGGGTGACCAATCCCGTGGCCCTGAAGAACCTCCGCGCCATGAAGGCGGGAGACCGGGTGTTCGTGTACCACACGGGGGACGAGAAGGCGGTGGTGGGGACGGCGGAGGTGGTGCGCGAGGCGTACCCGGATCCCAGGGCGGGCGACCCGCGGCGCGTGGTGGTGGACGTGCGCGCCACCGGCCGCCTCGCCCGCCCGGTGGCCCTGGCGGAGATCAAGCAGATGGCCGTCTTCCGCGACAGCCCCCTCGTGCGGCAGGGCCGCCTCTCGGTGGTGCCCGTCACCGCCGCCCAGGGCGCCGCCCTCGAGAAGGGACGCGCGTGAGCGCCGAGCGGGTGGTCGCGCTCTCCACGGTGGGGAGCGCGGAGGCGGCGGAGGAGATCGCCCGCGCCCTGGTGGAGCGGGGCGTGGCCGCCTGCGTCAACGTCGTGCCCGGGATCGTCTCCTTCTACCGGTGGCAGGGCGAGCTCCAGCGCGACGGGGAGTGGCTGCTCGTGATCAAGACGCGCGCCGAGCGCTTCGAGGCGCTGCGCGCGGCCCTGGTGGCCCTCCACCCCTACGAGGTGCCGGAGGTGCTCGCGCTGCCGGTGGTGGCCGGGCACGAGCCCTACCTGCACTGGCTGGACGAGAGCGTTCGTCCCTAGGCGCGGCCGCGCGCGGAGCGGGTCCCCGGCCTAGAGCCGGGAGAGGGCCCCGCGAAGATCCGCGATGAGGTCCTCGGCGTCCTCGCAGCCCACGCTGATGCGCACCAGGCCGTCGGTGATGCCGAGGGCATCGCGCTCCGCCTGCGTGTAGCCGGCGTGCGTCATGGTGGCGGGGTGGGAGATCAGCGTCTCGATGCCGCCCAGGCTCTCGCCCAGCGAGCAGAGGCGCACGCCCTCCAGGACGCGTCCCGCCGCCGCGCGCGAGCCCAGCTCGAAGGAGATCATGGCCCCGAAGCCGCCGGCCTGCCGCTTGTGGACGTCGTGGCCGGGATGGTCGGAGAAGCCGGGCCAGAACACCTTCCGCACCTTGGGCTGGCCGCGCAGGAACTCCGCCACCACGCGGCCGTTCTGCTCGTGCCGCGCCATGCGCAGGGCCAGGGTCTTGGTGCCGCGCAGCACGAGCCAGGAGTCGAAGGGGGAGAGGATGGCCCCCGCCGCGTTCTGGTAGTACTGCAGCCACTGCGCGTGCTCCGCGGACTTCGCCACCACCACCCCGCCCACGCTGTCGGAATGGCCGTTGAGGAACTTGGTGGTGGAGTGCACGACGAGGTCGGCGCCGAGGGCCAGGGGCTTCTGGAAGCAGGGGCTCATGAAGGTGTTGTCCACCACGAAGAGGGCCTTCCGGCGGCGCGCGGCCTCGCCCAGGGCCGCGATGTCGCAGACCTTCATCAGGGGGTTGGTGGGGGTCTCGATCCACAGCATCTGGAAGTCGCCCGCCGCGCGCTCGAAGGCGGCGGCGTCGCTGGCCTCCAGGAAGGCGAAGTCGACGCCGTAGCGCGCCAGGACCTTGGTGAAGAGGCGGTGCGTCCCCCCGTAGACGTTGTCGGAGACCACCACCCGCTGGCCCGACGTGACCATGGACAGGACCGCGTTGGTGGCGGCCATGCCCGAGGCGTAGCAGTAGGCGTCGGCGCCCCCCTCCAGGGCGGCCAGGTTCTTCTCCAGGGCGCGCCGCGTGGGGTTCTGCGTGCGCGCGTACTCGTAGCCCTTGTGCCGGCCGATGCCCTCCTGCACGTAGGTGGAGGTCTGGTAGATCGGGGTGACCACCGCGCCCGTGGTGGGGTCCGGCTCCTGGCCGGCGTGGATGCAGTCCGTGGCGAAGCCCATGCCGCCTCTCAGAGGTTCTCGAAGACGCCCTTGCCCAGGTAGCGCTCGAAGCCGTCGGGGAAGACGGTGACCACGCTGGCCCCGCGGGGCAGGCGGGCCGCCACCGCGCGCGCGGCGTGCGCGGCCGCCCCCGCGGAGCCCCCCACCAGCAGGCCCTCGCGCCGCGCCAGCTCGCGCACGGCGGCGAAGGAGGCGTCGTCGGTCACGGTCACGATCTCGTCCACCAGCGCGCGGTCCAGGGCCGCGGGCCAGAACGAGTTGCCGATGCCCTCCACCTTGTGTGGACCGGGCGGCCCTCCCCCCCAGATGGACCCCTGGGGCTCCACCAGCACCGCGTGCACGCGCGGGTCGCGCTCCTTGAAGTAGCGGGCCACCCCGGTGAAGGTGCCGCCCGTGCCCGCCCCGATCACCACCGCCGCGGGCAGGTGCCCCAGCTGCTCGTGGATCTCCACCGCCGTGGTGCGCTCGTGGAAGGCGGGGTTGGCGGGGTTCTCGAACTGCTGGGGCACGAAGGCCCCGGGGATGCTCCTCGCCACCTCGCGCGCCCGGGCGATGGCGCCCTCGATCCCCGCCTCCGTGGGCGTGAGCACGATCTCGGCCCCCAGCACGTTCATGACCGCGGTCTTGGGCCCCACGAACTTCTCCGGCACCACCACCACCACGCGGTAGCCGCGGCTGATGCCGATGAGGGCCAGGCCCACGCCGGTGTTGCCCGCGGTGGGCTCCACGATGGTGGCTCCGGGGGCGAGCAGGCCCGCCTCCTCCGCGGCCAGCACCATCCCCAGGGCGGCGCGGTCCTTCACGCTACCGCCGGGGTTGAGGAACTCCAGCTTGGCGAAGACGGAGGCCCCGCCCGCGGGCACGTAGCGCTGGAGGTGGAGGAGGGGGGTGCGCCCGACGAGGTCGAGCACGCCGCGCGCGATCCCGCCCGCGCGCTCGGTGTCGGCCTCCGCGCGCGCGCTCATGGCGTCACGTTAGCGCAGGCCGCGAAGGGGGGTCAACGTTGCCGCGCCGCCTCAGGCGCGCAGGCCGATGTCGTGCAGGATGCCCGCGCACTCGTCCGCGGGCAGCGGGCGCGAGAACAGGTAGCCCTGCATGAGGTCGCAGCCGTGGTTCTCGAGGAAGACGAGCTGCTCCTCCGTCTCCACCCCTTCCGCCACCACGCGCAGCTTGAGGGTGTGGGCGAGGGCGATGACGGCGGTGGCGATGGCGGCGTCGTCGGGGTCGGTGGTGATGTCGCGCACGAAGGACTGGTCGATCTTCAGGGTGTCGATGGGCAGGCGCTTCAGGTAGCTGAGCGAGGAATAGCCGATGCCGAAGTCGTCGATGGTGATGCGCACGCCCAGCGCCTTCAGCTCGCGCAGGGTGTGCACGGTGGCCTCCGCGTTCTGCATGGCATTGGTCTCGGTGATCTCCAGGTCGAGGCAGGAGGCGGGCAGGCCCGTCTCGGCGAGGGCGCGGCGCACCTCGTTCACCAGCTCCGGCTGCTGGAACTGGCGCGCGGAGAGGTTCACCGCCACCACCAGGTCGGGGTGGCCGGCGGAGTGCCAGGCGCGGGCCTGGGCGCACGCCGTACGGAGGGTCCAGGCGGAGAGGGGGAGGATGAGGCCGGTGGCCTCGGCCACGGGGATGAACTCGCCGGGGGCCACCAGGCCGCGCTCCGGGTGCTGCCAGCGCAGGAGCGCCTCCACCGCGTGCACGCGTCCCCGGCTGAGGTCGAGCATGGGCTGGTAGTAGATGACCAGCTCCTGGCGGGCGATGGCCTTGCGCAGCTCGCTCTCCACGGCCAGGCGCTCCACCGCGCTCGCGTTCATGGTGGGTGCGAAGAGCTGGTAGTTGTCGCGCCCCTGCTCCTTGGCCCGGTACATCGCGGTGTCGGCGTTCTTGACCAGGGTCTCGGCGTCGGCGCCGTCCTCCGGGTAGACGCTCACCCCCATGCTGGCGGAGACGTAGAGCTCGCGCTCGTCCATCCGGAAGGGCTGGCGCAGCGCGTCCAGGATCTTCTCCGCCACCGTGGTCACGTCGATGGCGCGGGCGAGGCCGGGCAGCAGGAGGGTGAACTCGTCCCCGCCCAGGCGGGCCACGGTGTCGCCCTCCCGCACGCAGCCCAGCAGGCGCTCGGCCACCGCGCACAGCAGGCGGTCGCCCACGGTGTGGCCGAGGGAGTCGTTGATGACCTTGAAGCGGTCGAGGTCCAGGAAGAGCACGGCCAGGCGGTGGCCCTGGCGATGGGCCTGGGCCACCGCCACCTGCAGGCGGTCCGTGAAGAGGAGCCGGTTGGGCAGCGCGGTGAGGGCGTCGTGGTAGGCGAGGGCCTTGATCTGCTCCTCGGCCCGCTTGCGCTCCGTGACGTCGAAGGCGAAGCCGAGGGCGGCGGAGCGGCCGCCGAACTCGATGCTGCCCGCGGAGAAGTCCACCCAGCGCAGGCCGCCGTCCTTGCGCACGATCCGGAACTCGTAGCGCGCGGGGACGGGCAGGCCGCGCTGGCGGGCCAGGCCGCGCTCCTTGACCATCTCCTGGAACTCGGCGTCGGCCAGCGACCAGAAGGGCCGGCGCGCCAGCTCCTCCACGCTGTAGCCGGTGAGGAGGGAGGCGGCGGCGTTGGCGTAGCGGAAGTCCTCGCCCTGGTAGATGAAGATGGCGCTGGGCGTGGTGTCGGCCAGGGTGCGGAAGCGCTCCTCGCTCTCGCGCAGCGCCTCCGTGGTCTGCTGGCGGACGAGGGCGTTGGCCACGTGCTGGGACACGTAGGCGATGAGGTCGCGGTCCCGCTCGGTGAAGCGCACGTCCTCGGAGTAGCTCTGCACCACCATGGCCCCGAAGGCGCGGCCGCCGCGGCGCAGGGGCGCCCCCAGCCAGTCCACGGACGGCTCCCCCAGGAGCTCGATCTCCCCCCGCGCCACCAGGGC
Organism: Vicinamibacteria bacterium; assembly: GCA_036556965.1. Lineage (GTDB taxonomy): Bacteria > Acidobacteriota > Vicinamibacteria > Fen-336 > Fen-336 > DATBIO01. The sequence goes on from DATBIO010000272.1 coordinate 45,313, forward strand.
GGCGAAGCGGTCCTGGTCCACCAGCCGGGGCTCCGCCTCGCGCAGCACCCACTCCGTGAGCCCCTTGCCGGGGGCGCGCGGCGCGGGGGGGGCGTCGTGCTCGTCCACGAAGTAGGGGAAGCGCACGGAGTGCCCGTCGTCGTCGAGGATGGCGATGTAGAAGTTGCGCGCGTACATCAGCTCGCCCACGATGCGGTGGATCTCCCGGTAGAACTCGGGCATGTCCTCGATCACCCCCGCGGAGTGCGCGATGCGGTAGAGGGCGGCCTGCAGCTTCTCCGCCCGCTTGCGGTCGGTGACGTCGCGGATGACCACCTGCACGGCGGTGGTGCCCTGGTAGGTGAAGGGCACCGCCCCCACCTCCACGTCCACGGCACGGCCGTCCCGGCGCACGAACTTCTCCTCCACGAAGGGCAGGGTCTCCCCCACCGCCAGCCGCTTCATGCGCTCGATCACGGTGGGCAGCGAGTCGGGGTGGATGGCCTCCAGCACGGGGCGGCCCGCCATCTCCTGGGGAGAGCGGTAGCCCATGATGCGGGCGGCGGCGCTGTTGGCGAAGATCAGGCGCCCGTCGGCGTGCACGGCGATGCCGTCCGGGCTCAGCTCCACCAGCCGCCGGTAGCGCTCCTCGCTCTGGCGGAGCGCGTCCTCCGCCGCCCGGCGCTCGGTGACGTCGATGAAGACCCCGCGGAAGCCGCTGGCCTCGCCCTTCTCGTCGCGCATGAGGGCGATGGAGCCGCTGACCCGGCGGCGGCTCCCGTCGCCGCGGATGACCTCGAACTCCGCGCCGCGCACGGGGTCGCCGGTGGTGAAGACCTGGTTGAAGAGGCGGTAGACGATGCGCGCGTTCTCCTCGTCCGTGTACTGCCGGTTGTTCATGCCCAGCAGCTGCGGGGCCGGGTAGCCGAGGTTGCGGGCCAGGGCGTCGTTCAGGAAGACGAGGTTCCCCGCCAGGTCCACCTCGTAGTAGCCCTCGTCGATGGAGCCGAGGATGGCGCGGTACTTCTCCTCGCTCCGCCGCAGCGCCTCCAGGGCGTGCACGCGCTCGGTGACGTCGCGCGCCACCACCAGGGCGGCCTTGTGCCCCCCGAACTCCAGGACGTGGGAGCTGACCTCGACGTCGATGATGCCTCCGTCCTTGCGGCGGTGGCGCCAGCCCCCGCCGTACTCGAGGTCCGCGCGGCCGCGGTCGATGCGCGCGAGCAGGCGCGGGACCTCGTCCAGGGGACGGATCTCGGTGATGCGCAGGCGCAGGAACTCGTCGCGGCTGTAGCCGTAGCGGGCCACCGCCGCCTCGTTGACCTCCAGGAAGTGCAGGGAGCTCAGGTCGTAGACCCACATGGGGTCGGGGTGGCTGGCGAACAGCAGGCGGAAGCTGGCCCCGCTCTCGAAGAGGGCCCGCTCCGCGCGCCGCTCCTGGGTGACGTCGCGGAAGCTCCAGACCCGGCCCACGGCCCGCCCCTCCAGCCACTGCGGGCGCGAGTAGCGCTCGAAGACGCGGCCGTCCTTGAACTCCAGCACGTCGAAGCTCTCCGCCTCGGGCAGCGCGTAGAGCTCCTTGACCTTGCGCAGGAAGGCGTCCGGCTCGCGGAGCTGGTCACGCACGTAGCTCAGGGCGCGCTCGTCGTCGCGGGTCTCGATCACCTCCGGCGGGATCCGCCACATCTCCGCGAAGCGCAGGTTGCTGGAGACGATGCGCCCGTCGGTGTCGATGACGAGGATGCCGTCGGCGGTGGCCTCCAGCGTGGACTGGAGGAGGGAGACCGCGCGCTGGAGCGCGACCTGGGTGCGCTCGCGGTCGGTCACGTCGTGGAGGGTGGAGTGCAGCAGCAGCTGCCCGTTCAGCTCCAGCGGCCCGGAGTGCATCTCCACGTGGCGGATCTCGCCGGAAGCCAGGCGGTGGGGAAGGGCCACCGCGCTCCGGGGCTGGGTGGCAGCGCGGGCCAGGGCCTCGCGGAGCTCGTGGGCCGGCGCGGTGGCGAGGTCACCCAGGGTCTTCCGGCGGAGCTCCTCCCGCGAGTAGCCGTAGAAGCGGCAGGCGGCCGGGTTGGCCTCCACGATGCCGCCCGAGAGCGGATCGATGAGGAGCTGCACGGCGAGGTCCTGGTGGAACACCTGCCGCTGGAGGTCGCCCACCGCCGAACGTCCTTGACCTGCTTCAGCCAACTTCGACCGACCCCCTCCGTGGCGCGTGGCCCGCGGTCTTTGACGACGGCCGGGCTAGTGTACGCGGCCCCGCGCGGGCTCGCCAGGCGCGGCCGTGGGCGCCCGCACACGCCCGGCCCGCCGGCCGCCCACGGAACTCCGCCTTCCCCGCGTGAAACCGGCCCCCCGGGCCCGGCAGCGGTCTTGCTGTAGGCGGCGCCGACGGGCAGACTCTGCGCCGTCTCGGAGGATCGATGGAACGGGGAACGCGCAGCCGCACCCTGGGTGTCTTCCTCGCGTTGCTGGCCGTGCCCGCGGCCGCCGCCGAGCTCCAGGTCGTGCAGTCCGGCCCGCAGGGGGAGGTTGCCCAGCTCGGGGAGGCGGCCGAGGTGCGGGTGGTCTTCTCCGAGCCCATGGTGGCGCTGGGCCGCATCCCGGACCGGGTGGAGGCGCCCTTCTTCTCCATTGCGCCGTCCGTCCCCGGAACCCTCCGCTGGTCCGGCACGCGCACGCTCATCTTCACGCCCGACGCGCCGGATGAGCTCCCCTACGCGACCCGCTTCCGCGTGACCGTGGAGGCGGGGGCGACCGCCGTCTCCGGCCGCCGCCTGGCCGCGCCCCACGCCTTCGAGTTCACCACTCCCACGGTCCGCCTCCTCCGCGTGAACTGGCAGCGCGAGGGTGGGCGGTTCGACGCCCCCCTCTTCCTGTACCTCCGCTTCAACCAGCCCGTCTCGCGACAGTCCCTCCTCCCGCACCTCTCCTTCGCCTACGCGCCCCATGACTGGACCCCGCCCGAGCTGCCCGCGGAGGCGTCGGAGCGCGACCCGCGGGCGGCCTCGGACTTCGCGGCCAAGGTGGCGCGCACGCAGGCGGCGGTGAAGAGCCGCGCCGCGGTGGCGGTGGCGGCCGCCCCGAGCTGGGACCGCCAGACGTTCCCCCCCGCCCCCGACCTGGTGGTCCTGGAGACGAGGGTGGCGCCTCCCCCCGACGCCTGGATCGCGGTCACGGTGGGGCCCCGCGTGCCGTCCGCGCAGGGCGCGGAGACCCCGGGCCAGCCGCAGTCCTACACCGTGAAGCTGGAGCCGACGTTCTTCGTGCAGGGCTTCCGCTGCCGCGAGGCCTGCGACCCCGAGGGCTGGAACCCGCTCCGTCTTCGCGGACGCGTGGTACCGCGCGTGCTCGGGAGCACGCTGGCGGTGGCCGACGTCACCGCGTCTCCGGCCACGCCGCTGGAGCCCGCCGCGCGCTCCCCGGAGCACGAGGAGGAGCCCGGCTACGAGTACCCCACGGAGGGCGACGAGTACGACGCGGCCACCGAGGTGGCGCTGGAGGACGTCGGCTACCGCCTCGCGCCGGCACGGCGCTACCGGGTCACCGTCGGCCGCGGCCTCGTGGCCAAGGACGGCCAGACCCTGGGCTACACCTGGGCGGGCACGGTGGACAACTGGCACCAGCGGGCGTTCACCAGCTTCGGCGGGGGCCACGGGGTGTGGGAGTCGTCGGGGGGCTCGAAGCTGCCCTTCTACGCGCGGAACCTGCGCGCGGTGACGCAGTGGCTCCGGCCCCTGTCCCTGGACGAGCTGATGCCGACGACGCGCCGGCTGCAGGAGAAGTACTTCCGCCTCGCCCCCGAGGAGGCGCCCGTGGAGCGGGCCCTCGGCGGCCGGCCCGACACCATCGAGTCGCACGGCCTGGAGCTGCGGCCGTTCCTGTCCCCCCAGAACACGGGCCTGCTCTGGGCGGCCCTGCGCGACGGCGATCCCATCCCCCGCGCGCACGAGTCGGACACCGCGCGCCCGCCGAGGTCGACGCTGGTCCAGGTCACCAACCTGGGGCTGAGCGTCAAGGACAGCCCGCACGACACGCTGGTGCTGGTCACGCGGCTGGACGACGGCCAGCCGGTGGCGGGGGCGAAGGTCGCCATCCGCGACCTGGACAACGCGGTGCGCTTCACCGCGACCACGGACGCCAGCGGCGTGGCCACCATGAAGGGCACCGACCTTCGCATCCCCGACGAGTGGTGGCGGTTCCGCTTCATGGTCACCGCCGAGAAGGACGGCGACGCCGCCTTCGTGGGCTCCGACTGGTACGAGGGGATCGAGCCGTGGTCCTTCTCCGTCAACTACGACCTCGGGGAGTCGCGCCCGCTGCTGCGCGGGTCCGTCTTCGCCGACCGCGGCGTCTACAAGCTCGGGGAGGAGGTCCACCTCAAGGCCATCCTGCGCACCGACACCGCGGAGGGCGTGGCCCTGCTCCCCGCGGGCACCGCGGTGGAGGTCGTGGTCAGGGACACGCACGGAGACGAGGTCGTGAAGACCACCCTCGCCCTCTCCGAGTGGAGCAGCGCGGAGTGGGCGTTCACCCTCCCGCGCGCCGCCCCCCTCGGGTACTACGACGTGGCGGCGACGGTGAAGGGTCAGGAGCGCTCCGCGCGCGGCTCCTTCCTCGTGGCCGCCTACCGGCGTCCCGAGTTCCGCGTCGAGGTGGGCCTGGCCGGGGAGTCCAGCCTGGCCGGGGTGTCCCTGGCGGGAGTGGTGGACGGCCGCTACCTCTTCGGCGGCGCCATGGCGGGCGCGCCCGTGCGCTGGACGTACGCCCGGAGCCCGTCCTACACGGTGCCGGCGGCCATCTCGGACCGCTACCCCGCGGAACGCTGGGCCTTCCTCGACCACGAGCGCCCCACCCCCCCTTCCGGCACCATCGAGACGAAGGAGGAGGAGCTGGACGGGCAGGGCCGGCTGTCCCTGACCCTCGAGACGTCGAAGGACGCGGGCGTCCCCTACGAGTACACGCTGGAGGGCGAGGTCACCGACGTCTCCCGGCAGCGGCAGGCGGGACGCAACTCCTTCCGTGTGGATCCCGCGCCCTGGTACGTGGGGCTGAAGCGCCCGCCCTACTTCGCCGACGCCGCCCTCGGCCTCGACACCGAGGTGGTGGCGGTCTCCCTCGAGGGGAGCCCCGTACCCGGCGTGGAGGTCACCCTGAGCCTGACCCAGGTCCAATGGCACAGCGTGCGCCGCGCGGAAGGGGGCGGCTTCTACACCTGGGAGACGGAGCGCCGCGAGGTGGCGGCGGGCGAGTTCCAGGTGGCCACCGCGGAGACGCCGCAGGCGCTGCACGTGCCCATGCCCGCGGGCGGCTACTTCGTGCTGCGCGCGGTGGCGCGGGACGCCGAGGGCCGCTCCACCACCACCGCCGTCTCGTTCTACGGCCTTGGTCCCGGCTACACGGCCTGGGCCCGCGAGGACCACAACCGCATCGAGCTGGTGCCGGAGAGGAAGACCTACCGGCCGGGGGACACCGCGCGGATCATGGTGAAGTCGCCGTGGGAGAAGGCGACCGCCCTGCTCACCACCGAGCGCGAGGGCGTCCGCTCGCACCGCGTCTTCGCCCTGTCCTCCACCCAGGAGACGGTCACCGTTCCCATCACCGAGGCCGACATCCCCAACGTCTACGTGTCGGTGCTGCTGGTCAAGGGGCGGACGGAGGGCTACACGGGGGAGGACCAGAGCGACCCCGGCAAGCCCTCTTTCCGGCTGGGCTACGCGGAGCTCACGGTCGAGGACGCGGCCAAGCGCCTGGCCGTGGCCGTGGCCACCGACCGCGAGGAGTACCGGCCGGCGGCCAGGGCCCACGTGGAGGTGACGGTGACGGACCCGCGCGGCCAGCCCGCCTCCGCGGAGGTGACGCTGTGGGCGGTGGACGTGGGCGTCCTCGCCCTCACCGGCCACCGCACGCCCGACGTGGGGGAGGCGGTGTGGGTGGAGAAGGCGCTCCAGGTCCTCAACACGGACTCGCGCCAGCGCATCATCGGGCGCCGGGCCCTCGTGCCCAAGGGAGGCGAGGAGGGCGGGGGAGGAGGCGCGGACGAGGGCCCCGGCTCCTCCGTGCGCCGGGACTTCCGGGTGCTGGCCTTCTGGCTCGGCTCCGTGGTCACGGACCGGCGCGGCAAGGCCTCCGCGGACGTCGCCCTGCCGGAGAGCCTGAGCGCCTACCGGGTCATGGCGGTGGCCGCGGACCGGCAGTCGCGCTTCGGCCGCGGGGAGCGCGAGCTGCGCATCAGCAAGCCCGTCATGCTGCGCGCGGCCTTCCCGCGCTTCCTGGCCCGCGGGGACGCGGCCACCTTCGGGGCGGTGGTGAACAACCAGCTCAAGGAGAAGGGCACCGCGCTGGTGACCATGCGCAGCCTCGACCCCGCGGTGCTCGAGGTCGAGGGCGAGGCGCGGCAGGCGCTGGAGGTGGCGGCGGGGGGGGCGGTCGAGGCCCGCTTCCGCCTGCGGGCGCGCGCCGTGGGCGAGGCCCGCGTGCGCATGACCGTGAAGCTGGCCGGCGAGAGCGACGCCTTCGAGGAGGTCCTGCCCGTCCGGCTGCTGGTGTCCCCGGAGGTGGTGGCGGCCTACGGCCAGGCTCGCCCTTCGGCGGTGGAGACCCTCGCCCTGCCCGCGGGGGTGCTGCCCGGCCAGGGCGGCCTCCACCTGGAGATGAGCTCCACGGCCCTGGTGGGCCTGGGCGAGGGCGCGCGCTACCTGGTCGAGTACCCGTACGGCTGCGCGGAGCAGCGGGCCTCCGCGGCCCTGGGGCTGGTGCTGGCCGCGGACCTGGGCGACTCGTTCCGGCTGCCCGGCATGGACACCGCCCGCATGAAGTCCGCGGGGCAGGCCACCCTCACCGAGCTGGAGGAGTTCCAGTGCGCGGGCGGCGGCTTCGCCTACTGGAAGGGCGAGTGCAGCACGGTGTCGCCCTTCCTCACGGCCTGGGTGCTGCATGTGCTGCAGCGCGGACAGGCGCTCGGCCACGCCGTGCGCGCGCCCGTGCTCGAGCGCGGGTACACCTTCCTGGAGGGCGTCCTGGCCCAGCCGCGCCCGGAGAACGAGGGGTGGTGGCCCGCCTACACGGCCTGGCAGTCCTTCGCGGTGAAGGTCCTGGCGGAGGGCGGGCGCAACGCGGACAGCCACCTCACCCGGCTGTTCGAGCACCGCGACCGCATGCCGGTGTTCGCCCTGGCCTTCCTGCGCGACACCCTGCACGCGCGCGGCGAGGGGGGAGAGCGGGCGGCCGACCTGGACCGCCGCCTGGGCAACGCCGTCCTGCCCGAGGGCGGCAGCGCGCACGTCGAGGAGCTGGCCGATCCCTACCTGCTCTGGTACTGGAACTCCAACGTCCGCTCCACCGCCATCGTGCTCGGGACCATCGCTCGCGCCGGAGTGAATCCGGCGCTCGCTCCTGAGCCGGGGGCCGCTGACGCGACCCCCGGACCCCCGGGGGCGCGCACGCGCCGGGAGGACCCGCTGCTGGCGGGGCTGGTGCGGTGGCTGATGGCCGCGCGCAAGCAGGGCCGCTGGGGGAACACGCAGGAGAACGCCTGGGCCATGGCCGCCCTCGTGGACTACTACCGGAAGCACGAGGCCGAGGTGCCCGCCTTCACCGGCACCGCCGCCCTCGCCGGGCAGGCCCTGATGAAGGAGGCCTTCCAGGGCCGGACCACGGATGCCCGCGCCAAGGACGTGCCCATGGCCGAGCTGTCTGCCCGGGTCGCCCCGGGACAGCCCGCGGAGCTCCGGTTCGAGCGCGAGGGCGCGGGCACGCTGCACTACACGGCGCGCCTCCGCTACGTGCGTGACGACCCGGCCCTGGCCCCCCTGGACCAGGGCATGCGCATCACGCGGCGCTACGCGCTGGCCGACCTCGAAGGCGTCGCCGTGACCAGCGCCGCGGCGGGGGCGCTGGTCAAGGTCACCCTGGAGCTGGAGCTGACCAAGGAGCGCCGCTTCGTGGCCGTGACCGACCCCCTGCCCGCCGGCCTGGAGCCGGTGGAGTCGTGGTTCGCCACCACCGCCTCCGACCTGGCGCGCGCGCAGGGCGAGCAGGAGAACGCGCAATGGCTCGACTGGTGGGAGCGCGGCGGCTTCGACCACGTGGAGCGCCACGACGACCGCGTCCAGCTCTTCGCCACGCGCCTGGAGGAGGGCCGCCACACCTTCTCGTACCTGGCCCGCGCCACCACCGCCGGCGCCTTCCACGCGGCGCCCGCGAGGGCGGAGGAGATGTACGAGCCGGAGGTCTTCGGCCGCACCGAGTCCGCGGTCCTCACGGTGAGGCCGTGAGGCCCCGCCGGCGCCTGGTGGCCGCGCTGGCCGCCACCGCGACCTGCCTGGCCGCCTGGGTCAGGATGGGCCCGCTGCCCGAGGGCTTCCTGGACCTGGGCCGCCACGCCTCCACGGTGGTGGTGGACCGCAATGGCGTCCCCCTCTACGAGTCCCTCTCCGCGGAGGGCCAGCGCTCGCGCGTCCTGGCCGGGGAGCAGCTCCCCGCGCACCTCGTGGCCGCCACCCTCGCCGCCGAGGACAGGCGCTTCTTCGCGCACCCCGGCGTCGACCCCGTCGCCCTGATGCGGGCCACCGTCCACAACCTGCGCGCGCGGCGCCTGGTGGAGGGCGGGTCCACCGTCACCCAGCAGGTGGTGAAGCTCCTCATGCGGCGGCCGCGCACGCTGGGCGGCAAGCTGCGCGAGATCCTCTACGCCCTGCGCCTGGAGCACCGCCTCGAGAAGCGCGAGATCCTCGCCCTCTACATGGCGCTGGCGCCCTACGGGAACCAGCTGGTGGGGGCGGAGGCGGCCAGCCGCGCGTACTTCGGCTGCGCGGCGGAGGACCTCACCCCCGCGCAGGCCGCCTTCCTGGCCGGCCTGCCCCAGCGGCCGGGCGCCCTGAACCCGCACCGCAACTTCGCGGCCGCCGCGCGCCGGCAGGGCTGGGTCCTGGAGCGCATGGCGCGGAACGGCGCCCTCGACACGGCCGGCCTGGCGCGGGCCCAGGCCGAGCGCCTGCGCCTGGCGCGGCCGGAGGGCGCCTTCGCCGCCCCGCACTTCGTGGAGCGGGTGATGGGCGACCTGCGCGCACGGCGGGCGCGGAGGGTGGAGACGACCCTGGACGCCGAGCTGCAGCGGCGGGTGCGCGGCATCCTGGGGCGGCACCGCGAGCGGCTGCGTGCCCACGGCGCCCACAACGTCGCGGTGGCCGTCCTCGACAACACGCGCGGCGAGTGGCTGGCCTGGGAGGGGTCGGGGGACTGGTTCGACGCGGACCACGGCGGGGCCATCGACGGCGTGGTCACCCCCCGCCAGCCCGGCTCCGCCCTCAAGCCGTTCACCTACGCCCTCGCCTTCGAGGCCGGCTTCACGCCGGCCTCCGTCCTCCCCGACGTCCCCCAGCACTTCGGCACCGCGCGCGAGGGCGTGAGCTACAGCCCACGCAACTACGACGGGCGGTTCCGCGGCCCGCTGCGGGCCCGGCAGGCCCTGGCCGGCTCGGAGAACGTGCCCGCCGTGTGGCTGCTCTCCCGCCTGGGGGTGGCCGACCTCCTGCGCACCCTCCGCCGCGCCGGCCTGACCACGCTCGAGCGCTCCGCCGACCACTACGGATACGCGCTGACCATGGGCGACGCCGAGGTCCGCCTGGACGAGCTGGTGGCCGCCTACTCCGCCCTGGCGCGGGGCGGCCGCACCCTGCCGCCCCGCCACACCCGGCGCGTGGTCTGGGACGACGGCACGGAGACGGCGCCGGGGCGGGCGGACGGGGTGGCCCTGATGTCCCCGCGCGCGGCCTTCTGGGTGGCCGACATCCTGGCCGACGACCGGGCGCGCGCGTTCATCTTCGGCCACGGCGGCTCGCTCGACTTCCCGTTCCCGGTGGCGGTGAAGACGGGGACCTCGCAGTCCTACCGCGACAACTGGACGATCGGCTTCACCCGCGAGGTGACGGTGGGAGTGTGGGTCGGCAACTTCGACCGCGCCGAGCTGCGCAACTCGTCCGGGGTCACGGGGGCCGCCCCCATCTTCCACGACGTGCTGCAGGCGGCCCAGGAGCGCGTCACCGGCCGCCTCCCCGCGGAGACCGATCCGCCCCTGGCCGCGCCCACGGCCGACCTCCGGCCCGTCGCCATCTGCGCGCTGTCCGGCCTCGCCGCGGGCGAGAGCTGCCCGGCCGTGGAGACGGAGTGGCTCCCCCCCGGACCGCGCACGCGGTGCAACTGGCACCGGCACGAGCACGGCCGCGCGGTCGTGCACTGGCCGGCCCGCTACCGTTCCTGGGCGGCCGGCCAGGGGCTGCTGGACGAGCCCGGTGCGCCCGTGGCCGCGCGCGCGCCGTCCGCCGCCCCTGCCCAACGGCGCACGGAGCCGGTGGACCTCCGGATCGTCAACCCGCCGGAGGGCGCGTTCTACCTGCGCGACCCCACGCTGCGCGCCGACTTCCAGACGCTGCCCCTGCGCGCCGAGGCCGATCCCGCCGCGGGACTGCTCACGTGGCGGGTGGACGGCGTGGTGGTGGGCACCGCGCGCCCCGAGAAGCCGCTGGACTGGCCCCTGACGCGGGGCCCGCACCTGATCTCGGTCAGCGACGAGCGGGGACGGCGTCGCGAGACGAGGGTGGTGGTGCGCTAGGGAGGGGATGGGCCAGGGCGGGGGCGATCACGCGCCCGGTGGCCTGGGCGGGCGGGTCGATGCCGAGCAGGGCGCAGAGGGTGGGGGCGACGTCGATCTGCCGGATCAGCCCCAGGTCGGTCCCGCGTGCCACACCCGGTCCCGCCATCGCGAAGGACGCGTGCATCTCCGGACGATCCGCGTCGAAGAAGTGGTCCCCGCCGGGAGGGGCGGCCTCCACCGCCGCCCCACGCAGGGACGACGAGGCCTCGTAACCGGGCGCCAGGGAGAGATAGAGGTCGCCCCCGTGTGGCCCGCCGGCGCGCGGGGAGTCCCCCCGGCCCGCCGCCGAGGGGTCGAGCACGGCGAGGACGACGGCTTGCCCGGTGGCCGGATCACGCACGCGCAGCAAGGCGTCCCGCGCCTGCCGCCGGACCGCCGCCTCTTCCGCGGGGGCGACGATGCCCCCGGAGCGCGCCTGCCGGTTGACGAGCAGGAAGTGGCCCCGCGCGTAGTAGGCGCGCGTGCGCGCGAGGTCCACGCGTCCGTCGGCGTCGAGGGCGAGCAGGCCGGCCTCGCGCAGCAGGACGTTGGGCCGCACCACGGCGTGCGTGGAGGCCAGGCCGTGGTCGGCGCCCACCGCCAGCACCACGTCCTCGCCGGCGCGCCCCGCGAGGTGGCCGACGAACCCGTCGATCAGCCCCAGGGCGCGGTCCATGTACGGGCGCAGGCGGGCCGCCACCGCGGCGTCGTGGCCGGGGAGCGAAGCGTCCACGCGGCCCAGCCAGACGTGGAACACGCTGTCCGGATACGGCAGGTAGGTGACGAGCAGGTCCCAGTCGGTGCGGTCCCAGGCGAAGTCGGCCAGGCGCTCGAACTGCCGGATGACCAGGGACACGGTCTCCAGCATGCGCTCCTCTGCGGTACCGTCGCCGCCCTCCCACAGCGTGGGGCCGAGGCCGCCCTTCTCGTAGAGCCACTCCGCGCCGTTGCCCAGGAAGCCGCCCGTGGCGGCCTGGGCCGCGCGCTCCACCTCGGGGCGGCTCGCGCGCAGCACGTGGGGGGCGGTGCGGTAGAGGACGATGCGCTCGCCGTCCGGCGCCAGCTCGAAGAGGCGGAAGTTGAGGGCGGCCTGCGCGCCCCCGAGGCCCAGGGTCAGCGCGCGGAAGGCGTCCTTGCTCCCGGCGGGCGCCGGCTTGAGGGTGATCCCCGCGGCGGGGTCGCGGTCGAGGGCGAGGTACATCGTGTCGAAGCCCGCCACCGCGTCCCCGGGGTCGTCGTAGAGCAGGCCGTCGACGGTCACCCCGAACTCCTCGAGGCGGAACTCGCGGACCTCGCCGTGATGCGCGGGCAGGGGGCCCAGCCAGGCGCCGGCGGGACGCGCGGCCAGGTCCTGGGCGCCGTACGCGTGCTCGGCGGCCTCCAGGTTCTGGTAGCCGTCGAAGAGGACCAGGTTGCGCCCGTAGTCGCCGCCGAAGCGCCGCTCGTGCAGGAAGGGGCCGAAGGGGAAGACCTGCGTGGCGGAGGCCACGGTGGCGCGCAGGCCCTGCCGCGCCGCCGTCACCCAGACGGGCTCCGCGAGCAGGACGGTGGAGCTGTAGCCGCTCACCGTGTCGATGACGCGCCGGCCGGGGAAGGTGACGTCGTTGCCGGCGACGCCGTTGTCGTCCGCCCAGGTGCCGGTGAAGAGGGCGGCGTGGCCCACCGCGGTCTTGGCCGGCAGGCTGGTCAGCACTCCGCGCGCCACCGCGCCCCGCGCCCGCAGCGCGGCCAGCTGCGGCATGAGGCCGCGCGCCACCGCTGCGTCCACCAGGGACGCGCCCGCGCCGTCCAGGGTGGCGAGGACGGCCCGGGTCTTCCCGCGCACGTAGGGGAAGCGGAAGGTGGCGTCCAGGACGGGCCGGCCCGCCTCCTCCCAGGCCTGGAGCCAGAAGCCGCCCACCGCGGAGGCGGCCGCGCTCAGCCGTGCCCGCACGCGCTCGGCCTCGCGCGCCTGCATCCGCGAGTAGTAGCCGCGATCGTAGCGGTCGTCCTCCGGCGTCTCCGCGTAGTCGCGCCCCCGCACCGAGGCCTTGTCCGCGGCGAGGACCTCGACGGAATGGGCGAAGGACTCCAGGAGGACGGCGAAGACGGCCTCGATGGGCGGACCGGGCGGCCGGGCCGCGGCGGGCAGGAGGCTCTCCGCGAGCTGGACCTGGTTGTTCTCCACCAGCGCGCTCTCCCAGCGGTTGTGCAGGCCCTGCTGGCCGCTGAGCTGGCCGTCGTAGTTGAGGGCGGCGTGGAGGGGCACGTGGGCGTCCCCCACGTAGTGGCCGAGGGCGGCGGCCTTCTCCAGGGCGCGCGCCTCGTCGGAGGCGCGGAAGGCCGCCACCAGCTCCGCGTACACCTCCGCCACCCTCCAGGGGACGCGGCCCTTCTCGCGCGCGTCGGCGCCATGGCGCGCCAGGTGCTCTTTCTCGACGTGGGACAGCGCGGGGAACGGATAGGAGCCGAAGGCGTCCATGTCGAGGAAGTGGTTGGGGGCTTCCCCCTCCACCCCCGCCGCGCGCCAGAGGTCGGGATCGATGGAGTGCTCGGCGAGCCAGGCGCGGTTGCCCTGGAACAGCGCGCGCAGGTCGGAGGGCAGCGTGTCCACCGCCTTGTCGTTCACGAGGCGGTGCCCGGTGAAGCCCCACGCCCCCGCGGACGCGGGCAGGGCCAGGACGAGGGCGGTGGCGGCGGCCAGGGGCCGGACGGCGGGCATGAGGAGCCGGATTCTATCGGAGCGGGCGAGGCCTGGGGCGCGCCTCGCCAAGCCGGTCGCCGGCCGTGCTCAGCGCAGGGTGACGGTGATGGAGACCGGCTCGCCGTTGCGCAGGACGACGGCGTTGAGCGTGCTCTCGCCCTGGAGCCGTGCGTAGAGGCCGACCAGGGTCGCCATGCCGTCGATGGGCACGCCGTTGATGGAGGTGAGGACGTCGCCCGCGTGCAGCCCGGCGTCGGTGAGGAGGCTGCCCTCCGGCAACCGGGTCAGCGTCATGCCCGCGACGCGCCCCTCGGAGAAGGCGGGCACCATCGTGGTCTCGGCGAGGATGCGCGGCATCTCCTGGCCGAGGCGGCGCTCCACCTCCTGGCGCGCCATCTCCTGCGCCGGGCGGGCGGCGTCGAGGAGGGGCGGGGTCGGCTCGCCCGTGGCCACCGCCTCCGGCGCGGTCTGCACGCGCAGGGCGCGGCGCTCCCCGTCCTGCTCGAGGGTGACCGACCCCGCGCCGATGGCGGCCACGCGCGCGCCGAAGGCGGAGTCGCCCACCGCCACCACGCGGGTGCGGCCGCCGCTGCGCAGGATGGCCACGCATCGTTCCGGCCGCGGGCCCACCACCGTCCCCACCGCGGTCAGGTCGGCCGGCCAGGTCACGGCGAGGGCGAGGAGCAGCGGAGTCATGGCGCGACCGTAGCACGGCGGACCGGCGCGCTGTCAACGTCTGCTATAGTCGCCGGTCGCGATGGACCCGGCCCGCTTCGCGCCGTCGCCCGGCGCGACGGCTCCCGCCCCCCGACGACGCGATCGCCTGCGCGCCTTCTTCACGGGCACGTGGAAGGGCCGCGTCGTCCTGGCCGCCCTCGCCGTGGTCCTGCTCGAGGTCGCGGGCCTGCCCCTGCCCGCGGGGCTCACGGCGCCGGCATGGCTGGTCACCGCCGTCTTCCTGACCTGGGCCTGCGTGCGGGGCGGGCGCTGGGTGCTCCGCCGCCTGCTCTGGCGCATCCGCAGCAAGATGCTCCTCTCCTACCTGTTCATCGCGGTGGTGCCGGTGGTGCTCCTGTTCCTCTTCTTCGCCATCGCCGGCTTCCTGGGCCTGACCCTGGTGGCCTCCTACGTGGTGGCCACGCACATCGAGCGCGTGGGCCAGGAGCTGCGGGTGGCCGCCCGCTCCACGCTCGTCTCGTCCCCCGGCCCGGCGGCGGACGGGCGTGCCCTCCTCCCGCACGTGCGTGCGCTGCGCGTGGAGCATCCGGCCCTCTCCTACGCCCTCTTCCGCGAGGGGACGGTGGTCGCACGCGAGGGCGCGCCGCCCGCCACCCTGCCCGCCTGGCTCAAGCCGGAGGGGTTCGCGGGGGTGGCCCGCGACGGCGAGGACAGCTGGCTGCGCGTGGCCTGGCGCGTCGGCCCCGACACGCTGGTTCTCCAGGTCCCCCTGGACGAGGCCCTCTTCGCGTCCCTGCGCGACCGCACGGGCGTGCGCGTGCTGTCGATCGGCGGCGCGGAGAGCGTGGAGGCGGAGGCGGGAGGCAAGGGTGTCCACGTGAAGACGGGGGAGGGCCGCTCGCGCCCCATCGCCCTGCCCCCGGAGGCGGAGGGCGACTTCGGGCTCAACTCGGTGGCCCTGGTGGAGAGGACGCGCTGGGACAACGGGGAACAGGGGCTGGCGCCGCTGGCCATACGCTTCAACCCGCCCGTGATGCTGAAGCGCCTGTCCCCGGGCACGCTCGACCTCGGCGACATCTTCGTCAAGATCCTGGTCGGCGTCGGGATCTCCTTCGTGATCCTCTACATCGTGCCCCTCGTCCTGGGACTGCTCCTGGCGCGCTCCATCACGCGCAGCGTGCACGACCTCTCGCGGGGGACGGTCCACCTGCGGCAGGGCGACTTCGGCCATCCCATCCCCGTGCGGAGCCGCGACCAGCTCGGAGACCTGGCCGACTCGTTCAACACCATGGCCCGCAGCGTGGAGGATCTCTTGCGCGAGCAGGCCGAGAAGCAGCGGCTGGAGGAAGAGCTGCGCATCGCCCGCCAGATCCAGATGAGCCTGCTGCCCCAGGACAGCGTCTCCGTGCCCGGCCTGGAGCTCTCGGCCGCCTGCATCCCCGCGGCGGAGGTCGGGGGGGACTACTACGACCTGCTGCCCCTGGGTGACGGCCGCCTCGGGGTGGTGGTGGCCGACGTCTCCGGCAAGGGCACCTCCGCCGCCCTCTACATGGCCGAGCTGAAGGGGCTCATGCTCTCCCTCTCGCGCATCCACGAGTCGCCCTACCGGCTGCTCTGCGAGGCCAACCGCATCCTGGCCGCGAACATGGACGCGCGGTCGTTCGTCACCATGACCTACGCGGTGGCGGACACCCGCGCGGGGGTCCTGCGCTACGCGCGCGCCGGCCACAACCCCCTCCTGCGCCTGGGGGCGGACGGGGCGCCGCCCCAGGCCCTCACCCCTCCCGGCCTCGGCCTGGGCATGGACCGCGGCGAGCGCTTCGACCAGGTGCTGGAGGAGCGCGAGCTGCCGCTGCACCCGGGCGACACCTACCTGTTCTTCACGGACGGCCTCTCCGAGGCCATGAACGCGGACGGCGACCTCTTCGGGGAGGCGCGCCTGGCCGCCGTGCTCGCGCGCGCGCCGGCCCTCGACGGCGGCGCCCCCGAGGCGTTGCGCGAGGAGGTGCTGCGGGAGGTGCGGCTCTTCGCGGGCGGGGCGCCGCAGCACGACGACATGACGATGGTCGTCCTCAAGGTGGTATGAATGGCGCCATGGTCCCTGCTGGCCCTGCTCGTGTCCGCTGAGCCGGTGGGCGCGGCCGCCCCCGCCGACCTGGTCCTCCGCGGGGGCCGCGTGTGGGCGGGCAAGGGGCTCCCCGCCGCCAGCGCCCTCGCCGTGCGCGGAGAGCGGATCGTGGCCGTGGGGGACGACGCCGCCGTGGCCGGCCTGGCCGGCCCCCGTACGCGCGTGGTGGACCTGCGCGGCCGCCTGGTGGTGCCCGGCTTCAACGACGCGCACGTGCACTTCCTCTCCGGGGGGGCGTCGCTCCTCTCCGTGGACCTGCGCCGGGCGCGTGACGAGGGCGAGCTGGCCCTGGCCCTGGGCGACCACGCGCGCAAGCTGCCGAGGGGGACGTGGATCCTGGAGGGCAACTGGGACCACGAGGCCTGGCCTTCCCAGGCCCTCCCCACGCGCCAGCTCGTGGACCCCGTCACCCCCGAGCACCCCGTGTTCGTGCAGCGGCTGGACGGTCACATGGCTCTCGCCAACTCGCTGGCCCTGCGCCTGGCCGGCATCACGCGCGCGACCCCCGATCCGGAGGGCGGGACCATCGTGCGCGACGCCGCGGGCGAGCCCACGGGCATCCTCAAGGACAACGCCCAGGAGCTGGTGACGCGGGTCGTCCCGCCCCCCTCGCGCGAGGCGAGCCTGCTCGCGGCGCGGGCCGCCCTGCGCGAAGCGGCGCGGGTGGGCGTCACCACCGTCCAGGACAACTCCGGCGACGAGGCGTGGGAGGTCTACCAGGAGCTGCGCCGGCGCGGGGAGCTGACCGCGCGCATGTACGTCTGGCGCTACGCCGCCGCCCTGCCCGCGCTCGTCCGCGGCAAGCGGCGCTTCGGCGACGGCGACCACTGGGTGCGGCAGGGAGCCATCAAGATCCTCTCCGACGGCTCGATGGGGTCGGGCACCGCCGCCTTCTTCGCGCCCTACAGCGACGACGCCGGCACCCGCGGGCTGCTGCTCCATCCGGTGGCGGAGCTGGAGCGCCTGATCCGCGAGGCGGACGCCGCCGGCTTCCAGCTCGCGGTCCACGCCATCGGCGACCGCGCCAACAGCCTCGTCCTCGACGCCTTCGAGAAGGCGGAGCGGGCCAACGGGAGCCGGCCGCGCCGCTGGCGGATCGAGCACGCCCAGGTCGTGCGCCGGTCCGACCTGGCCCGCTACAGGGCGCTGGGGGTCATCGCCTCCATCCAGCCGTCGCACTGCATCGACGACATGCGCTGGGCGGAGCGCCGCATCGGCCGCGAGCGCGCGCGCGAGGCCTACAACTTCCGGTCCTTCACCGAGGCGGGCATTCGCGTGGCCTTCGGCACCGACTGGTTCGTGGAGCCCCTCGACCCGCGCCTCGGCCTCTACGCCGCGGTGACCCGCGAGTTCCCCGAGGGCGGCCCTCCCGGCGGCTGGTTCCCGGAGGAGAAGATCGCCCTGGAGGACGCGCTCGACCTCTACACGCGCGGCTCCGCCTACGCCGAGCACGCGGAGGCGGACAAGGGCACCCTGGAGGCGGGCAAGCTCGCGGACCTCGTGGTGTTCGCGGCGGACCTCTTCGCCGCGCCCGCGCGCGCGATCCTCACCACGCCCGTGGACATGACGGTGGTCGGCGGCCGCGTCGTCTTCGAGAAGTGACCGACCGGGCCGCCGGCCTGCGCGCCCTGCAGGAACGGCTCGGGCACCGGTTCGCCGACCCCGCGCTGCTGGAGCGCGCCCTCACCCACACCAGCGCCGTGCACGAGGCGTCGTCGTCCGCCGCCCACAGCGAGGCCCTCGAGTTCCTGGGGGACGCCGTCCTCGGGCTGGTGGTGGCCGACCTCCTCCACCGCCACCATCCCGAGGGCGACGAGGGCTCCATGAGCCGCGCGCGCGCGTACCTGGTGGCGGAGCCCAGCCTCGCGCGGCGCGCGGACGCGCTGGGCCTGCCCGCCCTTCTCGTCCTGGGCAAGGGCGAGGAGAAGACGGGCGGCCGCCAGAAGGCCGCCCTCTGGGCGGACGCCTACGAGGCGGTGGTGGCCGCCCTCTTCCTGGACGGCGGCTTCGAGCCGGCCGCGCGCTTCCTGCGCGCGGAGTTCGAGGCGGAGGCGGCGGCGGCGACGCGGCTGCCCTCGCGCGACCACAAGAGCGCTCTCCAGGAGCTCCTGCAGGCGCGCGGCGAGGGCGTCCCCGACTACGTGGTGGTCGCGGAGGAGGGGCCGAGCCACCGGCGGCGCTTCCGCGTGCAGTGCGTGGTGTCCGGGCGCCCCGTCTCCGAGGGGGAAGGCTTCTCCAAGAAGGAGGCGCAGCAGGAGGCGGCGCTGCGCGCCCTCGGGCTCCTGGGCTGAGCGGGCCCCCGGGCGGGCGGCCCGTCCGCGAGGCGCGCCGGGAACGTCCTCAGGGGGCCGCCTTCACCGTCGGCGGCGCCGCCGGAGGCGTGGCGGGCAGGTCGTTCCAGTTGAGGACCGCGTTCCACACCAGCCGGAAGTCGGACAGCGTGAGGTAGCGGTGGATGGGGTCGAAGTCGTAGGCCACCACGCGGCCGCGACCCACGGGGACGTCCAGGATGGCCGGCTTGCCCTCGAGCTCGGAGGCCCCCTTGACGCCGCCGCTCACCACCAGGGCGGCCGGCTTGTCGCCCCCGGGCTTCTCCGCGGCCTCCTCCTCGTCGCCCTTGGGGAGCTCGGCGCCCCACTGCAGGACGATCCGCCCCTCGTCGGCGCGCCGCACCGCGTAGGCCGTGCGGTCCTCGCGGAAGGCGGAGGTCTGCTCGCCGTACCCGTACGCGAGGGGATGGTCCGGGCGCCGGAAGCGGGCGCGGAGCTCGCTCCCCGGGGTGGAGAGCTCCTTGGTGCGGGCGTGGCGCACGTCGCGGGCGATGCCTCCGTCCAGGGCGAGCTTGGAGGCGCCCCCCAGGGTCACCAGCACGCCGCCCTCGCGCACGAAGCGCTCCAGGTTGCCCACCCCCGCCCAGGTGAGGCCGCCCGTGATGTCGGCGGAGGACGTGGGGGTGCCGTGGCTGGGGAACTCCGGCGTCTTCGTGTAGGCCAGGGGGCCGTGGCGCGGGTCCACGCCCCCCACGATGTCCTTGAGGGAGTCGTCGGTGCTGGGCATCAGGATGACGTCGAAGCGCTCGCGCAGGCCGCCGCGCCGGACGTCCTCGTCCATGATCAGCGTGTACGCGATCTGCTGGTCGTCGAAGATCATGCGCACCCAGCCCGCGGCCTGCGTGTCCCACCAGGTCTGCAGCACGGCCAGCCGCGGCAGGTCGAGGGGATGGCGGGGCACCGAGGGCGCGGAGGCGGCGGAGGCGACGTCCAGGGCCAGGTCGCGCGCCACCTCGGACAAGGCCGCGCGCAGGCCCTCCTGGTCGGCCATCACCCAGGAGCCGGCGGGATAGCTGGCGCCGGCCAGGGTGAACGGCTTCTCCGCCACCTGGACCTCGAAGCGGGCCAGCCGCGCGCGGGCGGCCAGCAGGGCCTCCTGGCCGGAGTCCCTTATTAAGAAGATAGGCCCGGACCCCGTCACCGATCCGCGGTAGGCCACGTCCTCGGCCACGGGGGCCAGCGCGGCCTTGCGCACGGCGGCGTCCGCCACCGCCTTCACCTCCACGCCGTAGGAGAAGGGCAAGGCCCAGGCCACGTCGTCGTAGGGCTCGTAGGGCGCCTTGTCCGCCGGCCACTTCTGCGGGGAGAGAAGGTCCAGCGCGTAGCCGCGATACGGCTGGTCCAGGCGCACCACGAAGGTGCCCGCCGGGAACTCGCCTTCCTTGATCTTCAGCGCCTGGCTGGCCCGGTGCACCTCGATGCCGTGCGCGCGCAGCAGGTTGACCAGGGCGGCCAGGCGTCTCCGGTCGTCCTGCGTCTCCGGGATGACGAAGGCGTAGGGCGCCTCGGAGGCGCCGCGGCGCACCGCGTTGGCCCCGCGCCGCCAGAAGTTCCGCAGCATGTCCTGCCCGTGCAGGCTGGCGTACTGCAGGGCGGCGAGCACTCCCGTCTGCATGTAGTTCGTGTTGTTGCGCAGGGACCAGCGGAACGACTTGGGCGGGGGGGACGTTCGGTACCAGTCGGGCTCCGTGACCGGCTTGCCGGTGTAGCGCTCCGACTCGGGGTCCAGGCGCCGCTGCACCGTCTCCGCGGTGTGGTTGCCGAAGGTCTCGTAGCCGCGGCCGATGGCGTTGTGGTTGATGGCCACGGAGTCGGCGTAGAAGTGCGCCCAGCCCTCGCCGAACCCCCAGGTCCAGACGCCCGGCATGCCGAACGCCGTCAGGGTGGCCACCTCGTGGAAGGCGATGGGGTGCCACTCGGTGGTGGTGGAGGGATCGAGGTTGGGGTTGTAGGGCCCCGTTCCCGTCCACACGGAGAGCAGCGGTATGGACTCGTGCAGGTCGTGGACCACGATCGGGTGCCACTTGAGGAAGGTGTCCTGGGTGGCGCGGGTGAGGGCGAGCTTGCGCTGGATGCCGTCGCGGTTGTTGTCGTGGTAGACGTACTTGCCCCAGTAGGGGGGCGAGCGCGGCGGGAGGTCGTCGAAGTCGGTGCGCCCCTTCAGGTGGCGGTAGAACCACTCCACCATGCGGTCACGGCCGTCCGGCTCCGCCACGGGGTTGATCATCACGATCAGGCTGTCGCGGATCTGCTTGGCGGGCGGCGCGTCCGAGACGGCCAGGCGGTAGGCCAGCTCCATCAGCATCTCCGGGCTGCCCGTCTCCTGCGAGTGGAGCCCGCCGTGGAGGAAGTAGAGCGGCTTCACGCGCCCCACGACCCGCTCCATGGCCGCCTCGTCCGTCCGCCGCGGGTCGCTGAGGGCCGCCATGTCCTGCCGGTGCGTCTCGAGCTGGCGCAGGCTCGCCTCGTCGCCCACGAAGGCGAGCAGGATGTCGCGTCCCTCCTCCGTGCGCCCGATGACCTCCACCATGACCCGCTCGGAGGCGGCGTCCAGCGCGCGGAAGTACCCGTAGACCTTCTTCGTGTCGGAGAGCTCGCCGGGCGCGCCCGCGATGTGGCCCAGGAAGTCCAGGGGCGACGGGACGGTGGGATGCGCGGGCAGGTCGGCCACCCACGGCGACAGGAAGCGCGGCTCGGTGGTGGCGGCGGCCACCGCTTCCCGGTAGCCGGGCTCGGGGGGCTGGTCGGCGGGAGAGGCGGAGGGCACGGCCAGGGTGAGCAGGGCGGCGGCGGCGTGGGCGCGGTACCGGTGGGTCACGGGGCGATCTCCTCCTTCGCTCGGCGGAACGCGAGGCTCCAGAGCATAAGTGAGCCGGCGGCGGCCGCGGCAATGCCGCAGCCGGCGAGGAAGGAGCGCGGCCGGTAGCGCAGCGCGATCACCGACCGGCCCCCGCCCACGACCACGCCCTGGAGCGCGTGGTTGACGCGCAGCACGGGTGCGGGGGCGCCGTTGAGGCGGGCCCGCCACCCGGCGTCCCACTGCTCGGACACCACCACCAGGCCCGGGCCGTCGGTGGTGGCCTCCAGCTCGATGCGGCCGGGAGACTCCGCCGTGATCCGCGCCGTGCCCGAGACGGGTCCCGGGGGCGCCGGGGCGAGGGCCGGGGCGTAGGCCACGGCACGCGGGTCGAAGTCGGGGCGCGCGAGGAGGTCGAGGACGTCGCCCGGCTCCACGGCCACCGCCCGCCGCGGAACGAAGGCGCGGCCCAGCGCGGTGGGACGCTCGACCACCCAGTAGTCGGGGCTGGCCACGGCCGGACGCACGCCCTCGGGGGGCGCCCCCCGGTGGATGAGGTGGCGCAGCGCCAGCATGTCGGCGAGGGGGGAGTCCAAGGGCGCGAACCACTGGACCGCCGCGTAGTCGGGGGCGGGACTGCGCGGGTCACGGAACAGGGCCAGCAGCTCGACCATGGGCCGGGGATCGACGGCGTCGTAGCCGCGCACGTCGCGCAGTCCGTGGACCTCGTTCAGCGCGCTGGGCAGGCACAACACCCCGCTCGCGCGCCCGCCGGCGGCGGAGAGGGCGGCGAGGGCCGGCACCGGCGGGTAGTAGAGCGCGGGGTCGGACTGGGCCTGCACGCCGCGCGCGTTGGCCGTCATCTCCGCGATCAGCAGGGCGCCCGCCGCCCACACCAGCCCCGGACCTTGTCGCGGAGCGCGGGCCAGGGCCACCACGGCCACGGCGGCCAGGCAGGCGGCCGCCCCCGCCAGGTGACGGCGGGAGAACCACCGGCGGATGGCAGCGAGGTTCTGGCCGTCGAGGTACGGAGGACCCAGGGGCCGCCCGGAGTCCAGCCACTCCTGCGCGCGCGACAGCTCCGCGACGAGGGCGGGGGCCGGCACCACCGCGCGATAGGCGCTGAGCGCGCCGAGCGCGGCCGGCGCGACGGCGAGGAGGACGGCGGCGCGTCCGGACAGGCCCCGCCAGCCGGCGCCCAGGGCGTCGAGGCCGGTGGCGCCGGCGGCGGTCACGGCCCAGGCCGTCCAGAGGACGAGGCGGTTGTTGCGGAGGAGCGCGAGCGGGGTGGCCGGCAGCGACTCCAGCGCGCGCCCCGCCCCCAGCACCTGGGCCAGCCCGAGGAGGGCCAGCGCCGCCCAGAACGCCTGGTGCCCCCGGCGACGGCGCTCGAGGAAGCCGAGGGGCGCGGCGACGAGGGCGAGGATGAGGCCGCCGTAGCCGGCGGCCGCGCTCTCCGCCCGGTTTCCCGGCGCCAGGTAGAGGGAGCCGGTCTGTGTGGAGCCGTGGAAGTAGGGCAGCACCGTCTGGACGAGGGCCGCCCCCCCCGCCGCCTCGGTCTCCGCCCCGCCGGCCGCGCGCGCGGCGACGCGCGCGCTCGAGCGCAGGTAGTCCAGGGTGGGGAGGCTCTGCACGGCCGAGAGCGCGGCCCCCAGCGCGAAGCCGAGGACGAGGGTGGCCAGCGCGCGCCGCGCCTGGGGGCGACGCCGCCCGGCGACCCAGCGCGCGCCCGCGTAGAGCGCGGCGCCCATGAGGACCTGGGCGCCGACCCCCGCGTGCCCGCTCACCAGCGTCGCCGCCACGGCGAGGGCGAGGAGGGGGCCCGACCGCGGGCCGGGAAGGGCCAGGGCCCGGTCCACGGCGAGCAGCACCCAGGGCAGCCAGGACGCGGTGGCCGCGCTCGGGTACCCCGACCAGAGCACGAGAAAGCCGCACAACGGCCAGGCCCACGCGCCCACCGCGGCCGCCGGGAAGCGGAGTCCGAGCGCGCGGCGGAAGAAGAGATAGGCCCCCGCGCCCGCCGTCAGCGCCTGCGCGAGCTGGCCCCAGGCGATCACGCGGGGATCGGGCCACAGGTAGTCGAGGAGTCGGAACGGCGAGAAGACCGCGGGCTGGTTGGCGGCCAGGAAGGGAGCGCCCGCGTAGCTGAGCGGGTTCCACAGCGGCACCCGCCCCGCCCGCACCTCCGCCACCGCGAAGCGCCGGAAGGGCTCGATCTGCAGGACGAGGTCGGAGCGCACGGGGTCGTGGGCGCCGCGCGCCCCCGCCGCGTCGGCGGGCAGGTAGACGCGGGGCTCCCGCAGGGTGTCGAGGGGGAGCAGGATGCGGGCCCCGGCGAGAGAGGGCCCGATGAGGACGACCTGCTCGAGGATCAGGCCGGCGGCGACGACGACGAGGCGCGCCCGCCGCGAAGGCTCGCGCAGGTCAGCGCGCTCCGCCGCGTCCGGCGACGCTCAACGGCCGGCCGCTTCGATCCAGGCGCCGCCCAGGCAGACGTCGCCGTCGTAGAAGACGGCGGCCTGTCCCGGGGTGATGGCGCGCTGGGGGTCCCGGAAGCGCACCTCCACGCGCCCCCGCGGCAGGGGAGTGACGGTGGCCGCGGCCTCCGCGTGCCGATAGCGGATGCGAACCGCGGCCTCCACCGGCCGGCAGGGGGGCGGGATGGAGATCCAGTTGACGTCGTGGCCGAGGAGCCGGTCGCCGGCCAGCGCCTCCTCTTCCCCGACCGTCACCGTGGCCGACCTCGCCTCCACCGCGAGGACGTAGAGCGGCCGGCGCGCCGTCAGCCCCAGGCCGCGCCGCTGGCCCACGGTGAAGCGGTGCACGCCGTGGTGGGCGCCGAGCACCCGTCCTTCGCCGTCCACGATGGGGCCGGCGGGGCCGCCGCCCGCCTGCCGCTCCACGAAGCCCGCGTAGTCGCCGTCGGGAACGAAGCAGATCTCGCGGCTGTCCGGCTTGTCCGCCGTGGGCAGCCGCCGCGCCGCGGCCAGGCGGCGCACCTCGGTCTTGGGCAGGTCGCCCACCGGGAAGAGGGCCATGGCCAGCTGCTCCTGGCGGAGGCCGAACAGGAAGTACGACTGGTCCCGCGCAGGGTCGGCGCCCTTGCGCAGCCGCCAGCGCCCGGCCGCCTCGTCGTGGTCCTTGCGCGCGTAGTGCCCGGTGGCCACGTGCTGGATGCCGAGCGACCGCGTCTTCTCCACCAGGGCCTCGAACTTCACGTCGGTGTTGCACCGCGCGCAGGGGATGGGCGTGCGCCCCTCCAGGTAGTCGCGCAGGAAGGGGCTGACCACCGCGTCCGCGAAGGCCTGCTCCAGGTTCACCACGTAGTGGGGGATGCCCAGGACCCCCGCCACCGCCCGGGCGTCGTGGAGGTCGTCGAGGGCGCAGCAGCGCCCGAAGGAGGGGCCCCTCCCCTCGCTCTGGTCGTGGAGCTGCATCGAGATCCCCACGACCTCGTGCCCCTGCTCGTGGAGGAGGGCGGCGGCGACGGACGAGTCCACCCCTCCCGACATCGCCGCCACGACGCGCATCGAGCCGAGTATAGCCGGGGGGAGAGGCGGCCTCAGCCCGTGAGCCGGGCCGTCTCCCGCTGCAGCAGCTCCCAGGCGCGGCGGACGTGGCGCTCCTGCGTGCCCATGTTCCCGATGGCCAGACGCAGCACGGTGCGGTCCCGCAGCCGCGTGTGGGAGATGTAGACCTCGCCGCTGCGGTTCACCGCCTCCATCAGCGCCTCGTTGGCGCGGTCGGCCTCGGCGGGCTCGCGGGACGGGAAGCGCGCCCGGAAGCAGACGACGGAGAGGGGAGAGGGGGCGCACACCTCGAAGGCGGGGTCCGCCTCCACCCAGGAGCGGAACCGCGCGGCGAGACGCAGGTGGCCGCGGAGCAGGTCGGCCACGCCGCGCGCCCCCAGCACCCGGAGGACGACCCACAGCTTCAGCGCGCGGAAGCGGCGTCCGAGCGCGACCCCGTAGTCCATGAGGTTGGGGGCCACCGTGTCCTCCGGCGTCCGCAGGTACTCGGGCACGAGGCTGAAGGCGGCACGCACCGTCTCCGGGCGCCGGGTGTAGAGCACGGAGAGGTCGAGGGGGACGAAGAGCCACTTGTGCGGGTTGACCACCAGGGAGTCGGCGCGGTGGCAGCCTTCGAGCACCCAGCGCATCTCGGGCACCACGGCCACGCTCCCGGCGTAGGCGGCGTCCACGTGCAGCCACAGCCCCTCGTCGGCGCACACGTCGGCCACGGCGGGCACGGGGTCGATGCTGGTGGCGGAGGTGGTGCCCACGGTGGCGGTGACGGCGAACGGGGTCCAGCCCGCCCGGCGGTCCTCGGCCACGGCGCGGCGGAGGGCCTGCGGGTCCATGCGCAGGTCGGCGTCGGCGGGCACCGTGCGCAGGCCCTCCTGGCCGATGCCGAGGACGATGCCCGCCTTCTCCACCGAGGAGTGGGCGTGCTCCGAGGCGTACATGCGCAGGCGCGCCTGCCCGGCGAGGCCCCGGCGGCGCGCCTCCAGCCCCGGCACCGCCTCGCGGGCGGCGGCCAGGGCCACCAGCGTCGAGGTGGAGGCCGTGTCGTGGATGGTGCCGAACAGCCCCTCGGGGAGGCCGAGGAGCTGGCGCAGCCAGTCGAGGACGACCAGCTCCAGCTCGGTGGCCGCGGGCGAGGTCTTCCACAGCATCCCGTTGGCGTTGAGGGCGGCGGCCAGCGCCTCCGCCAGCACCGCGGGGCCGGGAGACGAGTTGGCGAAGTAGGCCAGGAACCCGGGGTGGTTCCAGTGCGTGAGGCCGGGGACGATCAGGCGCTCGAAGTCCTCGAGCACGCGCGCGAAGGGCTCGGGCTCGGCGGGAGGGGAGGCGGGCAGGGAATCGCGGACCTGGCCCGGCGCCACCGTGGACAGCACGGGGTAGCGCTCCACCCCGCCCAGGTAGTCGGCGATCCAGTCCGCGACCCGGCGGGCTTGCGCCCGGAAGTCCTCCTCCGCCGCCCTACTCCACGTCCGTGATGATGAACATCAGGACGTGGCTCCCGATGCGGAACTCCATCTGGTTCTGGAGCACCTGCTGCTCGATGCGGTCCACGTCCACGAAGGTGCCGTTGGTGGACTCCAGGTCGCGGAGGATGGCCGTCTCGCCGAGGATCTCGATCACCGCGTGCTGCCGGGAGCACTCGGGATCGTCCACGTGGATGTCCGCCTCCGCCCCCAGCCGCCCGATCATGGTGCGCGTCTTGTTGATCTGGAAGATCTGGCCCGTGCCCTCGCCCTGGATGACGGCCACCGAGAAGCGCTTGTCCTTGGGCAGCTCCAGCATCCCCATCCTGTGCAGGTCCTTGCCGGTGACGGTACCGTCCGCCGGCATCGCCGCCGCGGGGCGGCGGCTCTCGGGAGGGGGAGGCGTGTCGTCCACGGCGGGCAGCACCCCCGGGGGCAGGGTGTGCGAGCCGAGGTGGGGGTTCTCGATCTCGATGCTGCCCCCGCACTTCGTGCACCGGGTCTTCGCACGCTGCCGGCCGCCCAGCTTGGCCTCGTCGAACTTGTAGCGGGCCTGGCAGTTGGGACACACGATGATCATGGCCGGGGAAGGATAATACGGATCGAATTAGAATGCCGGGAGGCGCGGGCCGCCGCCGGCGCGCGCTTCGCGATCCACCTCGCAAGGGAGGCCATCATGAGGAAGGACGACATCCTTAGGCTGGGCGACGACGAGGAGTACGAGGACGAGGAGGAGGACGACGAGGATCTCGACGACGAGGTGGACGACGACGACGAGGAGGACGACGACGAGGAGGAGTTCGAGGA